>DATBHZ010000047.1:0-2090 GCA_036557185.1 Acidimicrobiia bacterium | reverse complement strand
CATCGCTCACGTCGAAATCGAAGTGCCAGCTCACGCGTCGCGACGATACTCGACATAGAAGCCGGGAGCAATGTTAGGTATTATCGAACCGGAGGATCGGTTGGCTGGCGACACCCCGTACTGGAACCCGAAGACCGAGACGCTGGGGCGCGAGCGACTCGAGGCTCTTCAGCTTGCAAAGCTGCGCCGCCAGTGCGAATGGGCCGCTGCCCGCAGCCCGTGGTACCAGCGCAAGTTCGCCGAGGCCGGGTTCGAACCCTCGTCGCTTGAGTCAATTTCGGACCTGCGGCGACTGCCGGTCCTGACCCGCGACGACTGGATGTCTTCCCAGGATGCGCGCCCACCCTACGGGGAGATTCCCGCGATCGGAGGTGACGGCGCGATCCGCGTACACACCACGTCGGGCACCACCGGGCGCGGGCCCCTGCGCGCGCTGGACTCGCGCAAGGACTGGGCGTGGATCGCGGAGATGTGGTGCTACGCGCTGTGGGGTTGTGGCGTGCGGCCGACCGACACTGCCTACATCGCGTTCGGGTACGGGTCGTTCATCGGCTTCTGGGGCCTGCACTACGCGATGGAGAAGATGGGCGTGCTCAATGTGCCGGGCGGCGCGCAGCCGACCGAAGCGCGGGTGCGGCAGATCCTTGACTTTGGCGCGACCGTGGTCGCCTCGACCCCGACGTACGCGCTGCGGCTCGCCCAGGAGGCGCAGATCCAGGAGCTGGACCTGCGCGGCTCGGCGGTGCAGCGGCTGATCCTGTCGGGCGAGCCGGCGGGCTCGATCCCCCAGACCAAAGCGCTGATCGAGGAGCAGTGGGGAGCGAAGGCGTACGACACGGCGGGCATGACCGAGATCGGCACGATCATGGTGTTCGAGTGCTCCCACCAGCCGGGCGGGACCCACATCATCGAGGACAACATGATCGAGGAGGTCGTCGACCCGGCAACTTTGGAGCCGGTGGCTTACGGGGAGCGCGGTGAGCGGGTCGTGACCTCGTTCGGGCGCGGCGCGATCCCGCTGATCCGTTACCGCACCGGCGACCTTGTCTGCAAGGTGCCCGCTTCCCGGTGTGCGTGCGGCCGCGGCTTCGACATCTACGAGGGCGGCATCCTCGGTCGCGTCGACGACATGAAGATCGTCCGCGGCACGAATGTGTACCAGCGCGCGATCGAGGCGATCGTCCGCGAGTTCCCCCAGATCGACGAGTTCCAGACGGTCATCTCCCACGAGGGAATCCGCGACGAGATCACGTTGCGGGTCGAGATGAAGCCCGACTGGCCCATGGACAAGTGGGACGCGATGAGCGCCGACCTGCACCGCCGTCTGTCACACGCGCACGAGGGCCTGAACTTCCGCATCGCCTACGCAGGCCCCGGCGAGCTGCCCCGCTTCGAGCTCAAGGCAAAACGCACCGTCGACCTGCGCGACTCGCCAGTGGGGGTGGGAGGATGACCGTCGATCTACTCGGATCCGAGCTCACCGAGCCCGAGTCGCGGCTGCTGGCGGTGTACGAGGAGCTCAAGTCGCTGTGCGGCGAGGATCTGCCGCCCAACGCGCACGCCAACGTGCGCGCCGCGCTCGCTCTGATGCACAACGCCGTGACCGGGCTCGCGCTGAAGTACGAGCACCTCTCAGACCTCGGCGTGTGAGCCGATGCGCATCGCGGTTGTCGGTGGCGGGCCCGGCGGGCTCTACTTCTCGATCCTGATCCGCAAGGTCAGGCCCGACTGGGAGGTCACGGTCTTCGAGCGCAACGCGCCGACGGACGCGTTCGGGTTCGGGGTCGTGTTCTCCGACGAGACGCTGACGGTGTTCGAGCACGCGGATCCGGAGTCGTACTGGTCGATCGCGGAGCAGTTCGCGCGCTGGACCGACATCGATATCGGCTACCGAGGGACCGTGACCCGATCGGGCGGACACGGGTTCGCTGCGTTGGGCCGGCGGGAGCTGCTGGGGATCCTGCAGCAGCGGGCGTTGTCGCTTGGCGTCGAGATCCGGTTCTCCTGCGAGGCGCCCCCGTTGGACTCGCTGCTGGAGTGGGGCGATCTGGTGGTGGGCGCGGACGGTGCCTCGTCAGCGGTCCGTGCGG
>DATBHZ010000046.1:0-5708 GCA_036557185.1 Acidimicrobiia bacterium | reverse complement strand
TCTACTCCTGTGACGACCACCTCGACCTCTCCGCGGTGCCGCCCACCGTGTGGGAGTCGCGGCTGCCTCGCAGGCTGGCCGGGCGCGGGCCGCGGGTCATCGACGAGGGCAAGGGCCGCCAATGGGTGTGCGAGGGCCGTGTCATCGGACGCAGCGGCATGCCGAAGAACAAGGAGCTCGTCCGAAAGCTGAGCGCGATCGGCCGCGCCGGCATCGAGGACGACGGCTACCGCGCGGGGACGCCCCACCTCCGCCTCGAGGACATGGACCGCGACGGTCTCGCCGCATCCGTGGTGTACGGACCCCTCTCGCTCGGGTTCCCGATCGCTGAGCCCGAGCTGCAGGAAGCGTCGTTCGCCGCGTGGAACGACTGGGCGGCGGAGGACTTCAACGCCGCCGCACCGCATCGTCTGTGCGCGCTCGCGTTCTTGCCGTTCCACTCGCCGGAGGCCGCCGCGACCGAGCTCGAGCGATGCGCGTCGATCGGGCACCGCGGCGCGATCGTGGACGCGTTCAGCATCGATCTCGGCGATCCCGCGTGGGACCGCCTCTGGGCGTCGGCCGCGGCCACCGGGCTCCCGATCAGCTTCCACATCAACGGAGGCATCTCGCCGAGGCTGAGCTACCAGGTCGGCAAGTGGCAGTCGGCGGCGTTCGCGACGCTGCTCCCGATGCAGCTCGACGAGCCGCTTGCCACGATGGTGTTCTCGGGAGCGTTGGAACGTCATCCGGGGCTGCGCCTGGTGCTCGCCGAGTCGGGTGTTGGCTGGCCGGCGTACTTCCTCACTCGCATGGACGGCGAGTGGCACGAGCTGCGCGAGCAGCTCGACTACGCGCCGAGCGTGCCGCCCAGCGAGCTCGTGCGCCGCCAAGTCATCCTGACCTTCGAGCACGAACCGCTCGCCGAGCGGTTCATCCCCCTGGTCGGCGCGGACTCGTGCATGTGGGCGTCGGACTATCCCCACACCGACAGCACGTTCCCGAACTCCCGCCACGCCATCGACACCACGCTCGGTGCGTTGCCCGCAGAGGACGTCCGCAAGATCACCGCGACCAACTGCGCGCAGCTCTACGGCTTCCCCGTCGGATGACCGGACGAGCGGGACACATCGCTGCCATCGACCACGTGTCGCTCCCGATGCGGAACACCGATGCGATGGTGCGCTTCTATCGGGGCATGGGCTTCGACGTCGACGAGCAGAAGGCGGTCGTGTGTGTCCACGCGGGGGCGCAGATGATCAACTTCCATCGGCCCGACCTGTGGCGCCGGAAGGAGTTCACGCTTCGGGCCCCGGCCGCGACCCCGCCGTGCGGCGATTTGTGCTTCGTGTGGGAGGGCAGCCCCGACGATCTCGCCGAGCTCCTGCGAGTCAACAACGTCGCGACCGAGGAAGGTCCCGTCGAGCGCGTGGGCGGCCGCCGCGAGACCGCATCGAGCGTGTACGTGCGCGACCCGGACGACAACCTGCTCGAGTTCATGATCTACGGAGGACGAGGCGCAGCGTGACGCAACCTTTCGCATACACGGGCCGCCGCGTCGTTGTCACCGGAGGGTCGCGCGGGGTCGGCGCGGCCCTGCTCGAGGTGCTCGCCGAGCTGGACGCCGAGCACGTCACCGTCCTCGACCTCGCGCGACCGGACGGACCGTGTCAGGCCTTCGTGAAGGCCGACCTCGCCGACGAGACCGCCGTGCGCGCCGCGATCGGCGAGGTCGACGGCCCGGTGCACGCGCTGTTCAACAACGCAGGCGTCGCCGACACCCAACCCCCGCACACCGTGATCGGCGTCAACTACCTCGCACTGCGCACGCTGTCGGAGAGTCTCCTCGACCGCATGCCCGAGGGCGGCGCGATCGTTCACACCGCGTCGACCGCCGGGAACCTGTGGCGCAAGCGTGCCGACGTGATCGACGAGCTCCTGGCCGTCGACATCGCCGACTCGTGGGGCCTTTCGCTGCAATGGTTCGACGACCACGCCGACACGCTCGGCCAGGGTCCGTACAACTTCTCGAAGGAGGTCGTCGAGCGGTACACCCTCCGCTCGTCACGCGAAACGATGCGACACGGTGTGCGGACGAACGCCGTCTGCCCCGGCCCGATCGACACGCCGTTGCTCCGCGACTTCCGGGCCACGACCAGCGACCAGATCGTCGACTGGAACATTCGGGAGATGGCCGGTCGGGCCGTATCGCCACGTGAGGTCGCGTCGACGCTCGCCTTCCTCGGCTCGGCCGCCGCCGGCTACGTCAACGGCGTGAACCTCGACATCGACGGTGGCTTCTTTGCCGCCCTGGCGACGGGCCAGGTCGACTACCGCGGACGCGAGTGAACCTCAGCGTTGCGCGCCGTTCAACGCTTCCATGATGCGCGCCGGTGACAGCGGTAGGCGGGTGAGCGTGACGCCGAGAGGCGCGAGCGCGTCGGCCACGGCGTTGACGACCGCAGCCGGTGCACCGATGGCGCCGCCCTCGCCGACGCCCTTCACGCCGCCGGGGCCGGGGCTCGGCGTCTCGATGTGGCCGTACTCGATAGAGGGGACCTCCGCGGCCGACGGCACGAGGTAGTCCAGGAAGCTCGTCGCCAGCGGGTTCCCGTCGTCGTCGTACGCGAGGTGCTCGAACAGCACGCCTGCGATGCCTTGCACCACCCCGCCCGCGATCTGGCCCTCGACGACGTCGGGGTTGATCATCGGGCCGCAGTCCTCGCTCACGATGTAACGCAGCAGCTGCACGGCTCCTGTCGCCGTGTCGACCTCGCACGTGCACACGTGGGTCGCGTTCACCCAGATCGATGCGTTCGTCGCCGCGTAGCGTGCGCTTGCTTCGAGCCCGGCCGGCACGTCGCCGGGAAGCGCCTGTGGTTGGAAGTATGCGAGATTCGCGATCTCGGCGAGCGAGATGCCGATTGCAGGCGTGCCACGCACGAAGGCCCGGCTCTCGGAGAGCTCGATGTCGTCGGCAGAAGCCTCGAGCCTGTGCGCCGCGATCGCGCAGATGCGTTCGCGCAGGATGCGCGCCGTCTCGCGTATCGCGCCCGCCGTCATCGAGCCGCTGCGGCTCCCCGCTGCGCCGGCGCCGAAGCCCGTGACGGCCGTATCGCCCTGGATCGTGTGAACGTCTGCAAGGTCCGCCCCGAGCGCGTCGGCCGCGAGCTGCACAACGGTCGTCTCGATGCTGTTTCCCGTCGACCCGCCGGCGATGTACACGTTGATCATGCCCGACGGCTCGATGCGGATCGTCGCCGCCTCCGTCCCGTAGGAGCCGTATCCAGGCGTCGAAGGCTCCACGTAGGCGGACATCCCGACGCCGAGATAGCGACCCTGCTCGCGCTCGGCAGCCTGTTCGGCGCGGAACGCGTCGTAGCCGAGGATCTCGAGCGCCTGTTCGAGCGTCTCGTGGGGCGAGATGCTGTCGTACGTCATGCCGTTCGGGTTCCGATACGGCAGCTCGTCGTGCTTCAAGATGTTCCGCCGACGCAGCTCGGCCGGATCGATGCCGATCCTGCGGGCAGCGATGTCGAGCAGCACTTCGCGTGCGAGCGTCTCGAACTGCCAGGGCCCGCGATACGCGGTGCGCCCCACGGTGTTCGTGTACACGGTCTGCACCGAGAACCCCGCGCGCGGCACCCGGTACGGCCCGGGAAAGAAGACGCCGACCGCGGCGGCGGTCATCAGCGGCCAGGGGCTCGGATACGCGCCGCAGTCCTGGACGAGGTCGATGTGGGCGGCTGTGATCAGGCCTTCCCCGTCGAACGCCATCGTCGACACGCCGTGCTCCTGGCGCGACTTGCCCGCCGCGAGCAGGTTCTCGCGCCGGTCCTCGGCCCACTTGACCGGCGCATCGACCTTGAGCGCGGCGAGCATGAGGCACATCTCGTCACGCTGCACGAGGACCTTCTGGCCGAAGCCGCCACCGGTGTCGCGCATGATGACGCGGACGCGATGCTCGGGGATCCCGAGGAGGCGCGAGCAGAACAACCGCACCTCGTGCGGGGACTGCGTCGCGGAGTGGATCGTCATCTCGCCCGTGGCAGGCGAGTAGTCGACTATCAGGCCGCGGCACTCCAGCGGAGCAGGCACGTACGCGTGCTGGTAGATCGTCTCGGTCACGACGTGCTCGGCCGTATCGAGCTCTTGCTGCAGCGCGTCGAGGGGGAGCCCGGCCATCTCGGCGACGACATTGGAGCCGTGCGCCGCGTGGACCAGCTCGTCGAGCGTGGCCGCGCTCGTGTAGTCGACGACGGCCGGGAGCGGGTCGTAGTCGACCACGACGAGATCGGCAGCGTCGTGCGCGATGGGGAGCGTCTCGGCGACGACGAGCGCAACCGGGTCGCCGACGAACCGGACCTCGTCCTCCGCGAGCGGCGGGCGCGGGGTCTCCGGGCCGTCGCGTCCCATCGACGTGTGCCACTGCTCTTTCGCGTCGGGATTGAGATCCGGGGCGGTGAACACGTAGCGCACGCCCGGCATCGCCAGCGCTGCGGACACGTCGATCTGCCCGATCGTCGCCCGCGCGAACGGGCTGCGCACGAACCGAGCGTGCAACATGCCGGGCAAAGCGATGTCGTCGACGTATGTGCCGTGGCCCGTCAGGAGCCGCGCATCCTCGACCCGCTGGACGCGCGCACCGACATACCGCGCGGCGGGTGCGTTCACGGAATCAGGATGCTCCGGCCACCGTCGATGGGGATGATGGCGCCGGTAACGAACGACGCGCGATCGGAGCACAGGAAGGCGGCAACCTCGGCGATCTCGTGTGCCTGGCCGAGCCGCTTCATCGGCGTGAGCTCTGCGGCGCCCGGGTAGTGATCGAGCGTCGCACCCATGCCCTCGGTCTTGATGTAACCGGGACAGACGCAGTTCACCCGAATGCCCTTCTCGGCGTACTCGACAGCTGCCGTCCTCGTCACGGAGATGACCCCCGCTTTCGCCGCCGAGTACACGCCGGTGAACGGCGATGCGTTCAAGCCTCCGATCGACGACCAGTTGACGATGGCTCCTCCAGCGCCCTGGTCGAGCATCGTGCGAACCGCGTGCTTCGTGCCGAGCAGGACGCCACGCAGATCGATGTCCATCACGCGGTCGTAATGCTCCATGGTGATGTCGGCGATCATGGCGGCGTCGCCGATCCCCGCGACGTTCAAGACCGCGTCGAGCTTTCCGAACTCGTCGATCGCGGAGCGCATCAGCCCCTCGACCTCCGCCTCCTGCGTGACGTCGCAGTGCACCGGCACCACGGCGTCTCCGACCTCGGCGGCGACATCCTTCTCGGCGCCGCTGATGTCAGCCGCGATGACGCGAGCGCCTTCGGCTGCGAACAGCTTCACCGAGGCCTTCGCCATGCCGGAGCCGGCACCGGTGATGACCGCGACCTTGCCTTCCAACAGCGCCATGGGCCCCTCTCCCTGAATTGGTGCCAGCACTATGCTGCGAAATCGGCGTCCGAGCAAGGAGCCAGGGATGTCTGACCTGTACTACGACCCGTACACGGCCATCAACATGATGGATCCGTACCCGCTGTACCAACGCATGCGCGACGAGGCGCCGCTCTACCACAACGACAAGCTCGACTTCTACGCGGTCACGCGGCACGCGGACTGCGAGGCCGGGCTCGTCGACGCGAAGCGCTTCATCTCGGGGCGCGGCGGCATCCTCGAGCTGATCCAGGCGAACATCGAGCTCCCACCGGGCAACCTCATCTTCGAGGACCC
>DATBHZ010000045.1:0-10475 GCA_036557185.1 Acidimicrobiia bacterium | reverse complement strand
GCCGCTACCGCTTCGAGTACTGCGGCGCCTTGCGGGCCTTCTTGAGCCCGTACTTGCGCCGTTCCTTCTCGCGTGCGTCCCGCGTCAGCAGGCCGGCCTTCTTGAGCGCCGGGCGCGCCTCCGCGTCGAGCGTGACGAGCGCGCGGGCGATGCCCAGGCCGAGCGCACCTGCCTGGCCGCTGACCCCGCCGCCGTGGATGGTGGCGTCGACGTCGTACACGTCGGCAGTCTGCGTGACGCGCAGCGCCTCGGTTGCCGACATGCGGTGCGTCGCGATGCAGAAGTACTGCTCGATGTCGCGGCCGTTGATCACCAGCTTCCCGGTGCCCGGGCGCAACCGCACGCGTGCGACGGACTCCTTGCGTCGTCCGGTCGTCTGGATCAGTGGCTTCGACACTGCTGGTTCCTCGGGTTCAGGCTTGCGGCTTGTTGCTCGCGAGCGCGTACGGCTGCGGCTGCTGCGCCGCGTGGGGATGGGTCGGTCCGGCGTACACGCGCAGCTTCTTGAGCATGGAGCGGCCCAGCCGGTTCTTGGGGAGCATGCCACGCACCGCGAGCTTGACCACGCGGTCGGGGTGGCGCTGGATCAGCGACTCGAGGTTCTCGGAGCGGATCCCGCCCGGGTAGCCGGAGTGGCGGTAGTACTGCTTGCCGGACGCCTTGCTCAGCGAGACGTCGAGCTTCGAGGCGTTGACCACGATGACGTGATCGCCCGTGTCGAGGTGCGGCGTGTACATCGGCTTGTGCTTCCCTCGCAGCAGACGCGCCACCTCGGTCGCGACGCGACCCAGCACCATGCCGTCGGCGTCGATGACGTGCCAGACGCGATGGATCTCTGATGCTCTGGGGGTGTACGTGCGCACGATGTCCTGCTCGCTCGGGGGCTGTGCTCCGGGGCGGCGCCTCACCCGAGATCGGGAGGAACGCGAGGTAAAAGAGTAGCGGAGAGGCTCCGGCGGGCAAAGCCGAGCACCAATTGCCGGGACCGGGCACAGCTAGCCTCCGGCGGGATGGACGCGGACAGAGCCCTCGAGGTCCTGCTCTCCGACGATCTCGATCCGATCGTCGAGATGGTCGTCCTGGCGCGTGACGGGCAGTACGAGGCGCACAGCCACGACGGCTCCGTCACGTTCCGGCGCGCCTCCGACGGCACCGGTGGTTACGCCCGGACGGGTACGGCGGGCGCCGACCCGCTCGCGGACCAGTCGACCGACCGGTTCGCGTCGCTCGACGCGGAGCTGTCGCACAAGCACCCGCACCGCTCGCACAACGCCTACCCGCACGCGTTCGACTCGATCGCACAGCTCTTCGACCATCCGGATGCCCCAGATCTCTGCGTCATCCACTCGGCCGCGCACAACTGGGAGGACCAGGGCGGCCACATCGGCGAGCACGGATCGCTCGACGTCGTCCAGGCGCGGGCGCCGTTCGTGATCGCGGGCAAGGGCGTTCGCAACGACGGTCTGGTCGACCGCTCCTGCCGGCTCGTCGACGTCGCTCCGACGATCGCGGCGCTCCTCGGTTGTGCACCTCTGCCGGCGGAAGAGCGCCGCTACCTCGACGGACAGGACGGAGAGGTACGAGCCGACGTCCTCGACACCGGGGCCGGCCGTCCGCGACACGTGGTCGGCTTCCTTTGGGACGGCACGAACCCGAACGTCCTGTACGACATGGCCGCGCGCGGCGAGGCTCCGAACGTGGCGCGACTGATCGAGATGGGCACGGCCTACCGGCACGGCGCGATGGCCGGGCTGCCGACGGTCACGCTCGCGAACCACACGTCGATCATCACGGGCCGCCTGCCGGGCCACCACGGCATCCTCCACAACGCCTGGTGGGACCGGCTCGAGGCCAAACAGATCATCACCAACTCGTCGAAGACCTGGCCATGGGCGATGCAGTCGATCACGCCCGGCACGCAGTCGATCCACGACACGGTCGTGCGGACGTGGCCCGATGCGTTCACCGCGTCGGTCAACGAGCCATGCGACATCGGCGCCGGCTACTCGACGTTCGACTTCTTCCGCCGCGGTGAGGTTCCCCCGATCCCCGACGATCCCTTCGGCCTGCCGCACACGACAGAGCGGTTCGTACGGCCCTCGAAGGACTACTCGTGGTCATCGGTCGTCGACCACATGTGCGTCGATCAGGCGTGCGGGATCTGGGCGGGCAGCTACCGCGACGTGACCTGTCCCAAGCCGCGGTTCATGTGGTGCAACTTCACGCTCACGGACTCGGCGATGCACGAAGGCGGTCCGCACTCCGAGATGGCCGCCGCATCGATCCGCGACTCGGATGCACGCGTCGGCACGATCCTGGACGCCGTCGAGCGGGCCGGCGCGTTCGACGACACCGCATTCGTCCTCGTTGCCGACCACGGGATGGAGGAGAACGATCCCGAGGTGCGAGGCGACTGGGGGGTCAACCTGCGCGAGGCGGGTCTCACCTTCCGCGACGAGGGCTACGGGTTCATCTACCTCGGCGTCTCGTAGCCGGGGTAGCCGACCTCCCAGAGGCACAGGCCGTGCGGCGGCGCAACCTGCCCGGCACGCGCGCGGTCACGGGCTCGCAGGATGGCGAGCATGTCGCCGCTGCGCAGCCGGCCGCGACCGACGTCGACGAGCGTGCCGACGATCGAGCGCACCATCTGCCACACGAACGAGCCTGCGCGGATCTCGTACCGCAGCACGCCGTCGTCGATCTGGCACCAGCGCGACTCGTACACGCGCCGCGTCATGGGTGCGCCCTCCTGACTCGGGCGCCCGAAGGAGCGGAAGTCGTGCTCCCCGATGAACGGATCGGCCGCGAGCGTCATCGTGCGCAGGTCGAGCGTCTCGGGTACGTGCCATGCGTACCGGGCGCGAAACGGATCAGCGACCGGGCGGTTCACCACCGTGTAGCGGTAGGAACGCCACTCCGCGTCGTGACGCGCGTCGAACGACGCGGGAACGAGCTCTGCCGAGCGGACCGCCAGCTCCGGGCCGAGCATCTTGTTGAGCGACGCCTGGAGACGATCCGGGTCCAGACCGGGGATCGCCTCGAACGAGACGACCTGCCCCCACGCGTGGACCCGGGCGTCGGTGCGGCCCGCACAGGCGATCTCGACCTCGTGGCGCGTCACCTTCTCTATGGCGGCACCCAGCACGCCGGCGACGGTTCGCTGCTCCGTCTGCGCGGCGAAGCCGTGGAATCCGGTTCCGTCGTACGCCAACACGAGCCGGCACTTCGCGGGACCCTCGACGCTCTCGAAGAGGCTCACGCCCCAAGCGTCTCAGACGAGCTCTATGCGCGCCATGGGCGCGTTGTCGCCCGGGCGCGGGCCCAGCTTCAGGATCCGGATGTAGCCGCCGTTGCGGTCCGTGTACCGGGGTGCGATGTCGGTGAAGAGCTTGTGCGTGGCGTCGACGTCGTGGATGACCGCGACGACCTGACGCTGGCGGTGAATACCGCCCTTCTTCGCCTTGGTGATCAGCTTCTCCGCGTACGGCCGGAGCGCCTTCGCGCGCGCCACCGTCGTGATGATCCCCTCGCCCTCGAACAGCGACGCCGCGAGGTTCGCCATGAGGTGGCGCTGGTGATGCGGGTCACCGCCGAGGCGCGGGCCCTTCTTCGGTGCCGGCATCGCTCAGTCCTTGATCCGCAGCGACAGCCCGCGCTCGTCGAGCTTCTGGATCACCTCGTCGAGCGACTTCTGGCCGAAGTTCGTGATCGCGAGCAGGTCGTCCTCGGTCTTCTGCACGAGCTGGCCGATCGAGTCGACGCGCGCTCGCTTCAGGCAGTTGCGCGGACGCTCCGACAGGTCGAGCTCCTCGATGGGCAGCTCGAGGTCCGGAGACGTCGCGGTGACCGGCGACACCTCGCCGAGCTCCAAGCCGGGCTGCTCGATCGAGAGATCGGCGACGAGCCCGACGAGGTTGCGGAGCGTGGCACCCGCGGACGCCAACGCGTCGCGCGGCGAGATCGATCCGTCCGTCTCGATCACGAGCCCGAGCTTGTCGTAGTTGGTCGCCTGCTCGACACGAGTGGGCTCGATGTCGAACGACACACGACGAACGGGCGAGAAGATCGCGTCGACGGGGATCACGCCGATGGGTGCCCCGGCCTTCTTGGTCTTCTCCGCGGACGCGTAGCCGCGGCCCTGCTCGACGGTGATGTCGACCGCGAGGCGGCCGTTCTCGTTGATCGTCGCGAGGTGCAGGTCCCCGTTGAGGATCTCGACCTCGGAGGTGGTCTGGATGTCGGCTGCCGTCACGTCGCGGGGGCCGCGCACGTCGAGCCGGAGCGTGACCGGCTCCTCCGACGTGCACTGCATGACGAGATCCTTGAGGTTCAGGATGACGTCGGTGACGTCCTCCTTGACCCCGCTGATCGTGTCGAACTCGTGCAGCGCGTCGTCGAAGCGCACCTGCGTGACGGCGGCACCGGGGATCGACGACAGCAGCGTGCGGCGCAGGCTGTTGCCGAGCGTGTGCCCGAAACCGGGTTCGAGCGGCGAGATGCTGAATCGCTGCTGGTTGCCCTCGGGGTCTTCGGCCTCGACCTCGGGCCGCTGGATGATGAGCATGGGGTACCTCGCTGGCGGGGCGCGGCGCGCGCCCCGGTGGGGGGCTTACTTGGAGTAGAGCTCGACGATGAGCTGCTCGCGCACGGGCACGTCGATCTGCTCGCGCAGCGGCACGTCACGAACCTCGACCTTGAGGTCGTTGGCGGTGACGTCGAGCCAGAGGGGCACCGCGCGGTCGATCGTGTCGAGGTTGTGGCGCAGGATGATCCCGTTGCGCGCCTTCTCGGCGATCTCCACGATGTCGCCCTTGCGCACCGTGTACGACGGGATCGTCACCCGCTTACCGTTCACGGTCACGTGGCCGTGGCGCACCCACTGCCGCGCCTGGTTGCGGCTCGACGCGAAACCGGCACGGAACACGACGTTGTCGAGACGCATCTCGAGCATCTGGAGCAGCGCCTCACCGGTGATCCCACGATGGCGTGCGGCCTCTGCGTACAGGTTGCGGAACTGCTTCTCGAGCACTCCGTAGATGCGGCGCGCCTTCTGCTTCTCGCGCAGCTGCAGCATGTACTCGCTCTCACGGATGCGACCGCGACCGTGCAGACCCGGCGGGTACGGCCGGCGCTCGATCGGGCACTTCATCGAGTCGCACTTCGCGCCCTTGAGGAAGAGCTTCATCCGCTCGCGGCGGCAGAGCCGGCAGACGGGGCCTGTGTAACGAGCCATCGCGAGTCAGACCCTCCGCCGCTTCGGGGGGCGGCAACCGTTGTGCGGGATCGGTGTGACGTCCTTGATGCCGAGCACCTCGATGCCCGTGTTCTGGATCGAGCGGATCGCCGTCTCGCGGCCCGAGCCGGGACCCTTCACGACCACGTCGACACGGCGCACACCGTGCTCCATCGCGCGCCGCGCGGCGCTCTCCGCGGCGAGCTGCGCCGCGAAGGGCGTGCTCTTGCGCGAGCCCTTGAGCCCGACGTTCCCGGCGGACGCCCAGGAGATCGTGTTCCCCTGCTGGTCCGAGATCGTGATGATCGTGTTGTTGAACGACGACTTGATGTGCGCGATCCCGTGCGTGATGTTCTTCCGTTCGCGCCGTCTGGGTCGTCGACCGCCCGCGGGGGGCTTCGCCATCGAAAATGCTCCGTCTCTCGTGCGTCTACTTGCGGGCGCGCTTCTTGCCGGCGACCGTCTTCTTCGGGCCCTTGCGGGTGCGCGCGTTCGTGCGGGTGCGCTGCCCGCGGACCGGAAGGTTCCGGCGGTGCCGCACACCCTGATAGGTCCCGATCTCCATCTTGCGCTTGATGTGGCTCGACACCTCGCGGCGCAGGTCACCCTCGACCTTCAGGTTGCCGTCGATGAAGGAGCGGAGCTGCGCCACCTCCTCCTCGGTCAGCTCGCGCACACGCGTGTCGGCAGACAGGCCCGTCTGCTGGCAGATGAGCTTCGCGGTGCTGCGCCCGATGCCGAAGATGTACGTCAACGAGACCTCGAGACGCTTCTCACGCGGGATGTCGACGCCCGAAATGCGTGCCATCGAGTTGCTCCCTCAGCCTTGGCGCTGCTTGTGGCGCGGGTTCTCGCAGATGACCCGGACCGAGCCGTGGCGGCGGATCACCTTGCACTTCTCACACATCTTCTTGACCGACGGTCGGACCTTCACGGGGGACTCTTCGCTCGGAGGTTGGCTACTTGTACCGGTAGGTGATGCGCCCGCGGCCGAGGTCGTAGGGCGTGAGCTCGACCTGCACCTTGTCGCCCGGGAGGATGCGGATGTAGTGCATGCGCATCTTTCCGGAGATGTGAGCGAGGACCTTGTGTCCGTTCTCGAGCTCGACACGGAACATTGCGTTGGGAAGGGGCTCGACGACGGTTCCTTCCACGAGAATCGTGTCGTCCTTGGGCTTTGCGACGGGGCACCACCAGAGGGCTCGGGCGCGCGCGAAGCGTGCCGAAATGTACGAGGCGACCCAACAGAATACACAGCCCACGGGCCTTTTGGAAATCCGCCCCTCACGCGGCCCGTCGGCGCATGACCGAGTAGACGACCCCCGCGCCGATCAGCAGCCCCGCGACACCCACGAGGACGACCGTCCCCGTGTCCGACCCGCCCCCGGAGTCGCTCGTGGCGTTCCGCGGGCGGCGCGCGCGGGCCTTGCCGGCGGCCTTTCGCTGGCTCGGCGGCGCCCGGGTGGGAGCGAGCTGGGTCCCGCAGTCACCCTGGGAGCGCTGCACCTGGGAGGCACCCGGGAAGTCGTTGTCCTCGACTGTTGCGTGGCACGAGCCGACCAGGAGCACCGCGACCGTGCCGTCGGCCACGGGCTGGTGGTTCTGCCGCACCTCGATGCCGTCGAAGTGGACGAAGCGCATGAGCGCACCCTGGTACCCGGAGGAGGTCCGCGTCCCGCGGTTCCCGATCACGTGGAAGCCCTTGCGGATCCTTCCCGGTATGCCGACGTAGACAGAGACCCCGCGCGAGCCGCTGACCGTGTTGTGCTCGACCCAGACGTCTCCGACCTCCGTCCCGACGCCGACACCGGCAACCACGAAGTTGCCGTAGCGGCCGATGCGGTTGTGCTCGATGTGGACGCTCGAAGCGGTGCCCCGGCGGCCCTTCGGCTCGAGGTCGACCACCGAGCGCGACACGCTCTCGAAGTTGCACTCGCTGATCGTCACGCGCTCGGCGCCCACGACCGCGATGCCCTGCCGCCCGGCGTGGCGGACGTCGCACGATCGAATGGTCACGTCGGCGCTGTGGTTCACGATGTACACCGCGTCGCCGTAGGTGTCGCGCATCGAGTCGTGATCGAGCACGATGTTCGTGGATCCGCTGACCGTCACGGCAGCCTGGCCCTCGAGCGCCGGGACGTACCGGCCCGACGAGTTCGGCCCGACGATCTTCAGGTCGCGCACCGACACGTTCGTGCTCCCGCGAATGGCGAGATGCGTTCGCAGCCGCGCCGGCCGGCGACCGCGCCGGGGCGTGGCTTTGCTCGCGGCCTTGCCGTCGGTGTGCGCCACGAGGGTCGCGCCGTTGCCGTCGATCGTGACGCCGTTGCGCCCGTCGAGGAACACGGTACCCTCGACGTGGTACACGGCTCCCTTCGGGAAGGCCACGGTCGCGCCGGCCGCCACCGATGCGAGGAAGGTGTTCAGGGCTGTCGTGACGTCCTGTTTTCCGGTCGCGTCGATCGACGCCGGGACGGGGACCGTTGCTGCGGCCGCCGCTCCTGCCGGGGCGAACGACACGAGCCACGCACCGACGATCAGCGCTGCGGCGAGGGCAGTCGCGTACCGGGCCGTAGGAGCGCGCACGACCGGTCCCTGCGTTGGCCTGCCTACGACTTCGACACGGTGCAGCGCACCGGTCCGCCCGGGTCCGCCGCGGGCATGGTCACGTTCCACGGCACCGTCTCGCCGGGGTCCGCGCTCTCGACGTCGTTGTCGGAGCCGAGGTCCTCCCCGACCGGGCCGGTCCACGACACGTCGATCTCGATGACCACGGTGGCGGAGGTCGGGTTGTGCAAGGAGCCCGAGTCGCTCAGCTCCCCGCCGGTGCTGGGGTCGTAGACGCACGAGCCGGGAGATTCCGTCACCACGGCAGCCGGGCTGAAGCCCGGGCCCCCGGACGGCTGCGAGACGTGGGGCTTCGGCGCCGCGGGCGTCGATCCCACGTGCGCCCCCGCCGCACCTGGCGCGGCGCCGTGCAGCTTCGCGGCCGCCGCAGCAGCAGCGGCAGCCGCGGCCGCGCTGGGCTTCGTGGTCGTGCTGGTCGCGGCGTTCCGAGCGCGCCGTTTGCGCGCTGCAGCAGCCTTGTCCGACGAGCTCTTGTCGGAGCTCGAGGACGTCCCGCTGCTGTTGTCGCCGGTCCGTGTGAGCGCGTACGCGCCGCCGGCGATGAGCAGCACGGCGACCACCACGGCGATCACGAGCAGACGCGTCCGCCTGCGGTCCGAGCGGCGCTCGCCCCGCGACGGCGCGGGGGTCTCCATCTCGGCGGTCGGATCAGCGCCCGGTTGCTCTCCCGTCCCCTCGGTCACGGGATCACGGTATCCGTACGGCGATCTCGACCGTCATCGCGGCGCGGGCGCATGGTCACGCTCGGTCACCGTCGAGCAGACCGAGGAGGTAGTCGCCGTAGCCGCTCTTCGTCAGCGGGTCCGCGAGCGCGCGCAGCCCCGCGTCCGAGACGAAGCCCTGCCGCCACGCGGCCTCCTCGAGGCAGCCGACCTTGAGACCCTGCCGCGCTTCGACGACCTGGACGAACTGCGATGCCTGCATGAGCGACTCGAACGTTCCCGTGTCGAGCCACGCCGTCCCGCGGTCGAGCACACCCACGTTGAGCCGCCCCTGCTCGAGGTACGCGTTGATGACGTCCGTGATCTCGTACTCGCCCCGCGCGCTCGGTCGCACCGCGCGCGCGATCGACGCCACGTCGGAATCGAAGAAGTACAGGCCCGTGACCGCGTAGCTCGACTTCGGCAGGGCGGGCTTCTCGGCGATGGCGGTCGGGCGGAGATCGGCGTCGAACTCGATCACGCCGTAACGCTCGGGATCCGCAACGTGGTACGCGAACACCGTCGCGCCCTCCGCGCCGACCGCCTCGCGCAGCCGCTCGGGGAGCTGGGTGCCGTGGAAGATGTTGTCGCCGAGGATCAGCGCGACGCGCTCGCTCCCAATGAAGTCCTCACCGATGATGAACGCCTGCGCGAGGCCTTCGGGCCGCGGCTGCTCGCGGTACGCGAAGGAGCACCCGAGCTGTGAGCCGTCACCGAGCAGCCGCTCGAAGCGGGGGAGGTCGTCGGGTGTCGAGATGATCAGGATCTCCCGGATGCCCGCGGTGATCAGCGTCGACAAGGGGTAGTGGATCATCGGCTTGTCGTAGACGGGCAGGAGCTGCTTGCACGTCGCTGTGGTCACCGGCGCCAGCCGGGTCCCCGAACCGCCTGCAAGCACGATCCCGCGCATGGCGTGATCCCGGCGCGGCTACGCGCAGCTCGGAGTGCCGACGTTGGCGTGCAGCGCGTCGGCAATGAGCTTGGCCTGGCTCGGCGTCGTGACGAGCATCGAGAAGTCCGGCCCGGTGACCACCCCGCCGACGGGCGCGCAGATGCGCTGCTTGGCGTCGACCGCGGTGAACGGGCCCTGCTTTGCACCCGTCTGCCCGAAGACGATGACTGCCACCGGCTTGCCCGAGACCGAGCACTGCCCGTACGCGGCGGGGACACCGACGTGCGCGTAGGCGGGGGTGCCGACGATGTCCTCGCGGTCGATGAGCGCGAAGTTCGAGCAGGTGACACCGGCCGCGTGGAGGTTGCTCACGAGCTGCTGCGCACGCGCCACGCCGGCGTTGTCCCATTGGACAGCCGAGCGCCCGGGGCACGTGATCGGCAGGTACTTGGCCTCGAGCGTCTGCGCGGTGCGTCGTGCCGAGCCTTCGGTGTCGGGAAGCAGTGCCCACGTCGGCCCGACGACGAATTGGAAGCCCGGAATGATGACCTTGTGCGCCTTGGCCTTCGCGCACAGCGTGTCGGCCTGCTGCTTCGCGAACTGAGCGCCTGCACCGGCACGGGTAAAGCCGTACCACTCGAACGTCTCGGTGAACGCCGTGCAGTCGGCCACCACGCCGGGGATCGGCAGACCGCTCTTCGAGGCGCTGGTCGTGTACTGGGCGGCCGGGAGCTCCGCGTAGTCCTTGCACTGGCCGGGCGTCGCCTTGGTGAATCGTGCGACCGTGGTCCGGAGCTTCGTCGAAGCGTGGGAGTCCCAGCTCGACTTCGCAGACTCCGAGCCGCTCCCGCTGCTGCTGCTGCACGCGCCCAGCACGACGGCGACCGAGACCGTCGCGAGTGCCACCCGAAGCAGTGCCCTCCCCCGCATGAAGCCGCGAATCCTACAGGCGCGGCTCGTGTTCGCGACCTCGCGCGGATGCGAGCCGCACACCGTGCTGACGCGAGTCGGCCGCCCCCAA
>DATBHZ010000044.1:0-3421 GCA_036557185.1 Acidimicrobiia bacterium | reverse complement strand
ATGACGTCGCCGAACGGCAGGCGGAACGTGCGCTGGTGGTCGGGAAGCTCGCGACGCATCGCGGCCAGCACCAGCGGTCCCGAGCCGAACGAGAGCACGGTGGCCGAGGTGATGAACCCGACCAGCTGCTGCCAGCTCGGGAACGGCAGGAACACGATCAGCCCGACGATGAACGTCACGATCAGGCTGACCAGCGGGACGCCCCGTGGCGTGGTCTTGGACAGCGAGTGCGGCGCGTTGCCGTTTCGTCCCATCGCGTAGGAGATCCGGGCAGTGACGGTGGTGTAGATGAGGCCGGTGTCTGCCGGGGAGATGATCGCGTCGATGTAGAGCAGCACGGCCAGCCAGCCGAGCCCGATCGCGGACGCGATCGCCGCCAGCGGTCCGAAGTCGTTCTTGAAGGAGAGGTTCTCCCAGCCGTGCGCGAGATCGGCCGGGTTGACGGCCGCGATGAAGGCGATCTGCAGCGCGATGTAGATGATCGCGGTGAGGATGACCGAGCCGATGACGGCGAGCGGAATGTTGCGGCGCGGGTTGTTCGTCTCGCCGGCGAGCTCGACACCCTGGCGGAAGCCGAGATAGGAGAACACGATGCCGCCGGTGGCGATGGCTGTGAACACGCCGTGCAGTCCGTCCGTGGCGAAGCCGTGCTCGTGGAAGTTGCTGGCGTGGAACGCGGTGACGAAGAAGGCGACTATGACCAGCGTGATGACGCCGAGCTTCCACCACACCGCGACGTTGTTCACCCGAGCGAACCAGCGCACGCCGAAGTAATTGACGACGACGAAGAATGCCATCGCGAGCACGGCGACCACGTACCCCAGAGCGGTCAGCGTGTGCACACTCTCCCCGCTGCTGAGCGTGTGCTCCTTCGTGAACGGCGCGTACCGGGTGGCGTACTGCAGCGCACCCTCGACCTCGATCGGGGCGACCGTCGCCGCAGCGACCCAGGTGATCCATCCCATGCT
This sequence comes from Acidimicrobiia bacterium, assembly GCA_036557185.1. GTDB lineage: Bacteria > Actinomycetota > Acidimicrobiia > IMCC26256 > JAENVU01 > DATBHZ01. Next base: position 2,453 of record DATBHZ010000044.1, on the reverse strand, counting down.
GTAGGAGGCGAACGAGCCGAACGCGAGGTGCGGGAAACGCACCACGCCACCCGACACCGGGAACATCGTCCCGAGCTCGGCGAACACCAACCCGATCAGGGTGATCAGCACCGCGCCGATCAGCCACGAGAAGATCGCTGCCGGACCGGCGATCTGGGTTGCCGTCAACGCTCCGAACAGCCAGCCCGACCCGATGATCGAGCCGACCGCCGCGAACAACAGGCCGATGACTCCGATATCGCGCCGCATCCCGGTGTGATCGGACTGCGGCGGTTGGGGCGTCTTGCTCTCGACAGTGGTCATAGCGAACCCTCCTGGTCGAAGACGTCTCCGGACTGAATACCCATCTCACACATATGTGTAAAACATGGGGCACGTCAACTCCGAGGAGTGACGGGGCCCGGACGTAGGCTGGCCGGTGATGAGCCACGATCTGTTCAGTCTCGAGCTTCCTCCGGACCCAGCGCTGGAACGACCGCGTCCTCGGCTCGCCGTCGATCCGGCGACCCTGCTCGATGGGCTGAACCCGCAGCAGCGCGCGGCCGTCGTCCACCAGGGCGGGCCGTTGCTCATCGTCGCCGGCGCCGGGTCGGGCAAGACGCGCGTGCTCACCCACCGGATCGCCTACCTGATCGCGGAACGAGACGTCCAGCCCGGCGAGATCCTCGCGATCACCTTCACCAACAAGGCGGCCGGCGAGATGAAGGACCGTGTCGCAGCACTGGTCGGGCCGCGCGCACGATCGATGTGGGTATCGACGTTCCACTCGATGTGCGTACGGATCCTGCGTCGCGACGGCCGCGTCCTCGGGCTAAGGTCGTCGTTCTCGATCTACGACGCGGACGATTCGAAGCGGCTGATGACCATGGTCGGGCGCGATCTCGACCTCGATCCGAAGCGGTATCCGGCGCGTTCGCTGTCCGCGCAGATCAGCAACCTCAAGAACGAGCTCGTCACCGCGCAGGCCTGGTCCGAGCAGGCGAGCAATGCGCACGAAAAGGTGCTGGCCGAGGCGTACACCCGCTACCAGCAGCGGCTCGCCGAGGCTCACGCGCTCGACTTCGACGACCTGATCATGTCGACGCTCGGGCTGTTACAGAACGATGCCGACGTGGCCGAGCACTACCGCCGCCGGTTCCGTCACGTCCTCGTCGACGAGTACCAGGACACGAACCACGCCCAGTACGTGCTCGTCCGCGAACTCACCCAGACGATCGGCGCGCGTCCACCGGCCGAGCTGGCCGTGGTCGGTGACGCGGACCAGTCGATCTACGCGTTCCGCGGCGCGACGATCCGAAACATCCTCGAGTTCGAGCGCGACTATCCCGACGCGACGACCATCCTGCTCGAGCAGAACTACCGATCAACCCAGACGATTCTCTCCGCAGCGAACGCGGTGATCGCGCGCAACCCGGATCGCAAGCCGAAGAACCTGTGGTCCGAAGCGGGCAGCGGCGCCAAGATCCAGGGCTACGTCGCGGAGAACGAGCACGACGAGGCGGCCTGGGTCGCGCAGCAGATCGACGAGCTGTCCGACGACGCGGGCGTGAAACCGTCCGACGTCGCGGTTTTCTACCGGACGAACGCGCAATCGCGTGTGTTCGAAGAGGTGTTCATCCGCGTGGGGTTGCCGTACAAGGTCGTCGGCGGCGTGCGCTTCTACGAACGCAAGGAGATCCGCGACGCGCTGGCGTACCTTCGCGCGATCGCGAACCCGGACGACGTGGTGTCGTTGCGGCGCATCCTGAACACGCCGCGCCGCGGGATCGGGGATCGGGCCGAGGCCGCGGTCGAGGCGTTCGCCGAGCGGGAGCGGATCTCGTTCGGCGCGTCGCTCGAGGTCGCCGACGCGTCGTTCGGGTTGGCGCCGCGCTCGCTCAACGCGATCCGCGATTTCACCGAGTTGCTCATCTCGCTGCGCGCGGTGCTCGTGTCGCCGGACGGCACACCGTCGTCCGTCCTCGAAGCGGTGCTCGACCAGACCGGGTACCTGCGCGAGCTCGAAGCGAGCCGTGACCCGCAGGACGAGGGCCGGGTCGACAACCTGCGCGAGCTGGTGTCCGTCGCCCGCGAATTCGAGGAGCAGCGCGCGGGCACCGACGAGGCCACCTCGCTGGACGCGTTCCTCGAGCAGGTGTCGCTCGTCGCCGACGCGGACACGGTGCCCGATGCGTCCGGCGGCGTGGTCACGTTGATGACGCTGCACACCGCGAAGGGGCTCGAATTTCCCGTGGTGTTCCTGACCGGGCTCGAGGACGGCGTGTTCCCGCACCTGCGCACGCTCAGCGATCCGGCCGAGTTGGCCGAGGAGCGCCGGCTCGCCTACGTCGGCATCACCCGCGCACGCGAGCGGCTGTACCTGTCCCGGGCGCTCTCGCGATCGGCGTGGGGAGCGCCGTCCTGGAACCCGCCGTCGCGGTTCCTCGACGAGGTGCCCGCGGAGCTGGCCGAAT
>DATBHZ010000043.1:0-10245 GCA_036557185.1 Acidimicrobiia bacterium | reverse complement strand
TGGTCGTAGAGCATCTTCTCGAAGTGGGGGACGAGCCAGAACGCATCGGTGGAGTACCGGGCGAAGCCGCCTCCGACGTGGTCGTAGATGCCGCCGGCCGCCATCGCGTCGAGGGTGGTGCGCACCATCTCCAGCGGGTGTGGATCGGTCGTCCGCACGTGGGTGCGCAGCAGGAAGTCGAGCGTCATCGACGGCGGGAACTTCGGAGCCGGGCCGAAGCCGCCCAGCTCGGCGTCGAAGCGCGCCGCGATCGCGTCCGTGGCCTTGTCGAGCACGTCGAGCGGGTACTCGGAGGGTGCGACACCGCGGCTGCCGCGCAAGGTGTTGCCCTCGATCGCGGCATACAGCTGGTCGGCCTGCGTGAGCACGTCGTCGCGCCGGTTCCGCCAGATGTCGTCCACCGCTTCGAGCACCTGCACGAAGCCGGGCATGCCCTGCGTCTGCTGCTTCGGGAAGTAGGTGCCGGCGAAGAACGGCCGGCAGCCCGGCGTCAGGAAGACGGTCATCGGCCACCCGCCGCGGCCGGTCATCGCCTGAACCGCGTCCATGTAGATCGCGTCGACGTCGGGCCGTTCCTCGCGGTCGACCTTCACGTTGACGAAGAGCCGGTTCATGACCGACGCGACAGCCGAATCCTCGAAGCTCTCGTGCGCCATGACGTGGCACCAATGGCACGACGAGTACCCGATCGACAGCAGGATCGGCTTCTCTTCGTCGCGGGCGCGCGTGAACGCGTCCTCACCCCACGGGTACCAGTCCACGGGATTGTCGGCGTGCTGACGGAGGTAGGGGCTCGCTTCGTCCGCGAGACGGTTCACGTCTCGGACGCTACCTCTGGATCCGGGGCGCTCAGACGCTCGACTGCCACGGCTCTCGCCCAGCGGTAGTCGGGCTTGCCGGAGGGCGACCGCACGATGGTCGCGACTTCGACGTGCTCGCGCGGTGCCTTGTACGAGGCGATGGACGACCGGACGTGCGTGTCGAGATCGTCGAAGCACGTGTTGTGGCCGACGCGCAATTGGACGACGGCGACGACACGTTCACCCCAGCGGTCGTCGGGCACGCCGACGACCACGGCGTCGAACACCGACGGGTGCGCCTTCAACGCGGACTCGACCTCTTCCGGATACACCTTCTCGCCGCCCGTGTTGATCGAGACCGATCCACGCCCGAGCAGGGTGATCGTCCCGTCGTCCTCGATGCGCGCGTGATCGCCCGGCACGGACCAGCGCACGCCGTCGACGACCGGAAACGTGCGTGCCGACTTCTCGGGGTCCTTGTAGTACCCGAGCGGGATGTGCCCCTTGCGCGCGAGCTTGCCGACCACACCCGGCTCGGCAGGGGAGAGCTCGTCGTCGAGGACGGTCGTCTGCGCGTTGACCCGGAACCGCGGCGCTCCCGCGGGTGCCGAACCCGCCACGGTGACGGATTGGCCCTGCCCACCGCTCTCGGAGCTGCCGTAGCCGTCGATGATCATGCAGCCCGGAAGACGGTCCGCGAGGCTCGCCTTCACGGTCGGCGAGAGAATCGCGCCGCCCGAGAGGATCACGACGAGCTTGGAGAGGTCTGCCGAGGTGCCGCGCTGCTCCAACGCGTCGACGAGCGGCCGCCCGAATGCGTCTCCCACGATCACGAGGAAGTTGACCTGCTCGCGCGCGACCAGATCCCAGAGGTGTGTGGCATCGAAGGCGCGGTCCTCACAGATGATCACCGCACCGCCACCGAACAGGGTGGTCAGCGCCATCCAGTGGGCCGTGCCGTGCATGAATGGGCACGCAGGCAAGGAACGCGTGCGGCCGGCCAGGGCCTTCTCGGCGATCTCGGAGGGAGCCGTCACCGGCTTCCCGGCGAAGTCTCCGCCCCCGAGCGCGCCGAAGAAGATGTCCTCGTGGCGCCACATCACGCCTTTGGGCATGCCCGTCGTCCCACCGGTGTACAGGACGTACAGGTCGTCGGCCGAGCGCTCCGCGTAGTCGCGGGTCGCAGAGCTCCGCTCGAGCGCGTCCGCATAGTCGACCGCTCCGAGCTCCTCGAGATCCGCTCCTGATCCGTCGTCCACGCTCAGGAACAGCTGGAGGCCCGGGAGCTGGTCACGTGTGGCTAAGAGCTTGGGAGCGAACTGGCGGTGGAACACGACGGCCTTGGCATCGGCGTCGTCGAGCAGGTAGCGGAGCTCGTCCTCGACATACCGATAGTTGACGTTGATCGGCACGGCGCGGATCTTGAACGCGGCCAGCATGGCCTCGAGGTACTCGACGCCGTTGTACAGATACAGCGCCACGTGGTCGCCCGGCCCGATCCCGGAGTCGGCCAAGGAGTGCGCGAGGCGATCGATGCGCGCGTCCGTCTCGGCGTACGTCAGGCGCGTCGCGCCGCAGATCAGCGCCTCGCGATCGGGGACGGTGTCGACGACGCGTTCCCAGAGGTCGGCGAGGTTGAACTGCATCTCGGGAAGCTAGCGATGCGCGCTCCTCGTGGTCGACTCGCGCGACGACGGCGGTCACGTGCTGCGTTCATCCGGTGCCAACCTCCGTCGCGAGGGCACCGACGCCGAGCGGCTCGCCGGTCGCCTGTTCGATGATGCGGTCCCAGCGCACGGAATGCCCGATTGCGAAGACCCGTCGCGCGAGCAGCTTCCCAGCTGCGGGTTCGTCGACGAGGCCCCGGCACTCGCGTTCGAGGGTCGCTTGCAGTTGGGAGGCGACGAGCTCCCCGTAGAGGTAGTTCTGGTAGTAGACGGGCGCGACCGCGAGATGGATCTTGGCGGCCCAGTCCGGTGCATGCCTGTCGTCGGGCCGGTGGAGGAGCTGGTAGCGCTCGACGAGATCCCACCACAGGGTGTCGTGATCGGAGTCGGGATCCGCGTAGAGCGCTCGTTCGAAGTTCGTCATCACGAGGACCCAGCGCGCGAAGACGAGGAGGCTTGCGCGTCGCGTGGCGCGGAGACGGGAGGCGGCGTGCTCGACGTCGGCACGCTCGATCCCGGCGACCTCGGTCAACCACCGGGGCATGTGCACGAGCCGGCCGAAGAGCATCGCGACGCCTTCGGTGACGAGCGCGTGCATGTCGCGCAGGAGCCATGGCAGCTCCGGATCGGTTCCCAGGTCGTATGCCGCGTGCCCGAACTCGTGCAGCATGGTCTCGGCCCAGCGTTCGTTGGGCACGATGTTGCAGAGCACTCGGACGTCTCCTTCTCGGTCGACGTCGATGCAGAAGGCGTGCTGGCTCTTGCCGGCTCGCGGTTGGAGGTCGCTGCGCTCGAGCGCGGGCCGGACGTCGAGACCGATCGCGTCGTAGGTCCGGACCGTGAGCGCCTCGAGGTCCGAGTCTCCAAGCCACTCGTCGAGCCGTACGGCGTCGTCGCCCGGCGCCGACTGGAAGAAGGGATCGTCGTAGTGCCAGGGGCGCAGCTCGTCGACTGTGCAGCCGAAGCGGACAGCGAGCGTGTGATCGAGGTCGGCCTTCCACTGCGCGAAGGGCGCGCGCGTCGCTCGGTCGACGGCGTCGAGCGTCGCGAAGAGTCGATCCTCGCCGAGCTCGGCGGTCGCCAAGGCCAACGCGAAGTAGTCGCGGAACCCGAGCGATCGTGCTGCGTGGTTGCGCAGGCGCGCGAGCTCGCGAACATGACCGGCAACCTCGGCACCGACCTGCTTTGCCGCCTCCCAAGCCGAGCAGCGCTCGCCGGTGCTCCGGCTCGTACGCAGGATGGTGAGGATGGCGTTGTCGTCGACATCGTCCCCGTCGATCCGACCGCGAAAGGCGTTGAAGGTGGAGTCGATCTTCGCCTCCAGCCGCACGATCTCAGCGCGTAGGTCCGCGGGGATCTGCTGGGGCAGGAACCGGTCGTGCAGGAGCCGCAGCTGACGCTCCTCGCGTTCGTTCGGTGTTCCCGTGAGCGCATTCCGAACGTCGCGGAATGCGGCCGCGTCGGCGAGCGCGTCACGCAGCGCGAGATCGGCGTGGACACGTCGTTGCTCGTGCACTTCCGTGACGTCGGTGCTCGACAACCACCACGCTTGGTTCGCCTCGATCTCGAGCGGGCGCAGGCGTGCGGTGACCCCGTCGACGAGCGCGTCGTGCCCGGCCATCGGCGGGATTCTACGAGGGGTAGCGTGCGAAGGGCGCTGCTCGGACCGGGCCGGCGCACACGTTCACGGAGGTCGGATGAGCATGCAGTTCGGCGCGTTCGCGCCCCAGGGTTGGAAGATGGATCTCGCGAGCATCGACGGCGCGGCGAACAAGTGGGCGCGTTGCCGCGAGGTCGCCCTGCTCGCGGAAGAGCTGGGATACGACTCGATCTGGGTCTACGACCACTTCCACAACGTGCCCACGCCGGCCCACGAGGCCGTGTTCGAGTGCTGGACCACGATGGCTGCGCTCGCGGAAGCGACGTCTCGCATCCGGCTCGGCCAGATGGTCAGCTGCACGTCGTATCGAGCCCCCACGCTCACCGCGAAGATCACGAGCAGCATCGACGTCATCAGCGGCGGACGTCTCGAGTGGGGCGTCGGCGCGGGATGGTACGACCACGAGTACAAGGCCTACGGGTACGAGTTCCCTGCACCGAAGGTGCGCATCGGCATGCTCGCCGAGGCGGTCGAGATCGTGAAGGCGATGTGGACCGAGCCCGACACGACCTACGAGGGCACCTACTACAAGGTGCGTGGCGCGCAGTGCGATCCGAAGCCGATCCAGGAACCGCACCCTCCCGTTTGGATCGGCGGGGGTGGCGAGCAGCTCACGTTGCGCGTCGTCGCGCGTCACGCGGACCGGTCGAACTTCGGGGGCAAGCCCGACGAGTTCGCCCACAAGCTCGACGTGCTCAAGGGCCACTGCGGCGCCGTGGGGCGCGACTACGACGAGATCGCGAAGACCTGGAGCCCGGAGCTCATCGTCCGCGGGACCGAGCGTGAGGCCCGAACGTTCCACGAGGCCAGGCGCAAGGCCCAGCCGTGGCTGGAGGAGTGGGACGGCTACCGGCTGGGAAACCTTGCCGGTTCCGCCGAGCAGGTGGCCGAGCGGATTGGCACCTACGAGGAGATGGGCTGCGCCGCCGTCGTCCCGTGGATCGTCGACTACCCGTCCGATGAGACCTTGCGTCGTTTCGCGACGGACGTCATCCCTGAGCTCCGGTGACGCGCGTCGCGTCCGATCAGCGGAACCAGATCCGCTGGTAGTCGCGGCTCATCGGGTGGACGAGCAGCACCACGAGGATCACGTCGAAGAAGAGCGACACGATCGCCCAGAGGCTGAACAGGTTGCCGAAGGCGAGGGCGAGGAACGAGAGCACGAGCAGCGCGCTCGCAACGATCGCCGCCGGGTACGCCCACTTCTTCTCGTTCGCGATTCCCCATCCGCCCGCAGCGAGACCCACGAGCACGATGAAGCCAATGGGTGGGAACACGATGAGCACGTCGGTGAGCGAGGAGCCGAGCGGGGTGAAGAGACCGAGCACACCGAGACCCGCTTCCAGGTAACAGAGCACGCTGGCCATGTAGAGCGTCTGTGGTTGGTGGGGGTTGACCCATCGTTGCTCGTTCACGGGCACCATTGTGGCCGAGAACGCGCCCTCGGACAGGAGCAGGGCCACGGGCACGTCACGAGGTGGTGGCCCGGCGCCGCAGCTGGCCGCAGGCGGCGTCGATCCCGGTCCCGCGGTTCCGGCGGACCGTCACGTTGACGCCGTGCTCGCGCAGGGCGTCCGCGAAGGCCCGGACACGGTCCCGCGACGGCACGGAACCCTCGAATTCGCTCGTTGGATTGAGCGGAATCACGTTGACGTGCGCGCCCAGCGCACCCAGCGGGCGCAGGAGGTTCGCCAGCCGGATCGCCTGCCTGGGGTCGTCGTTCACGCCGTCGATGCACGCATACTCGAAGCTCACCCGGCGGCCCTTCGACGCGGCATAGGCGGCCGCGGCGTCGAGCACCTCGGCGATCGGGTAGCGGCGGTTGATCGGCACCAGGGTGCTCCGGAGGTCGTCGTCCGCGGCATGCAGCGAGACCGCAAGGGTGACGGGTATCTGTTCCTCGGCGAGCCGGCGCATACCGGGGACGATCCCGACGGTCGACACGGTGATGTGCCGAGCGGAGATCCCGAAGCGCCCGTGGAGCGCCTCGACCGCGTCCCAGGTCTCGTCGTAGTTCGCGAGTGGCTCGCCCATGCCCATGAAGACGACGTTGCGTACCGGCTGCGGCGAGCTCTGCATCGCACGCGCCACCTGCTCGACGATCTCGGCGCTCGTGAGGTGACGATCGAAGCCCGCCTGGCCCGTCGCGCAGAAGGTGCACCCCATCGCGCAACCCGCCTGCGACGAGACACACACGGTCGCCCGGCGCGGGTATCGCATGAGGACGGTTTCGATCTGTACCCGGTCGGCCGTGCAGGACCAGAGCCACTTCGTCGTCGCATCGTCGGAGGTGCGCTCGAGCGCGCACTCGAGCGAGTCCGGGAAGGCTTCCGCGAGATCCGCGCGGAGCGGTTTCGGCAATGCCGTCGCGTCGGCGAGCGGGGCACGCGCCTCGTACAGCGCGCGCCACACCTGATCGAGGCGGTACCGCGGCTGGCCGCGCTGTGCGAGCCAGTCTCCGTACTCCTCGCGTGCGGCTCCGTAGCGGCTGGTCACGACCTCGAGGGTACGGCCCGCTCGTATGCCCGGTCGGTGCGGTGCACCGTGAACCCGAGCGATTCGTAGAGCGTGAGCGCGGCGGCATTCGCGGCGTCGACGTACAGGATCCCCACCGTGCAGCCACGTGAGGCTGCGAGGTGGTCGAGCCCGCCGACGACGAGCGCGCGCCCCAGCCCGGTGCCCTGACGGTCGGGATCGACGCCGATGACGAAGATCTCGCCGAGCATCGGCTCGACGCCGGTCGCTGGATGCACCTTGGTCCAGCACGAACCCGCGAGGCCGGCCGAGTCGAACGCGAGAAGGAGGCCTGCGGGGTCGAACCACGGCTCGGCCATCCGGCGACGCATCGTCTCCTCGACCCAGCCGCCCTGGTCGGGGTGATTCGCGAACGAGCGGTTGTTGACGGCGAGCCAGGCCTGCTCGTCGCCGGGTTCGCCGAACCCCCGCACCGTGACACCGTCTGGCCAGCGCGGCTGCTCCTGGAGGGGGAGCGCGACGCGCATCTGGAACTGCTCGTGCACGAGCGCGAAGCCGAGCGGCACGAGGAGCCTGTCCGTGGCGTCGTCCGCGCCCGGGATCCACAAGGTGGCGCTCGTGCCGCCGTGGTCGGCGACGAACCCGATCGCGCGCTCGAGCGAGGCTGCGAGCCTGCGATGAGACGCCGTCGGCTCGGCGGCGAGCGCGAGCTGCCAGTGCTGGGGGGCGAACGTGTCGCTCGGGGCGACGTGCACGACGGTCGCCGATGTCTCCGGTGGCCCGTCGAACACGAGCGCCGAGTCCGCGGTCGGGTGCTCGAGGTCGCGCCACACGGCCGAGGGGAGCGCCTCGTGCGCGGTTGCCGCGAGCACCGACTGGTCGAGCCGGCGGGCGGCAGCGATCGCGGATGGATCCGGAGGGGCGACGAGCACGGGCTCCGGCATGGGAGGAGACGCTACTTTGCGCCTCGTGGCCCTTCCGCGTGGAGCAAAGCAGCGCGCGCCGATCGTCGTCGAGCGGCTCGCGTCCGAGTATCCGGGGACGGCCACCGAGCTCTGCGCGCTCGAGCACAAGGATCCGTTCCAGCTCCTCGTCGCCACGATCCTCTCCGCGCAGTGCACGGACGAGATGGTGAACAAGGTGACGCCTCGGGTCTTCGAGCGATATCCCGGACCCGACGACCTCGCGCACGCGGACCCGGCCGAGGTCGAGACGATCATCCGCCCGACGGGCTTCTTCCGTCAGAAGACCAAGAGCCTCATCGGGATGGCAACCGGTGTCGCCGATCGGTTCGGTGGGGAGGTCCCGGCGGATCTCGACGACCTCGTCACGCTTCCCGGCGTCGGCCGCAAGACGGGGAACGTCGTGCGATCGGTCGCCTTCGGCCTGCCGGGGCTTCCCGTCGACACCCATGTCGGGCGTCTCGCGCGTCGGCTGGGGTTGACGAGGGAGAAGGACCCGGTGAAGGTCGAGACGGACATCGGGCGCCTGGTGCCCGAGCACGAGCTGGGTGCGCTCTCGCTCCGCTTGATCCTGCACGGCCGCCGCGTCTGCGTCGCTCGCAAGCCGCGGTGCGGCGCGTGTCTCCTCGCCGACATCTGCCCGTCGGCCCAGCTCTGAGGCCGGCTCGGATGCTTCGCCCGGGCGCCTAGCGCGGCTCGACGATGGACGTCGCGCGCGCGAGTGTCCGGAGTGCCGCTCCGAGGCTGCGCTCGGTCGCGTCGAGCTCGGCCATGATCGCCGAGTCGGGTGTGTCGCGATAGTGGTCGGCCACCGCCACGACCCGTTGCGCCAGGTCGTCGAGCTGCGACCGCAGCGTGCTCAGCTCGGCATGGTCCGATGTCGAAGGCATGCGAAGCAGCCTGGCGGCTCCGGCCCTGCACGGCAATTCAGACCGCTGGCCGGCCGGGTCCACAGGTACGATCGACGATCATGCTGTCGCGCCTCGACCTGCGCGGCGCCGACGCCGATCCGCGTGCCGTGCTCGCCGCGACCGCGGACTCGGACGAGGAGCCGGTTGCGGCGGTCCGCGACATCATCGCTCGGGTCCGGCGGGACGGCGACCGCGCGCTACGAGCGCTGACGCAGGACCTCGACGGAGCGACGATCGACGACCTCCGCGTCGCCCCGGCAGAGTGTGCGACTGCGCTCCACGGTCTCGACCCGGAGCTGCGCGCGGCCTTGGAGCTCGCGGCTGGCCGGATCACCGCGTATCACCGCGCGCAAGCCGAGGTTCCCGAGCCGGGGGGCATCGACGTCGACGGCGTTTCGGTGGTCGAGCACACGGTGCCGGTCGACCGTGTGGGCCTCTACGTGCCCGGCGGGCGCGCGGCGTACCCGTCGACGGTGCTCATGACGGCGATCCCCGCCCGCTGCGCAGGCGTGACCGAGATCGCGCTGTGCGTGCCGCCCGCGCCCGACGGCTCGGTGCCCGCGGTCACGCTCGCCGCCGCCGCGTTGGCCGAGGTCGGCGAGATCTACCGGGTCGGTGGTGCGCAGGCGATCGCGGCGATGGCCTACGGCACCGAGACGATCCGGCCGGTCGACCTGATCGTCGGCCCGGGGAACGTGTACGTGAGCGTCGCCAAACAAGAGGTCGCGGCCGACGGGGCAGTGGGCATCGACGCACCGGCCGGGCCGTCGGAGCTCGTCGTGATCGCGGACGCGACGGCGCCCGCCGACTGGGTCGCAGCCGACCTCCTCGCGCAGGCGGAGCACGGGCCCGGCGGGACCGCGATCGTGATCGCCTGGGACGAGGACGTGTGCAACAGCGTCGCGGTCGCCGTCGACGAGGCGGTCGCGTCGAGCGCTCGTCGCGACGAGATCCGCGCTTCGTTGTCAACAGGTGGGCGTGCGGTCCTGGCGCGCGACGCGAAGCACGCTGTCGAGATCGCGAACGCGGTCGCCCCGGAGCACCTGGAGCTCTGCGTTGCCGACCCGGCCGCGCTGCTTCCGCTCGTCCGGAACGCCGGTGCGGTGTTCTGCGGTGTCGACACGCCGACGGCGCTGGGTGACTACGTCGCCGGGTCGAATCACGTGCTCCCGACGGGACGCGCAGCTCGCTTCGCCGGCGCGCTCCGCGTGGACGACTTCCGCAAGCACGTGCACGTGGTGACGGCGACGGGCGAGGGCGTGACGAAGATCGGTGCCGCAGGCGCGGTCATCGCGCGCGGGGAAGGGCTCGAGGAGCACGCGCGGTCGCTCGAGCTGCGTGCCCGCCGATGAACCGTCCCGAACCACGCGACGACCTCCACGCGCTCGAGGGGTACCACTCCCCGCAGCTCGACGTCGCGGTTCGCCTCAACACCAACGAGAGCCCGTATCCGCCGCCGCAGGCCTTTGTCGAAGCCTGGCTGGAGCGGCTGCGCGGGATCGCGCTCAACAGGTACCCGGACCGTGCCGCGACGGAACTGCGGCGGGCGATCGCGCACCGCCTCGACCAGCCGGAGGACCGCGTCTTCGCGGCCAACGGATCGAACGAGGTCCTCCAGACGCTGCTGCTGACCTACGGCGGTGCGGGCCGCAAGGCGCTCGTCTTCGAGCCGACATACGCCTTGCACAGTCACATCAGCCGGATCACCGGTACCGAGGTCGTGTGCGGCACGCGGGCCGACGACTTCTCGCTCGACCCCGACCACGCGCG
>DATBHZ010000042.1:0-37820 GCA_036557185.1 Acidimicrobiia bacterium | reverse complement strand
CGCTCCCCGAAGATGAACCGTCGCATCTTGGGGTTCCAACGGCGCGTCTGATGACCGAAATGGACCCCCGCGGCCAGGAGGTCCTTCATGCTGACGACAGCCACGCGTGCTTCCTTCCCTTGGTTGTACCTCCGCCCGTGCAGCGCGCACCGCCCAGGGGGCGGGCACGACCTTGGGATAACTGGATGACGGGCGTGTGAGATCTCGGGCGCGAACGCCCGAGTCGGCGAAGATTGTAGCGGAGCAGCTGTCGACGGCCCCAGCCGGCGGCGACCGCGGAAGCGCGTGTCAGGGCGTGCTCGCCAGCCGCGACGCCGCGAATGCGCCGAGATGATCGGATGTCACCAGGCGCTGCGCCACGAGCACCGCACGGGGCGAGGCAACCACGGCGACCGGCACTCCGGTCGCCAGTCGGCGGGCCCGGATCCTGCCGTCGGCTGCGGAGAGCGTGACGAGCTCCCGGCCCGAGTCGGCCACGATCACCGCGTCCTGCACCGGTACGGGCGCGCCGAGGAGCACCGCGTCCTGCAGGTCGGTGACCCACCGCCGCCGGCCGTCGGCGAGGTCGAAGGCGGCGACGTGGCTCAGCTGATCCACGACGTAGGCGACCCCTCGGTGGACGGCCGGGGCGAGGTCGGGCTGGAAGGAGGCGGGCATCGGGCTCCGCCAGCGAAGTCGCCCGTCGGCCACCGAGACCGCGTCGACCTCGCTGTGGTACCGCCCGTCACCTGCTCCCACGAGCACGGTGCCGCCACTCACCAGCGGTGATCCGGAGCGCGCGGGAATCGGCCGGCTCCACCGCTGCGCACCGTCGACCGCGCGCAACGCGCGGAGTTCGGTGGCTCGCCCCTGCGTGACGACGACGATCGAGCCCGTCGCGGGATCGACGCTGGGCGATCCCCGGAACGAGCCGTCGAGGCGCTCGGCCCACAGCGTGCGGCCGGATCGCGCGTCGATCCCGACCAAGCCTCCTTGGAGAGTGCTCACGACCGCGATCGGCGCACCGGCACCCACCAGAGCGCCGGGCCCCGCGTCCTCCTCGGTTGCGACGCTCCAGCGCGGGCGGCCGGATGCCGCGTCGATCGCCCTCCAGGCCTTCGGCAGCCCGACGAGCACGGTCGCGGCATCCATCGCGACCCATCGCTGTGCGCCGGGGACGCGAAGCTGCCATCGTCGCGACCCGCTCGCGTCCAGAGCGGTGACGGACGCGGTGCCGACCACGACGATGCGGCCGGCGGACGTCGCGACCGCCTGGGGCTGATCCGGCAAGGTCTCGGTCCAGAGCGGCCGGACCGGTCGCTCGGACGGCGACGCCGGCGCGGCCGGGCGCGAGCTCCCCGAAGTGCGCCCCGCGACCAGGAACAGCACGACCGACGCGGCGAGCGCCGCCGTGAGCGCGATCGCGGTGCGGCGAATCCGTCGCGACCGTCGAACACCTCCGCCGGTGCGCCGATGGATCGGCCGAGCGTCCTGCCAGAACGAATGCATGCGAACCTCCGTGTTCAGGCCTTGGTGGCACCGTCGACGAGCTGCGCGGCGCGCTTCGCGACCGCGCCCAACGTGTGCTCGGCGCGAGAGATCAGCACGGGCTCGATCGCACCGCGGACTCCGTCGCGCCACGAGGTGCACGGCAGGGCTCGCTGTTCGAGCGCGAGCCGCACCGCCGCCATGGCCTTCGGATCGCGGATGATCGAGCTGTGATCATCGGACCCCGCGGGATCGACGGTGATGTCGTGGGAGCCGGGTGCCACGGTCCTGTCGGCAGGGACGACCACGTCGTCGTCTCCCGACACCGAGGTGAGATCGACCTCGTCGGCGAGTGGGTGGCTCCAGAGTCGATCCACGAGCGTCGACGACTCGGCGAGCTGTTCGGCGGCGCGCGCGTCCGACGGGGGCACGCGCCCACCGTCGACGGCATCGAGCGCGCCGAGCGCCGCACGTCCGGACCGGGTTCCGCGCAACCACGCCGCGATCGTCGCCAACGGCGCGCCGAGGTGTGGCGAGGACAGCGTGACGGCGGTGCCGAGCGGCGGAAGGGTCGGGTCGCTCGGGTCGTACATGATCTGCAGGAAGGCATCGACGACGACGCCACCCTGCGAGTGCGCGATCAGGTCGACCTCGCGACCGGGTGATGCTCGCTGCATCGCCCGGAGCTGATCGCGCAACGACAGCGCTTCGAGGACGAGGTCCTGCCACGTGTCGGGCGGTCGGTAGGAGCCGCCGCCGGCGGCGTAGCTGAAGTAGCGGACCTCGCCCGCTCGGTAGCCGAGCGCTCCCGTGTCGAGTGCGAAGGACGAGCCGTCCGGTGCCGTCGCGCTGTTGATGCCGCCGACGGCCATGAGGAGGTGACCCGATCCACCTCCGGACGCGGGAGCCGACGTGTCCGACGTGCAGTCGAGGCGCGAGGTGGCCCACGCGAGGAGGCGCGTGCCCGCGAGCTGGAGATCGTGCAGCTCGGCGGCGAGCGGTGTGTGCTCGTAGACGGAGCGTGCGAGCGCGCCAACGGGCTCGAGCACGGAGCCGACGACGCCGAGAGCGCTGCCGGCAGCACCGGCGACGGTGGCGAGCACTCCCCCGTCGTGGTCGGGCTCGGCCGCGAACGCGGAGCTGCCGCGCTCCAACCGGAGCGCGGCAGCGAGCGAGCGGCGTTCGAGCGCCGGCGTGTCGTAGCCCTCCTGCTGCGGCTGCTCGACGGTGGTGAGGTGGACCATCTCGGCGAGGTCGACAGCAGCGAACAGGACCATCGGATCCACGTACCGGGCGCCGATGCGCAGGCCGAAGTGCAGCACGCCGGGGGCGTGATCGCTCCCGGACCCGCCCGCGGTCCCGACGACGGAGCCGCGCCGGACCTGTTCGCCGGTGTCCACCGCGATCGAGCGAAGGAACGAGTAGCTGGTCCGCACGTCGTGGCTGTGGCGGATCACCACGTGGAGGGATCCGGCAACCAGGCCAGCGAACGCGACGACACCGTCGTTCGCGGCACGGACCGGCGTCCCGGGCGGTGCCACGAGGTCGACACCGCGATGGCCGGGCCCGTACGAGGACACCGGCGCCGCGAACGGCCGCGCGATCGGGCCGTCGACCGGGCGCACCCACGTCCCGGCGGGCGTGTCGGCAGACGCCGGTTGCGCGGTGAGCGAGACGCAGAGCGACGCGACGACGGCGCACGCGGTTGCACGCAGCAGTTGGCGTGACACGAGCAGCTCCCGGCTGGACCCACACGGCTCGGGGAAGAGCGTCGGGAAGCTCGACAGCGCGAGCTGCTCGTGAAGAGGTTCGGGAGACTAGCGAGTGGTGCGCGCCCGCGCCAGAGGCGCGCAGGGGCTACCTGTCGGACGCAGGCTCGATGAGACGCGCGCGCAGCTGCAGGATCGCCTTCGTGTGCACCTGGCAGACGCGACTCTCGGTGACACCGAGCACCTCACCGATCTCGGCGAGCGTCAGACCCTCGTAGTAGTAGAGCGTGAGCACGAGACGCTCACGATCCGGCATGCGGTTGATCGCGTCGGCGAGCACGTGCTTCATCTCGTCGACCTCGAAGGCCGCGACCGGGTCGTTGACGCGGTCCGCGACCATGTCGCCGACGGTCGCTCCCCCGCCACGGTCGCCTGCGGTGAGCAGCTCGTCGAGCGCGACCACGCCGACGAACGAGATCTGCGAGAGCACCTGCGCGAGCTCCGGCTCGCTCAAGCCGAGCTCCTCCGCGACCTCGCGGTCCTCGGGCGTGCGCTTGAGCTCGTTCTCGAGCTTCGAGTAGGCGCGCTCGATCGAACGCGCCTTGGACCGCACCGACCGCGGCACCCAATCGATCGAGCGAAGCTCATCGATGATGGCGCCCTTGATCCGGGAGATCGCGTACGTCTCGAACTTGAAGCCGCGCTCGGGTTGGAACTTGTCGATCGCGTCGATCAGCCCGAAGATGCCGTACGAGACGAGGTCGGACTGCTCGATGTTCTGGGGAAGGCCCGCGGCAACACGCCCTGCGACGAACTTCACCAGTGGCGAGTAGTGCAGGATGAGCCGCTCGCGCGCGTCGGGCGCGCTGCCGTCCTTGTACTCGCGCCAGAGCTCGGCGACGGCCTCGGCCGCCGCGAGGTCTGCGGCAACGGTGGTGGCTTCGTCAGGCACGGGGATGTGTCGCCTCGTAGACCGCCCGCAGGCGCTCGCGTGTCAGATGGGTGTAGATCTGCGTCGTGGCGAGATCGGCGTGTCCGAGCAGCTCTTGCACGGTCCGCAGGTCAGCCCCGCCCTCCAGCAGATGAGTAGCGTACGCGTGCCGGAGCGCGTGCGGGTGTACACGCCTCCCGTCGGGCATGGGATGTCGTTCCAGGATGCGCCTCGCATCACGAGGCGAGAGCTGGCGGCCCCGCCGATTCAGGAAGATCGCCTTGGTGGGGAAATCCGGGGCCACGAGCGCGGCGCGGCCGTCCTGGAGATAGGCACCGACGGCGTCCGCCGCGGGCTGACCGAGCGGGATCCGCCGCACCTTGGCCCCCTTGCCGAGCACCGTCACGCTGCGCCCCCGGAGGTCGATGTCCGCCGGGGTGATCGCACAGCACTCCGAGACACGGACTCCCGTCCCGTACAAGAGCTCCAGCACCGCAAGGTCCCGGAGCACGATCGCACGCTCGACGTCGGCCTCGGGGAGCTCCGCGCCGGCGACGCCGTCGAGCAGCGCTGCCGCATCCCCGGCGCGCAGCACTCGCGGCAGCCGCGCCGGCCCTGACGGGGTCCGCATCGCGCGGCCCGGATCGGTGGTGATCGTCCCGGTCCGTGACAGATACCGGAGGAAGGAGCGCACCGAAGCGGCCTTGCGCGAGACGGTGCGGCGCGACAGCCCGCGCGTCCCGAGGTACGCGAGGTAGCGGCGCAGTCGCGTCCGGTCCAGGTCCGCCGGGCTCGGGCAACCTCCGCGCGTGGCCCAGGTGACGAACTGGCGCACATCGCGTGCGTAAGCGGCGCGCGTGTTGTCACTCACCCCGCTCAGCGAAGCGAGGTAGCCCTCGACGTCCCACAGCACAGCGAAAGGGTACCGGGCCACCGCCTCGACGCGGCCGACCTGCTGGTCAGCCGGTTACGGCGGTGAGATTCTTGACGTATCTGCGCTGGTCACCGTGATCCGCGTATCCCGCGGCCGACCAGAACGAGCGCGCGGGCTCCTCGTCCGCCATCACGATCACGTGACACCGGCGCGCGCCCGATGCGCACAGCTGGCGCTCTGCAGCATCGACGAGCGATGTCGCGACGTGACGTCGGCGCATCGCCGGATCAACGGCGAGCCGGTACATGGCCCCGCGCCAACCGTCGAACGTGCAGATGACCGTTCCCACGATCTGGTCGTCGTCGATCGCCAGCAGCACGGCGTCCTCGTGCCGGGCGAGCAGCGCGCGCAACGCTGCGGCGTCGTCGGTCGGTGACGCGGCCGTCGTGGCGACATTCCAGAAGGCGAGCACCGCGGCGACGTCGCCGGCTCCTGCATGGCGGATGGCTTCCATCGGGGGAACCTATGTCACACCCCGCGGCTACGGTGCCGCCTGCGTCGAGGCTGCCGCGCTCCGGCCCTCCCAAGGCGATCCCGTTCCGCTGGAGGTCCGATGCTCGCTTCGATCCGGAGCGCGACGCTGCTCGGCGTCGATGGTCATCCCGTGTGCGTCGAGGTGCACGTCTCGAACGGCCTCCCCGGCTACACGGTCGTCGGCCTGCCCGATGCGGCCGGCCGTGAGTCGCGCGAGCGCGTGCGCGCCGCGCTCTTGTCGTCGGGTCTGGGGTTCCCGCTCAAGCGCATCACCGTCAACTTCGCGCCTGCGACCTTGCGCAAGTCCGGGGCCGGGCTGGAGCTCGCGATCGCACTCGGCATCATGTGCGCCGAGTCGGAGCTCCCGGCCGATGAGCTCGACGGCGTCGCCGTGCTCGGCGAGCTCGGCCTCGACGGGTCGGTCCGGCCGGTCCCCGGCGCGCTGGTACTCGCCGACGCGTTGGCGCGCGAAGGCGTGGAGCAGGTGGTCGTCCCCGAGGCGAACTTTCATGAGACTGCCCTCGTGCGCGATCTGCACGTCCGTTCGGCGCGGAATCTCGCAGAGCTGCGCGCGTGCCTGAAGGGTGAGGAGCCCTGGCCGGACGCCGACGTCCCGAGCGTTGCCACCGAGCCGGTGGCCACACCCGCAGAGCCACTCGACCTGGCTGATGTGCGCGGGCTCGCGGTGGCGCGTCACGCGCTCGAGATCGCCGCAGCCGGCACGCACCACATCTTGCTGTCCGGGGCGCCCGGCTCCGGCAAGACGATGCTCGCCCAGCGCATCACGACCATCCTTCCGCCGCTCGACGACGAGGAGGCGCTCGACGTCACCCGCATCGCATCGACGGTCGCAGCCGAGCCGCCGCGAGCGCTCGTGCGCCGGCGGCCCTTCCGAGCACCGCACCACACGGCGTCGACCGCTGCGCTCGTCGGCGGCGGCTCGGCCCGTCCGCGCCCGGGCGAGGTGACCCTGGCGCATCGAGGCACGCTCTTCCTCGACGAGCTCGGCGAGTTCAAGGCCAGTGTGCTCGAGGCGCTGCGCCAACCGCTCGAGGAGCACGTGGTGCGGATCGCACGCCAGGCGCTCAGCCTCGAGTTCCCCGCACAGTTCCTGCTGGTGGGTTGCACCAACCCGTGCCCGTGCGGGCTCGGACAGCCGGCCTGTCGTTGCTCCGACGCGCAGCGCCAGCGGTACCGAAAGAGGCTGTCCGCTCCGCTGCTCGACCGCTTCGATCTCAGGCTGCGCGTCAACGGGCCCAGCGCCACCGACGTCTCGGGCGAGTCGTCGGCCGTGGTCGTCGAACGCGTCTCCGAGGCCGTGATGCGCCAGCGGGCTCGGCTGCACCAAACGCCGTGGCGGCGCAACGGTCTCGTGCCGGCCGGCGCGCTCGACGAGCACGCCGCGGTCCGGGGTGATGCGCTCGACGCCTGGCGGCTCGTCGCGCGGGAGCGCTCGCTCACAGGCAGAGGTGCAGCGCGTGTGCGGCGGGTCGCTCGCACCATTGCCGACCTCGAGGGCGAGGCCGACATCTCGCCGGAGCACATCGAGGACGCTGCCATGCTCAGGGCCGACGAGCCGTGACCGCCATGAGCGACGACGACGTCGCGGCGGTCGCGCTCGCCTCGCTTCCCGAGATGGGGCCGGTGAGGCTGCGCAAGCTCCTCGATGCGTGCGCGTGCTCCCCCGCTTGCGCGTCTGCGGCGTTCGCATTGGTGAGCTCCGGGCGTGTCGGTTCCGTATTCGCCACAGATCCCCGAGCGAGTCACCTTGCCGGCGAGTGGGCGAAGCGGGCCGCGTCGATCGACCTGCCCGGTCTGCGAGCAACGCTCGAGCAGCGCGGGACGCGCGTCATGCGGGACGGCTCCGACGGCTACCCGATCGAGGACGGCCTCCCCGACCGTCCCCCGCTGCTGCTCGGCGAGGGAGCGCGGGAGATCGCGCTCGACGGTCCACGCGTCGCGGTGGTGGGCACGAGAGCGGCGACGCCGCACGGGCTCGCCGACGCGTACGACCTCGGGGCCGATCTCGCGGGTGCGGGGATCACGGTGGTGAGCGGGCTCGCCATCGGAGTCGACGCGGCGGCGCACGAAGGCGCGCTCGACGCGGACGGGTCCGTCATCGGGGTGATCGGCACGGGGCTCGACTGCGTGTACCCGCGTCGACACGAGCGCCTCCATGCACGAGTGCGCGAGAGCGGGATGCTCGTCACCGAGTACCCGCTGGGCACCGGACCTCATCAGAGTCACTTCCCGGTTCGCAACCGGATCATCGCGATGCTCGCCGATGTCGTCGTGGTGGTCGAAGGCACCGAGAGCGGCGGCACGCGCTTCACCGCAGACAAGGCGCTCGAGTACGGACGCACCCTGATGGCGATCCCCGGCTCGCGCCGGAACCCCGTGGCCGCCGGCTGCAACGCCTTGATCGCGCAGGGCGCGCAGCCGCTGCTCCGCAACGAGGACGTGATCGAGGCGCTGGGCATGACACCAGGCGCGCGCCGCCATGCCCAGTGCGCAGAACCGGAGTCGCCCGATCAGCTGGCCGTGCTCGCTGCGCTCGGCGGCGAGCCGGCGACGGTCGACGAGATCGCGGCGCGCACAAGTCTCACTCCGGGCAAGGCCGCTGTCGCGATCGGCGCGTTGGTGCGCTCGGGCGCGGTGCGGCGTGCAAGTGGTCTGCTGTGGCCCATGTGAGTCGTGTGGTGGGGCGGTCAAGTCGTGACGAGCCGCGGCCGATCATGAGGTGGTGAAGCTGCAACGTTGCCCGTACGACAACACGCCCATCGACGTCAGCGAGTACTCCGGCGGGAGCTACATGATCTCGTGCCCGGCGTGCGGTGCGCAGTGGGAGCAGCACAACACGCTGGTCCGCCGCGTCGAGCCGCCCGACTGGGATGCGGTGCGCGCCGCGCGGCTGAAGGGTGCACCGAGCGAGCACACCTCCTGCGACGGCTGAGCATCCCTACCCCGAGCGTTGCACCGGGTGCTCGGAGGCATAGCCACGCAGGAACGGGATGAGGCGTTCATACGTATACGACGCGCCCGCTTTGGTGAAGTGGATGCCGTCGTCCCTCACCTGCTGACCCCCGATCGAGCCCGCGTACCGGCCGCCGGGGCAGAGGATCGCGTGCAGGTCGTAGACCGTCGTGTCAGCGGGGTGGGCCGCGCTGTACCTGCGGATCACCGTGTTGAGCCAGTCGACACGCCAGGGCTGAGCTCGCTCTTCCTCTCCCCACTGACCCAGCGCGCGGTCTGACGGGGAGAAGCAGGGCGAGGTCAGCAGGACGAGCGGCGCACCGGTGCTGGTCAGGATCGAGCGAGCGCGATCGAACTGACGATCGAAGTTCAGCTCCGAGGCATGGGTCCCGAACCGGATCGGCTTGCCGTCGACGACTCGGTCGTAGAGATCCCAGGCGCCGATCATCAGCACGGACACCTGCGGCTGGGTGCGGCGAACAGCTTTCTCGTAGATCGCGTCGCGGGTCTCGCAAACCGCGGGCTGGGGCATGCGGATGCCTTGACTGATCCCGTCGCCGTCCTCGATGCCGCATCCGATGATCGCGGCTCCCTGCACCCACGCCTTGGTCTCGAGGTCCTTCGGGAGGCCTTCCCACATCAGCGTGTACGCCACGCTGTCGCCCGCGATCAGCACGCGCGTGGCACCGGGAGCCGGCTTGTCCTTCGCGCTGCCGAGCTTCTCGAGCTGCGACACGGTTCCGGTGTTGAGGTTGGCGAGCGCGTTCGCGCTCGCAGACCCGGCCGCCGGAAAGATCGTCGAGGTTCCGACGAGCACGCACGTCAACACCAGAACGGCGCCGACCGGCGCCCAGCGGGTGGGCCGCGTCACCCAGTGCATCTTCCCTCGGCGAATCGGACGTTCGAGCGCCACATACGAGACCGTCGCGACGGCAAACGCTGCCGCGAAGCGCAGGACGAGCAACGCCGAGCCGGAAAGTCCCGTCCGAGCCGGTGTCAGCACCAGGTACAGGGGCCAGTGCCAGACGTAAAGGCCGTAGGAGATCACCCCGACCAACACCAACGGCTTGATGCTCAGCGCGGAGCGCAGCGGTCCCCGGGTCATCGCACCGGCGATGAGCGCGGCGGCCGCGACGGCGACGAGCGTGAACCCGCCGCGGTAGAGGCCAACCGATTGGTCAGTCGAGACCAACACCTCGCGCGCGAGATACACCAGGCCCAGCACGCCAAAGACCTGTGTGAGCAACCGATACGGAGCGTGGATCGAGCGGGGGCGCACCGCGTAGACGAACGCGAGCACCGCACCGATCAACAGCGCTTGCGCGCGCGTGTCGGTGCCGTAATAGACGCGTGATGGGTCCTGGCCGGCGTGATACATGGCGAGCATCAGCGCAGCGGACGCGAGCGCGAGCCCGGCGGTGATCGCCGCGACGCGCGCGAGCCTTCCGCGCGTCACTCGCCACAGGAAGAGGAAGAGCAACGGCCAGACGATGTACCACTGCTCTTCGATCGCCAACGACCACATCGGCCGCAGCGGCGATGGTGTGCCGAACTGCGCGAAGTACGACTGGCCTTGCAGGATGAGGTGCCAGTTCTGCACGTAGAAGAGGGAAGCCAGCGCGTCGCCGCGGATCTGGGAGCGCTCGGCGGCGGTCGCGAAAAAGATCGCATAGACACCGACGGCGATGATGACGGCGAAGAGCGCCGGCAGCAGACGGCGCGCCCGTCGCGTCCAGAACGCACGGCGGTCGACGGTGCCCGTCCGCAAGATCTCCTGCGTGAGCAGGAGCGTGATGAGGAAGCCGGACAGCACCAGGAAGACGTCGACTCCCAGGAATCCGGCATGCATCCAGCTCGAGCCCGCGTGGTAGCCCATCACCGACAAGACGGCGAGCCCGCGAATCCCGTCGAGAGAAGGTTGGTACCCGAGAACGCGGGCGCGTGGCCGGTCAACCGTCGCTGTGCCCACTGCGCGGGAGGCTAACGGCGCTCGGCGGGCTTCGTGTGTCACGCCGCGTCTGCGAGGAGCAGCGCCAGGGATTCGGCGGCCGTCAGCGGCCCGTGAATCTCGGAGCGCGCTTCTGAACGAACGCGGCCATCGCCTCCGCGGTGTCCGCGCTCTGGAAGTTCATCACCTGGGCAACGGCCTCGCTCTCGACGGCCTCCGCCATCGACACCGAGTGCGCCTGATCGAGCAGACGCTTCGTCACCGAGAGCTGGTTCGGCGGAAGCGCCGCGAGGCGTCGAGCGAGCTCTTGCACGGTGGGCAGGAGCTCGGTCTCGGGAACGACCCTGTTGACGAGGCCGAGACCGTCGGCCTCGTGGGCGTCGAGGATGTCACCGAAGAACGCGAGCTCCTTGGCCTTGTGCAGCCCGATCATCCTCGGGAGCAGCCACGAGCCACCGAAGTCGAGGCTGAGCCCCCGCTTCGAGAAGATCTCGGTGAAGCGCGCCCGCTCGGACGCAACAACGATGTCGCAGCCGAGCGCGAGGTTGCACCCGGCACCGGCCGCCACACCGTTGACCGCGGCGATCGACGGGCGGTGGAGCTCGTGCAGCCCGAGGGCGGCGCGGCCGACGAGCCGCATCTGGGCGAGAGCACCCCCGACGCCCGCACCGAAGGCGTCCGCGTTCGCCGGATCCGTGAGGTCCGCACCGGAGCAGAAGCTGTCCCCTGCGCCGGTGAGGACCAGCACCCGGTCGTCGGGCTGTTCGTCGACCTCTCCGAAGACCTCGACGAGCTCGCGCCACATGCGACCGTCGATCGCGTTCTTCTTGTGCGGCCGGTTGAGCGTGATGGTGACCACGCCGTCGGCGCGGTCGACGAGCAGAGAGTCCACTGCGTGCTCCTCGGAGACGGGCAGCGTTACCGTAGCCGGATGGGTTTCGATCCCAATCGCCCCCGCGTGGCACGCAAGACCGACGTGCTGTTCGTCGCGGCAGCCGTCATTGTCGTCGTCGCGTTGGTGTTGTGGGCGCTGCTCGCGTCGTGACCGGGCACGAACCGGACGAGCTCTCCGTTCGACACGTGCAGCCGTACGAGGCGGTCAAGGCGTACCGCTGCCCGGGTTGCGATCACGAGATCCCGCCCGGCCTCGGCCACGAGGTGGTCGTACCGCTCGCCGAGCCCGATCTGCGCAGGCACTGGCACACCGGCTGCTGGTTCCGCGAGCAGCGTCGCCTGCACGGCCGCGGAGGCGAACCGCGCGGTTAGAAGGCTCCTTCGATCACCTCGACGCTCGGAGCGGAGTCGGCGCGCGCGAGGACCGAAGCAACATCGAAGCGAATCGAGCCGAGAGCTCTTCCCCGGTGCTCCGACATCCACTCTGCGGCGAGGGCGCGGAGGCGCCGCACCTTCGTGCGGGTGACCGCCTCGACGGGAGCGCCGAAGAGATCGCTCGTCCGCGTCTTCACCTCGCAGAACACCAGCACGTCGCGGCCGATGAGCACGAGGTCGAGCTCGCCGGTGCGGCACCGCCAATTTCGATCGAGCACCTCGTACCCGCGTGCCTCGTACCACCGTGCGACGAGCTCCTCGCCGCGCGCCCCGAGAGCGCGGCGAGCGTCCGGCACTACAGGTCCTTGCCGGCGAGCTCCTCGACGTTGACGTCCTTGAAGGTCACGACCTTCACGTTCGCCACGAAGCGCGCCGGACGGTACATGTCCCAGACCCATGCATCCCGGAGCTCGAGCTCGAAGTAGGAACGGCCCTGCTCGTTGCGAACTTCCATCGTGACGTCGTTCGTCAGGTAGAACCGCCGCTCCGTCTCGACGACGTAGGCGAACATGGGCAGGACGTCGCGGTACTCCTTGTAGAGCTGGAGCTCGATCTCGGTCTCGTACCGCTCGAGGTCCTCAGCGCTCACCCCGCAGCCTCCGTCCGGCGGCGATCGATCGACGGGGACAGTGTACGCCGGTGCCGCGGCCCGGCTAGACCCGCCGCTCCTTGATCTTGGCCGCTCTCCCGACCCGATCACGGAGGTAGTACAGCTTCGCCCGGCGGACGTCACCCAGTGTTGCCACCTCGATCTTCGCGATGATCGGCGAGTGCACGGGGAACGTCCGCTCGACCCCGACACCGAAGCTCACCTTGCGGACGGTGAACGTCTCGCGCAGGCCGGCACCCTTGCGCCGGATGACGGCGCCCTGGAACACCTGCACGCGCTCGCGGTTGCCCTCGACCACTCGGACGTGCACCTTGACGGTGTCGCCCGGTGCGAACTCGGGGACGTCGTCCCGCAAGGAGGCGCGGTCGACGAGATCGGTGGGATTCATGGCGCGGAGTCTTCCTCGGACGTGCGGGGACGGCCCATCATCGTAGCGGAACCACTCCTCAGCCGACGGAGCCGGGCTCCTCGCGTGACTCGCCCGGCTGCGCCATCAGCTCGGGCCGCCGGGCACGGGTGCGCCGCCGCGACTCGTCACGCCGCCACTGCTCGATGCGAGCGTGATCGCCCGACAACAGCACCGCCGGCACGTCGTGACCTCGGAACGACGCCGGGCGGGTGTACTGCGGGTGCTCCAGCAAGCCGTCGACGAACGACTCCTCGGTCGCCGAGCTCGCGTTCCCCATCACGCCGGTGACGAGACGCCCGACCGCCTCGATCACCACCAGCGCCGCAGCCTCACCGCCCGCGAGCACGAAGTCGCCGACGCTGAGCTCGCCGTCGCAGAGATAGTCGGCGACGCGTTGGTCCACCCCCTCGTACCTTCCGCAGATCAACGAGAACCCGCTCGTCTCCGACAGCTCGCGCGCGACGGTCTGGT
Source organism: Acidimicrobiia bacterium (assembly GCA_036557185.1). Classification (GTDB taxonomy): domain Bacteria; phylum Actinomycetota; class Acidimicrobiia; order IMCC26256; family JAENVU01; genus DATBHZ01. The sequence continues at coordinate 24,565 of DATBHZ010000042.1, read as the reverse complement.
CGAAACGATCACCGCTCGCGCTGAGGAGCAACAGCGGGCGCGGCGGTTCGGCGGCCTCGACCGCGCCGAACAGCGGCTCCGGTCGCATGACCATCCCGGCGCCACCACCGAAGGGAGCGTCGTCGACGCTTCGGTGCCGGTCCGTCGTGTGCTCGCGGACGTCGTGGATGCGAAGGTCGAGCAACCCGTCGCGGCGCGCCTTTCCGAGCAACGACACGGAGAGCGGCGCATCGAGATAGTCCGGGAAGACGGTGAAGACGTCGATGCGGATCGTCATCGCGCAGCACTCACCGGTTGAGCTCGAGCAGGCCGTCGGGTGGGTCGACGACGACCCAACCACCCCCCTGCTCCACCAGGAACTGCAACGGGATGAGGGTGCCGTCCTCCAGCACGAGCAGGTCGCTCGCAGGGTTCGCTTCAACGGCGCTCACCGTCCCGAGCACTGCGCCGCCCGGATCGCGGACCTCGCAGCCGACGAGCTCGTGGACCCACATGTCCTCGGGCGCGCTCGGGAGAGGATCACCCTCGAGGTCGAGCCCCCGGAGCGACTCCGCGGCGTCCCGGTCGCCGACGCCCTCGAACAGAACGAGCCAGCGCCGCTGGTGGGGCCGCGCCGAGACGACCGTCAGCGCCCGCTCACCTGCGTACAAGCGCGCTCCCGGCGCGAGTCGTTCGACGCGATCGCTGTCGAGCGCGACGCTGACCTCACCTCGGAGCCCGTGCGCGCGCCCGATCCGCCCGACCAGGAGACGGCTCGGTTCGCCCATCGGGCGCTACTCCACGACGTCGACCGAGGCCTTGATCCCCTCGGCGGCGCCTGCCGCGCGGGTGAGCTGGCGCAACGCCTGGATGACGCGGCCCCGCTTCCCGATCAGGCGACCCATGTCCGATTGGTCGGCGTGCACCAGGAGCGACACCTCGCCGCGCCGCTCGATCGCATCGACGTCGACGGCATCGGGAAGCTCGGCGATCGAACGGGTCACGTGCTCGACGACCGCCTTCGCACGTCCACCGAGGATGCGGTTGCCCTCGGGTGCGATCTCGTCCTCGTACTCGTCGTCGAGGTCGTCGTCGAACTCGCCGCTCATCAGGCGTCCTCCTCGGCAGCGGACTCCTCGACCGGAGCCTCGGCACCCTCGGCCTCAGCGCTCGAATCCTCCGCGCTCGAATCCTCCTCGCCCGTGTCGGCTTCGGCCTCCGCGGCCGCTTCGGCAGCGGCCGCTGCTTCGGCCTTCGCGGTCTCCGCCTGCTGCGCCGCGGCCGCGTCGGCCCGCTCCTTGGCCGCCGCCGAGCCCTTGGCGCGCGCCTTCGCCTTGCGCACTGCCTCCGACTGGGCCGACCTGCCCGACTCGTACTGCTCCCACAGGCCAGAACTCACCAGCAGGCGATGCACCTGGTCGCTCGGTTGCGCACCCTGGCGCAACCAGCCGAGCACCTTCTCGTCGTTCACGACGAACTTCGACGGCTCGCTGCGCGGCTCGTACTGACCCAGGATCTCGATGTAACGGCCGTCACGGGGCGACCGCTCGTCGGCGGCGACGACGCGGTACGTGGGTTGCTTCTTCTTGCCCACGCGCATGAGGCGGATCTTCACGGGCACGACGAACAGGTCCTCTCGACGTTGATGCGAACGCACCAGGTTACAGGTCGCCGGGCTCGGAGCACCTCTCAGAGCCCGGGAAGACCCCCGATGGGCAGCTTCGGCCGCTTGCCCTGCGTCATCGACTTCATCATCTGCTGGACGGCCTTGAACTGCTTCAGGAGCGCGTTGACATCCGAGGTCGTCGTACCGCTTCCCTGGGCGACACGGAGCCGGCGCGAGCCGTTGATCAGCGCCGGGTTGCGACGCTCCTCCAGCGTCATCGAGCAGATGATCGCCTCGACCTTGGCGAGCTCGCCCTCGTCGACCTCCTGGTTGCGCAGCTCCTTCGGCATGCCGGGCATCATCTTCATGAGGTTGCCGACCGGGCCCATCTTGCGGACCTGTCGCATCTGGTCGAGGAAGTCCTCGAGCGTGAAGGTGCCCTGCCGAAGCTTCTGCTCGGCGGCCGCGGCCTCGTCGGCGTCGAACGCGGCCTCCGCCTTCTCGATCAGCGTCAGCACATCCCCCATGCCGAGGATGCGGCTCGCCATACGGTCGGGGTGGAACGGCTCGAAGTCGGCGAGCTTCTCGCCGTTGCTCACGAACAGGATCGGCTTCCCCACGACCTCCTTCACCGAGAGCGCCGCGCCACCGCGAGCGTCCCCGTCGATCTTCGTGAGCACCACGCCGTCGAGACCAACCGACTCCTCGAACGCGCTCGCTACGTTGACGGCCTCCTGCCCGGTCATCGAGTCGACGACGAGCAGCGTGTCGGTGGGGTGCACGGCGTCGCGGATCTGCCGGAGCTCGAGCATCAGCTCGACGTCGATCTGCAGACGGCCGGCCGTGTCGATGATCACGAGGTTCTTGCCGAGACGTGCAGCTTCGTCGAGCGAGGTGCGCGCGACCTCGACCGGATCCTGGGGCGCATCTTCTGCCGCACTCCACACCGGGAGATCGAGACGGCTGCCGAGCACGCGCAGCTGCTCGACGGCCGCCGGACGCTGGAGGTCGGCCGCGACCAACAGCACCTGGAGACCCTGCCCCTTGAGGTGGCGCGAGAGCTTGGCGGCGGCCGTCGTCTTCCCGGAGCCCTGCAGCCCTGCGAGCATCACGACCGTCGGCGGTTTGGGGCTCATCGCGAGCTTGCCGCTCACACCACCGAGGGTCGTGACGAGCTCCTCGTGCACGATCTTGATGACCTGCTGCGCCGGGCTGAGGCTCTGATGCACCTCCGCGCCCTTGGCCCGCTCCTTGACGCGCGCGATGAACTCCCGGACGACGACGAGGTTGACATCGGCCTCGAGCAGCGCCAGCCGGATCTCGCGGGCGACGTCGTCGATGTCCTTGTCGGTGAGCTTTCCGCGGCTGCGGAGGCGCGAGAAGATGCCGTCGAAGCGATCGGACAGGGAATCGAACATCGAATCGAGGCTACCCGTCGGGCTCGCGGATGAACGCGACGACTAGCGTGAGCCGCCGGACGCGCTGCTCGGCACCGGGGGCAACGAGATGCGGATTCGCAACATCGTGACATTGGCCGTCGCCGTCGTCGCGCTCACCGCGTGCGGCCCCTTCCTCGCTCGACCGGATGTCCCGACGCCGCAGCGGTACCTCGACCAGGTCTTCACGAACGTCACCAAGACCGCGGACATCTCTTACGGCAGCGCGCCCGACAACAACGGGAACCCGGTCGACCTGCGCCTCGACCTCTACCAGCCCGCGGGCGACAACGTGGCCGCGCGTCCTGCCATCATCTGGATCCACGGTGGAAGCTTCAGCGGCGGCAGCAAGAGCGACGGGTACATCGTCGATCTCGCGACGGACTCCGCCGAGCGCGGCTACGTGGCCGTCTCCCTCGACTACCGGCTGCTGGCGCCGCCCGGCTGCGGCGGGAACGACACGCCGCCGCCGGGCTGCAACACCGCCTCGCTCGGCGCGCAGCAGGACGCCGAGGCCGCGATCAGGTTCCTCCGGCTCCACGCGGCGGACTACCGCATCGACCCGGACCGAATCGCGATCGCCGGAGCCTCCGCGGGCGCGATCGTCTCCGACCTCGTCGCGCTGTTCAGCGAGAACGTCGGCAGCAGTGGCAACCCGGGACCAGCGTCCAACGCGGATGCGGCAGTCGGCATCTCCGGCGGCCTCCCGATCGGGACCACCGCGGCGCTGGCAGGGCCGGGGGACGCGCCCATCCTCGAGTTCCACGGCACCGCCGACGACGTCGTTCCGTACGCGTGGGCGACCGACATGGTCCAGGCGGCGCAGGCTGCGGGCGTGACCGCGGAGCTCGAGACCCTCCTCAATGCCGGCCACGTGCCGTACGTGCAATGGAACGCGGTGTTCAAGCAGCAGACGGCGTACTTCCTCTACCAGCAGATGGATCTGGCGCACGCAGCGAGCTGAGCGCGTGCGCGCGGGCTCAGCCGAGGATCGCGTCGACGAACTCCACCGGCTCGAACGGGACGAGATCTTCTGCTCCCTCCCCCACCCCGACGACCTTCACGGGGATGCCGAGCTCCGATTGGATCGCGAGCACGATGCCGCCCTTCGCGGTGCCGTCGAGCTTCGTGAGCACCACACCGGTCACGTCGACGGCCTCCGCGAACTGACGCGCTTGCGTCAGCCCGTTCTGGCCGGTCGAGGCGTCGACCACGAGCAGCACCTCTTTCAACGCGCCGGGCGTGCGCTCGACGATCCGACGGAGCTTCTTGAGCTCCTCCATCAGGTTCACCTTCGTGTGGAGCCTGCCGGCGGTGTCGACCAGGACGAGATCCGCACGACGGTTGGAGGCGGCGCTCATCGCGTCGAACACCACCGACCCGGGGTCGGCGCCTTCCTGCCCGCGCACGAGATCCGCACCCACCCGATCGGCCCACGTGCCGAGCTGCTCGGCTGCGGCGGCACGGAACGTGTCGGCCGCTGCGAGGACGATCGAGCGGCCGTCCTCGGACTCGCGTTGCGCGAGCTTGGCGATCGTCGTCGTCTTTCCGACACCGTTGACGCCCACGAACATCCACACGTTGACCTCGCCGGGTGTGACCGAGAGCTCGCGGTTCGTCGCATCGAGCACGGTTTGCAGCTCACCACGCAGAAGCTCCACGACTTCCGACGGGTCGCTCACGCGCGCCGCACGAGCGCGCTCGCGCACGTCGGTGAGGATGCGGGTCGTCGTCGGCACCCCGACGTCGGCGAGGATCAGCGCGTCTTCGAGCTCCTCCCAGGTCTCCTCGTCGACGGATCCCCGCCGCGTCACCGCGGCGAGGGCGGACCCGAGGGAGGCGCGTGTCTTGCCGAGCCGGTCACGCAGACGCGGCCGGACGGCCGGTGGCGCCTCGACGGGCTCGAGCTCCTCGACCGGCGCTTCCTGGACCGGCGCTTCCTCGACGGGCGGAGCCTCGGGGGCCGGCGCGACAACCTCGGATGGTGGTGGTGGCGGCGCGATGGTCGTTGCAGCGCCGCCGGCCGGCTCGTGCGATGGTGCAATGACGTCGCCGCCGCCGCGAGCGCGCCGCACCAGCAAGGTGACCCCCGCGCCGATGAGCACGACCGCGGCGATGATGACGATGACGAGCGTTGTCATGAGGTCGAGGATGCTACCGAGCCGCGTCCGCCGGACCGTTCTCGCCGAGCGCCGGGTCCGGTCCCGGTCGGATGCCCGCGCCGTCGAGCTCCCGCTTGATCCGTGCGCGCAGCTCGCGCTGCACGCGTGCATGCTCGAGAGGCCGTGTCTTCACGACGACGCGGATGGTCATGCGGTCGGGCGTCACGTCCTCGACTCCCCAGACCTCGGGCTCGCCGAGGATCACCCGCCCGTAGGCGGGATCGCGCCAGACCTCGTCCGCAGCCTTCTGGATCAGGCGCTCGGCCTCGTCGACATCCGTGTCGTACCCGACGGCGATGTCGAGCAGTGCACGAGCCCACTGTTGGCTCTTGTTGCCGACGCGGCGGATCTCTCCGTTCGGGACATGCCAGACGACACCGTCGACGTCCCGCAGCCGGGTCGTGCGCAAGCTCACCCCCTCGACCGTGCCCGACGCGGCGCCCAGGTCGACGACGTCGCCGACGCCATACTGGTCCTCGATGAGCATGAACAGTCCGGAGAGGAAGTCGCGCACCAGCGACTGTGACCCGAAGCCGATCGCAACGCCGACGATACCCACGCCGAGCCCGATCGCTGCGAGGTTCACGCCGATCCGGTCGAGCGCCATGACCAGCGCGGTCGCCCAGATCGCCACCGAGACCACGCTGCGCAGCACGAGCCCGATCGTCTCCGCGCGCAGCGCACGCCGCACATTGGGGACCGGTGAGGTGTCGAGGAGGGAGAGCCCGGTGCGGTTGCGAAGCTTGTCGATCCGGTTGCCGGTTTCGTCTCGAGTCAGGCGCTTGACCATGCGACGGATGACGAAGCGCGCCACCCGAACGAGGAGCCACGCGACGAGCAGGATGATCACGACATCGACCACGTCGGCGATGTTGTCGGCGAAGTCCGCCGCGCCCTTGCTGCCCGTGATGTCGTACACCGTCGAGCAGAGCCAGGCCTGCTTGCCGGCCGGACCGCACGCGGCGATCTTCTCGAGCGTCGATGGGCTGGGTGTGCCGGCGAGCGGCAGCATGTTCAGCCTGCCTCAGTGCAGCACGATCTCGCCGCGCATCCTCTGACTCACGACACGGCTCGAGCCGCCAGGTGGCATGGACACACCGTAGAGGCAGTCGCCGGCCTCCATCGTTCGCTTCTGGTGCGAGACGATCACGAGCTGTGCCTCGTCGCGGAACTCGTGCACGAGGTCCAGGAACCGGTGGAGGTTGACGTCGTCGAGCGCCGCCTCGACCTCGTCGAGGAGATAGAAGGGCGACGGGCGCGCACGGAAGACAGCGAACAGGAACGCCATTGCCGTCAATGACCGTTCACCACCCGAGAGGAGCGAGAGGCGCCGGGTGTTCTTGCCGGATGGGCGGGCCTCCATCTCGATGCCCGTGTTCAAGAGGTCTTCCGGATCGGTGAGGTAGATCCGCCCCGCCCCGCCGGGGAACAGCGTCGTGAAGAGCTGGGTGAAGTTCTCCTCCACGTCGGCAAACGCGGCGCCGAACACGGCGATGATCTCCTTGTCGACCGCACGGATGACCCGTTGCAGCTCGCGTCGGCTGTTCTTCACGTCGTCGAGCTGTTGGGTCAGGAAGGTGTGCCGCTCCTGCAGCTGGTCGTACTCCTCCAGCGCGAGCGGGTTGATCGGGCCCATCATGCGCAGCTCGCGATCGAGATCCCGAGCGCGTCCGGCGAGGGTCGTGCCCTCCTCGACCTCCGGAGCGGGTGCGTCGAGAGCGGCTGCGGGCTCGCAGTCGAAGTCGGTGCGCACACGCTCGACCGAAGCCTCGAGCCGCACGCGGTTCTCGGCATCGTCGATCTCCCTGCGTTGCTGCCGCTCGCGCACGCCCGCAAGCTCCCGCTCGAGGTCGGAGCGCTCCCGGCGCAACGTGTCGAGCCGGTCGCCCGCGGCGCTCGCGCGCTCGGACTGCTCTCTGCGCGCCTCGCGCAGCCAGGTGAGCGCGTCCTCGATGCGCGCGAGCTGCCCCGCCAGACGGGACTCGATCGCCGCATAGGCGCCGTCTCTCCCCGCGACCTCTGCTCGGTACCGCTCCGCCGCCTCCTTCGCCTCGGGATCGCGCTCGAGCCGCTCCTCGACCTGGGTGAGGCGCTGGCGGAGCACGGCTGCGCGCTCGGCGCTCGCCGCGGCGCGCACCTCGAACTCCCGGCGGACCGACGCGACTGCGAGCTCGCGCGCGCGGAGCGCGGCGTGACGCTCTGCCCGTGCGCGGGAAGCTGCGTCGTCCGCCGCTTGCGACTGCTCCCTCGCAGCGCGCAGCTGATCCCGGGCCGCGAACAAGCCTGCCTCCGCGGCGGCACACACCTCGGCGGCCTGCTCCGCTTCGGCCCGCGCAGCGTCGACCTCCGTCTGCGTGACGGCTGTTCCACCCGAGCCTGCGAGAGCCCAGGGGCGCGAGCCGCCGAACCGGTCGCCGCTCCGGGTGACCACCGTGAGATCCGGGTTCTCGATGGCGAGGTCCAGCGCGGCCGACCAGGAGTCCGCGTTCGCCAGCACGACACCACCGAGCAATCGTGCAACGACGGCTTGCAATCCACTGCGGCGCGCAGTGACCGCGGATGCGAGCGCCCGCGTGCCGAGCGGCGCGAGGGTCGCGCCACTCGTGACCGCCGTGTCGCGTCTGTCGAGCACGAGCAATGCCGCCTTGGCGTCCCCTGTAGCGAGTCGCTCGAACGCCTCGCGCGCTGCATCGTCGCCGTCGACGACGACCGCGGAAAGCGCGTCGCCGAGCGCAGCCGAAACCGCGAGCTCGGCACCTCCCTCGATGTCGAGGAGGTCCACCAGCTTGCCGGCGACACCGTCGAGCTCCGCGAGGGTGTCGGTCCCCGCGTCCCAGACCGCTGCCGTCATCGACTGCTCCAGGGCGTCCGCGCGCGCGGACCGGCGGCTCGCGGTGGCCACCGCTTCGCGCCACGCTGCATCCGCGGCGACGACATGGTCCTCCGCGTCGACGACGGCGCGTGCGAGTTGCGCTGCTTCAGCGCTGTCGGACGATTCGGCTTCGAGCTCGTGCCGTGCGTGCTCGACGGCGCGCTCGGCGTCCTCGACCTCGGCCCGTTGCGCGCTCATGGACGCCTGTTCGCGCTCCGCGGCCACCAGCTCGTTGCGCAACGCGCCTGCGTCCGCGACGAGGGTCTCGACGACGCCCTCGTCGGCCGCAGCAGAGAGCTCGAGCTCGAGCCCCCGCCGCTTCTCGACGAGCAGGGCCTGGAGGCCCCGGGCGCGCTCCCGCATCGACTCGACACGCCCGAGGGCGTCGGCGATGTCGCCGTGGCCGACGGAGCTCAACGCCTGTTCGGCTTCGAGCACCTGACGATCGAGCTCGCGCAGCCGCGCCTGAACCCGCGCCCCTGTTGTGTCGAGCTCGCCCGCGAGATAGCGCAAGCGCTCTGCCTTGGCCTGAAGACCGGCGAGCTCGTGGCCGGCGAGGTGGAGACGGATCGCGCGCAGCTCGGCGACCACTCCGTCATGCCGGCGCGCGGCGTCTGCTTGCCGTTGCAGCGGACCGAGCCCGCGTTTCACCTCGCGCAGGAGGTCGTGGAGGCGCAGGAGGTTGCCCTCGGTCGCTTCGAGCCGCCGTTCGGCCTTCTCCCTGCGCTTCCGGAACTTCAGGATGCCGGCGGCCTCTTCGATCACTGCCCGGCGGTCTTCGGGGCGTGCGTTCAGCACTGCGTCGATCTGGCCCTGCCCCACGATCACGTGCTGTTGCCGCCCGATGCCCGTGTCGGAGAGCAGCTCCTGGATGTCGAGCAACCGGCAGGGCGCGTTGTTGATGGCGTACTCGGAGTCACCGTTGCGGAACAGCGTCCGCGTGATGGTCACCTCGGAGAACTCGATCGGGAGTAGCCCGGCCGCGTTGTCGATCGTGAGCGCGACCTCTGCGCGCCCCAGCGCGGGCCGATCGGGCGTGCCCGCGAAGATGACGTCGTCCATCTTTCCGCCGCGCAGCGTGCGGGGCCCCTGGGCGCCCAGCACCCAGGCGACCGCGTCGACCAGGTTCGACTTCCCGGAGCCGTTGGGCCCGACGACGACCATGACGCCCGGCTCGAATTCGAGGACCGTCTTGTCGGCGAACGACTTGAAGCCCCGTAGGGTCAGCGACTTCAGGAACACCCCGGGAATCCCCTCTCTCCCACGCGTCTTGCGGGAGGCAGATCGAGCGTAGCGACCCTGGTTACCGCTGCTGCGGACCGCTGGGACTCGCGGAGCTCACACCTGGCAGGAGGGGCAGTAGAACGTGCTGCGCCCGCCGAACTTCACCCTCGCGATCGTTGCGCGACAACGCGGGCACGCCTCGCCCTCTCGTGCATACACCTTGTGGAACTCCTGGTAGCCGCCCTTCTTGCCGAAGAGGTCGACGTACTGTTCGTCCGCGAGCGACGAGCCGCGGAACTTCACCGCGTCCTGCAGGGTCTCGATGACGGCGCGGTACAGGCGGCGGACCTCTTCGGGCGAGAGCTCGTCGCTCTGGCGATCCCAACGCAGGCCCGCGTTGAACATGATCTCGTCCGAGTAGATGTTGCCGATGCCCGCAAGGAACTTCTGGTCCATCAGCGCGCTCTTGAGCTTCGTGTGCCGCTGCGCGACCAGCTCACCGAAGTGATCCCAGCTGAGCGCGGTTTCTAGCGGGTCGATGCCGAGGTGTGACAGCTCGTCGACCTCCTCGATGCCGTCGACGTCGGCCACGAACATCTCGCCGAACGTCCGAGGGTCGATGAACCGGAGCTGGCCACCCTGCGTGAACGTGAAGACGACGTGCGTGTGCTTCGCGACCGGTTCGCGCGATCCCTTGGCGCGCAGGAGCTGCCCCGACATCCCGAGGTGGACGATCAGCACCTCACCGTCGTCGAGACGCAGCAGGATGTACTTGCCCTTCCGGTCGACGCCCTTGATCGTGCGGCCGTCGAGCAGGCTGGTGAACTGCTTCTTCTGGCGGTATCTCCGGATGGTGCGCATGCCGTGCACCTCCGTCGACTTGATCTTCTTGCCGACCACCTCACGTTCGAGGTCGCGCCGTACGACCTCGACCTCGGGGAGCTCAGGCATCCATGTCACCACCTGACGTGTGCACCGGCGCGCGGCTCGCGACGCCCTCCTGCGCGACGGACGCGGGCCCGGGCTGGGCCTTGAGCCACCGCCACGCGTCACGCGCTGCGGCTTGCTCCGCCTGCTTCTTCGACGCGCCCTCACCCGAGCCGCGTGGCTCACCGTCGAGGAGCACGGTGGCGAAGAAGCGCTTCGCGTGGTCGGGACCCTCGTCGCGCAGCTGGTAGCGCGGGAGTCGGTCGAAACGCTGGGCCGCGAGCTCCTGCAGGCGCGTCTTGTAGTCGTCGCCGCCGGGCCCTGTCGCAGCATCGGCGATCCGCTCACCCAGGAGGGCGAGGATCACACTGCGGGACACCTCCATGCCGCCGTCGAGGTACATCGCGGCGATCACGGCCTCCATCGCGTCGGCAAGGATCGACGTCTTCTCGCGCCCACCCGAGAGGTCCTCACCTTTCCCGAGCAGCAGGCACGGGCCGAGCCCGATCTCGGCCGCGACCTCGGCGAGCACCTCGGCGTTGACGACCGAAGCGCGCACCTTCGCCAGTTCGCCCTCCTGCAGATCCGGGTAAGCCCGGTACACGAAGTCCGTGACCGCGATGCCGAGCACCGCGTCACCGAGGAATTCGAGGCGCTCGTTCGACTGGCTGGACGGGTGCTCCGCGCACCAGGAGCGGTGCGCGAGCGCCTGCTCGAGCACGTCCGTGTCGTGGAACGTCCAACCAAGCTGTTGCTCGAATCGAGTGCGAGCGTCGACGGTCACGACGGGGAGCGGCCGTCAGGCCGCGTTGCCTCCGAGCCTGAGCATCACGTAGTCGGCGGCCTCGCGCACCGTCTTCAGGTCACCGAGATCCTCGTCGTCGACGCTGAAGCCGACCGTCCGCTCCCCCAGCTCCTCTTCGAGCGCCTCGACCAGCTCGATGAGCGCCAGCGAGTCCGCGGCCAGGTCATCGGCGAAGCTCGCGTCCTCCGTGATCCGTGCAGGATCGATCTCGAGGATGTCGCTCAGCTGGCTGCGGATGAGCCCGACGACCTCGTCGCGCGTGATCGGATCGTGCGTCGAATGTGTCTCAGCCGGCATCGGATGCTCCTTCCGCGACGGCCTGCCTCATGCGTTCGATCATCCCGCCACGAACGCAGTCGATCGCAAGACCCACTGCGTTCACGATGGCACGCGCCGACGACGAACCGTGGGAGATCACGCACACGCCGTCGACGCCCAGGAGCGCTCCGCCACCGATCGTGTCCGGATCGAGATAGTCGGTCACTCCTTGCAGCAACAGCGGCGCGACGACCTTGCCCGCCTCCTTCGCTTCCGGCGTCGAGTCGAGCACGCCGAACACGAGCCCGGCGGCAGCCTTGAGGGCTCCCTCCACGGTCTTGACCGCGATGTTGCCGGTGAAGCCGTCGGTGACGACGACGTCGGGGCGGCCGCTCATGAGGTCGCGACCTTCGACGTTCCCGACGAACCACTCGTGACCGTCGAGCAGCGTGAACGTCTTCTTGCGAAGCTCGTCGCCCTTGCCGGGCTCCTCGCCGTTGTTCAGCAGTCCGACGGTCGGGTTCTGAATGCCGGACCGCAGCGTCGCGAACGCGCGAGCCATCCGGGCGGATTGCACGAGCCACTCTGGTTGGCAATCGATCGTCGCACCACCATCGACCAGCAAGTGCGGGTGCGAGAACGGCACCGGGACCGGCACCGCGATCGACGGGCGGGCGACGCCGCGCAGGCGTCCGAAGCGCAGGAGCGCACTCGCCATGGTGGCGCCGGTGTTGCCCGCGCCCACCATCGCGTCGGCCTTGCCGTCGCGCACGGCTTCCGCGGCACGCACGACCGACGCGTCCTTCTTCCTGCGCACCGACGTGCCCGGCTCCTCGTCCATCTCGATGACTGCCGAGCACGGCACGAGCTCGATGCCCGCGGGTGGAGCGCCACCGGGAAGCTCGTCCCGGACCGCGCGCTCGACGCCGACGAGGACGATCTCGACGTCGTGAGCCTCGAGCGCTTGCAACGCGCCGGCAACGATCGCGGCCGGGGCGTGATCGCCACCCATCGCATCGATCGCGACCCGGGTCGTCACGTGCGTTCGAGCACCGTTAGTCGACGTCGATGGCTTGGCGACCGCGGTAGTGACCGCAGTTGCCGCAGACGGTGTGGGGCGTCTTCACCGCACCGCAGTTCGGGCAGATTGAGCGCGCGGGAGCCTCGAGCCTCCAGTTGGACGCGCGTCGGGTGCGCGTCTTGGCTCGGGGGGTCTTGCGCTTCGGGACAGCCATTGCCGTGCTCCTGGTCCGGGAGGATTAGTTGTCGAACGTGAGCGCGCGCAGCGCGTCCCAACGCGGGTCGGGGAACGACGTGTCGCACGTACAGGGCGCCACGTTGCGGTCGGTGCCGCACACCGGGCACAAACCCGCGCAGTCCTCGCGGCACAGCGGTGCGACGGGGAGGTCGAGCAGGATCGCGTCACGTACAGCAGGTTCGAGATCGAGCTCGTCTCCGTCGAGGCGATACGTCTCGCCCTCGACGGGATCTGGCTCGTACAGCTCGTCGACGCTCTCGGACAGCTCACGAGTGATGGGAGCGAGGCAGCGGCTGCACTGCGCCATGTACTCGCCCGCCACGCGGCCTCGGACGACGACGCCGTCGGGAACGCGCTCGAGGGTGACGTCGACCGCCAACGGACGGTCCGCCACGCGCGAACCGCCGACACCGCCGAGCTCCGAAGCGGGGGCCTCGAGGTGCACGGTGCGGCGCGATCCGGGGTGGTGGAGCAGGTCCGCGACGTTGCAGCGCAGAGTCGTCATGGTGGCTGTCAGCACGTTCACATCAGAAAAATTCGGGCGAAGCGACACACCATCGTAGCAGGTCAGCCAGATTTCCTAGATTTTTCCAGGCTGGCGGAACAATGCTGTGGGGGCGGTCAGACCTCGTCCTGGTCGAAGAACGCACCCTCGTCGACCTCCGGAACGGGCTCGGCGAGATCCACGACCACCTGCAGGCGCTCGCGGCCCTTCTGCACCGCTTGCATCGTGCGGTCGAGGACGACCTCGAACGCCGCGAGCTTCTGGTCGATGTAGTCCTCCGCCTCGTGCTTGATCGCACGGGCCTCGGCCTCGGACGTGTCGACCACCTGTTGGGCCCGGCGCCGGGCTTCGCGGACGACCTCGGTCCGCTCGACCATCCGCTCCGCCTGCGCGCGTCCAGCGTCGATGATGTCCTCCGCCTCGCGTCTCGCTTTGGCCAGGAACTCGTCGCGCTCCTTGAGCAGCCACCGCGCCTGGCGCAGCTCCTCGGGCAGGGAAGCGACTGCGTCGTCGAGGAGCAACAGCAGCTCCTCGCGGTTCACCATCACCGAGGCGGACATCGGCATGGAGCGGGCCGACTCGATGTGGTCGCGCACGCGGAGCACGAGCTCCTCGGTGTCGGCGGTGTTCGTCTGCTGCTCAACGCTGGTCACTGCGCGCCCCCCGTCCGGATGTCGAATCGTTCCTTGAGCCTCTTGGCCACCACCGGCGGCACCATGCTGGTCACGTCCCCTCCGAAGCGCGCGACTTCGCGCACCAGGCTCGACGAGAGGAAGGAGTGCTGTGGGCTGGTCGAGATGAAGAACGTGTCGATGCCGGACAGGCGCTGGTTCATCTGGGCCATCTGCAGCTCGTAGTCGAAGTCCGAGATTGCGCGGAGCCCTTTCACGATCGCCTCGGCACCGTGCTCTTTGGCGAAGTCCACCAGCAACCCCTTGAAGAACGCGATCTCGACGTTGCCGAGGTGCGCGGTGACCTCGCCGAGCATCTCCTGGCGCTCCTCGAGCGTGAAGAGCGACTGCGCCTTCTGCGGATTGCGGATGACCGCAACAACGACTCGGTCGAAATGGCGCGCAGTGCGCTCGATGATGTCCAGGTGACCCAGCGTGACCGGGTCGAATGAGCCTGGGCAGAGTGCGGTTGCCACGGAGGAAGTGCTCCTAGACCTGGTTCGCCGGTCACGGTCGCCCGGCGAGAACGACAAGGGTATCGCCGTACCCGCGTTCCCAGCCGATCAGCCATCCGTCGGGAAGGGCAACCGGACCGGCCGCGGCGCGTTGCTCGATGACAACGGTCGCCTCGTCGCGCAACCAACCGGCGTCACCCAGCGCGGTCAAAACGGTCGAAAGCTCCGTGCCGCTCGAGTCGTACGGAGGATCGAGGAACACAAGGTCAAAAGGCTCCTCGGGCGGCGTGCCGCGCACGTAGGAGAGCAGACCGCGCCGCTGCACGATCGCGCGGTCCGTCATGTGCGTTGTCCGAAGATTCCGACGAATCGCGTCGATCGCGGAAGGGTCGCGATCCACGAGTACGGCAGAACGCGCCCCTCTTGACAGCGCCTCGATCGCGAGCGCTCCGGTACCCGCATAGCCGTCGAGCACCCGTGCGTCGACCAGGCGATCCGGCCCGAGCGCGCCGAACACGGACTCCTTGACCCGGTCGGCCGTCGGCCGCGTCCGGCCACCTCGGGGTGCTACAAGCCGCATGCCGCGGGCCTCGCCGGCGACGACCCGCGGTCCGCGCGCCGAGCGGGCGCCTCGCCCTCGCTCCACGGAGCCCAGCGTAGATTTTGCGCATCGACGTCTTGGAGCTCCTCGACGGCGTGCGCGCGATCGCGCGCACGGGTCTCGCGTACGCGACGGATCCCTACGACCGCGAGCGCTACACCAAGCTCCTCGAGCTCGCCGAGCGCGGCTACGCGGAGAGCCTCGACGTCCCCGCCGCGGACGTCCGGGCGCTCCTCGCGCGCGACCTCGGCTACGTCACGACGAAGGTCGGTGCCGATGCCGCGATCTTCGACGCCCACGAGCGGATCCTCTTGGTCCACCGTTCCGACGACCACCGCTGGGGGCTCGTGAGCGGATGGGTCGACACCGGCGAGACACCGGAGGACACCGTGGTGCGCGAGGTGATGGAAGAGGTCGGGCTGAGCGCGACGATCGACGCGCTCGTCGACGTGATCGGTCGCCCGGCCGGCGGCGACTTCGGGCCGCACGGCAACGTTGCCGTCCTCTATCTGGTGTCGGTCGCGCCCGGCGAGATCACGATCTCACACGAGGCAACCGAAGCGCGCTACTGCCGGATCGACGAGGTCCACGACTGGCACAAGAACCACGAGCTCCTCGCGCGGCGTGCGCTCGCGGCGCACCGCGCGCGCGCGGACGGGTCGGGGGATCCGGGCGCGCGCTAACGCGCGAGGCCGAACCAGCGGGTGCGTTGCTTGCGCGGCGCCGGGCACGTGGGGTCGGTGACGGTGGTGTCCGTCCACTCGGTGCCCGTCCAGTAGCGGTAGCGCCACACCGGCGAGAACATCTCGGGGTCCTGGTACCAACCAGGCACACGGTGCTTTCCGCTCACAGCGAGTGCTCCTCACGGTCACGGCCCGGCCTCGGGGTAGCCGGGCACCGAGCCGCTGAGGGTAGGGGCCGACGCCACCGTGCGCGCGGATACCTCACGTCGGGCGAGGTCCTGCAGCGGCGCCGCGGCGAGACCGCCCCCGAGCGGGCAATCTGCGTGCTCCGAATGCAAGTCGGGCGGGACGGGTAACTGCGAGGCGTGGTCTCTGAACTCCAGAGCTTGGGTCGTCGGCTTGTCGGTGAATGGACTACCGAAGCCACCCACCCGCAGATGCCAGGCGTCGTCATCGCCGGGTCGAGCACCTTCGAGTGGCTCGATGGCGAGCGGTTCGTGATCTTTCGATCCCACTACGAGCATCCGGACATCCCCGATGGAATATCGATCATCGGAGACACTGATGGCTTCCGCATGCACTACTTCGACTCGCGCGGGGTCTACCGACTGTACGAGTTGACGATGGTCGACGACGGGTGGGCGACCGCGATGGGACGTCAGTCTCCCGCGGGCTCATTCGCATCTCCTGACGCGCCCTTCTCGCAACGCATGACCTACACCTTCGAGCATGCGAATCAGCTCATGTCGGGGAAAGGCCAGTTGTCCCACGATGATGTGAGGTGGGACGACGACCTCCAAATCACATACCGCCGAACCTTGTAACGCCGGGGCTGCCCTGGAGAGCGCAGAACCGAGATCTGCTCTGGGAACGATCCTGGATCCTTCGGTGCCGTTGCGCGAACACGCAAGAGCGGGCGTTACTCGACGGTCGAGCAAATGTGCAGCATGGCTACCCGGCGATGCCTTGACCGAGCACTTTCCCGCCGATGACCGCGAAGATGACCGCCATGATCGCAGCGTTGTTGTGGCCGAGCCAGACCTTGAGATCGTCAAGGACTCCCGCAGCGCGCTTACCCATCGTGAAGTAGACGACAACAGGCGCGGCGACACCGAGCGTTGCGATCACGGCGTAGCTCACGAAGGCGACGGCCTGGTCGGTGCCCGGAAGGTTCGTCGCTGCAATCGATGTGGCCGCGGCGAGTGTGAGGATGAGGTTCTTCGGATTCACCGCCGAGAGGCCAACGCCCAGCGTTGCCGCTTGAAGTGGCGAGAACCGGTCGACCGCGCTCATCCACTTGGGCAGTTCAGGTTCCTCGCCGGCGCGCGGGCGCTTGCGCCACTGTCGCAGCGCAAAGAGCAGCAGCAATGCGCCAAGCACGATTTGAAAGGTGTTCGCGCCTGTTGATGGTGTCCCGTTGTTACTTGCCCCGGCCGCGCCCAAGAATGCCAATCCGATCGCGCCGACCACCCCGAGGCCAGCGAGCCACCCGATCACGAACATCAGGCTGTTGCGCCGGGCGCGTGGCGTAACGAGCATCAAAACGACGCCGATTATCGGGAAGGGACTGATCGCCGCTGCGATAGCCAGCGGCAGGACATCTCCGATCGCGTGCCTCATGTCGGCCGATCATCGCACATGGGCTCGCGCCAGATTGGACGACCTTCGCACTCTGGGAACATTCCTTGACGCGGCGATGTGCCGCCGCTCCGACCGCGCCTCGGGCCGCTCCCGTAGCGCGCATCGAACTGCGCCGCTCGTCAGTTCGACGGTGCTCGGAGGAATGCAATGAATGCCGGGAGGGCGGCCGGGTCCTGGAACAAGAACAGGTGGCCGCCCTCATAGCCGTGCAGCTCCGCGCCGTGGATGCGCGATGCGATGTTCTCGCTGTTGCGGGCCGGTGCGATCTGGTCGTAGTCGCCGTAGCCGACGAGGGTGGGACAGGTGATCGCGCCGAGCCGGTCCCACACGTCATGGCCTTGTCGCGCATGGAGCTGAGCCGCGAAGGCCGATTGGGCGACCGGATCCGGTTGCGCCTGCGCGCGTCCGGTCAGGCGTTCGGCGATGACCCGATCGTCGGGGTGGGTCTCGAACCACTGCTGGGACCACCGGCTGTCGACCTGCTGCATCGCCGCCGCCGCCCGTTGTTCGGGCGGGAGGTCCAGCAGTTGTTCCAGCGGGGAGGAGGACCCGCCTTCGCCACCGGCTGACGTGCACGACAGAGCAAGGCGCTCCACCCGCTGCGGATGGGTGACGGTGAGCTCTTGGGCCACCATGCCGCCAAAGCTCACGCCCAGCACCCGGCAGGACTGCCACCCTGCGATCTCCAGCAGGCCCGCTGCGTCGGCCGCGACATCTGCCATGGTGTACGGGTCCGTCACCGGGCCACTGCGGCCGAAGCCGCGGTAATCCCACGCCAGCAGTTCGAAGCTGGCTGTGAGGGCATCAACCAGTGGCCGGGAGTCTTGCAGGGTGAGCCCCGACCCGTTGCAATACAGCAGCCGGGGACCAGTGCCCTGTTGCTCCGAATACAGCTCGACGCCATTCACAAGACCAACCGGCACGGCGCTCAACCTCTCCGCCAAGGCCATTCACCATTTCAGCGCACCGACGCTACCCACTTGCGCGGCTCCACGACGCGAAGCCACAACCACCAGAAGCGGATCTCTGTTGATCGACATCTGCGAGGTCATCCGACGCAAGGCCGTCGTCGCCGGCGCCGAGCAGTGGCTCGATGAGCTTCCCGCGCTCGTGGGTCATCTCGAACGGCAGTGGGCCATCACGGTCGGCCGACCGCTCGCCGGCGGCACCGAAGCGTTCGTCGCCGAGGCAACGACCACCGACGGCCGCCCGGTCGTGCTGAAGCTTCTCCTTCCGTGGAGCCGAGACGCGGCGCTCCACGAGATCACGGCGCTACGTCTGGCCAATGGCGAGGGGTGCGTCGCGATACTGCGAGACGATCCCGAGGTGGGCGCGTTGCTGCTCGAACGGCTGGGACCTTCGCTATTCGAGCTCGGAGTCCCGATCGGTCGGCGTCACGAGATCCTGTGCGACACGGCGGCGCGGGTTTGGCGCCGCGGACCGGCGTGTGGGCTTCCTACAGGCGCCGACCGTGCACGGACGCTGGCAGCGTTCATCACCGAGACGTGGGAGAAGGTCGACCGCGCATGTTCCGTCCAAGCCATCGACCATGCCCTTGCATGTGCGCAGCGGCGGGAGGCAGCTCACGACGACGAGCGGGCCGTGCTGGTCCACGGTGACGTGCACCAGCTCAACGCTCTGCAGGCCGGCGCGCAGTTCAAGCTCATCGATCCGGACGGGATCGTTGCCGAAGCCGAGTACGACCTCGGTGTCCTGATGCGGGGCGATCCTGTCGAGCTTCTCGAAGACGCCGACCCGCGCCAGCGTGCTCGATGGCTCGCCACTCGCATGGGCCTCGACGCAGTGGCGATATGGGAGTGGGGCGTCATCGAGCGGGTGTCAACCGCATTGCATTGCGAACAGATCGACCTCCAGCCACTTGGCCGCGAGACCTTGGCAGCGGTCGATGCCGTCGCCGGCCTGGACATAGAAAACCTGCCTTGACGCTGCGGTGCGCTAGCGGGAACGCGCCGGAGCGGGCAATGTATGCGGGGCTGGTGAGCCGGGAGGGTGTCGTGTCCGGGTACACCATCGAACGAGGTCGGGCCGTGCGAGAACGCATGGATCTGCTTGCGAGCACGCACGCGCCCGCAACACTGATCCTGTTGGACCTGATCGGCGTTCCGGCCGGCGGGCAGTGTGTCGACCTGGGATGCGGTGGGGGTCACATCGCGATCGAGCTCGCGAGACGCGTTGGCCCCACGGGCTCCGTGCTCGGTATCGACCTCGATGACGAGCTCCTCGAGCTCGCGCGCACGGAGGCTGCAGCGCGGGGACTGGCCAACGTGGCATTCCGGGTCGGTCCGGTCGAGCAGTTCTCCGAAACCGACCTCGACCTCGCATTCGCACGAATGCTCTTCTCGCATCTCTCCGACCCAGCTCCGACGCTTGCAGCGATGGTCGCTGCGGTGAAGCCCGGTGGCCACGTCATCGTCGAGGACGTGCACTTCGCCGGATGCTTCACCGAACCTTCGTGTCCCGCGTATGACCGGTGGGTCGGCTGGTTCAGAGAAACCGTTCGGCTGACTGGCGCTGATCTCGACATCGGCCCGCGGCTTCCGGGCCTCCTGCAGGGAGCAGGCCTGGCCGATGTCGGCGTGCGTGTCGCCCAACCCGCCTTCATCGACGGCCCGATAAAGCAGCTCCAGCAGATGTCCATGCAGATGATCCGGACCGCTGTCCTTGGTGCGCGGGTCACCAGCGCTGAAGACTTCGACGCCACGCATGCCGAACTCAAGGCATTCACCGATGATCCCGGCACCCTCGTCGCAGGGCCGCGAATGATCCAGGCATGGGGTCGCCGCGGGTGGTGATCTCGTCGTGGCGAAAACGGGCGCGGCCCCGCTCCGTGGATTGGAGTCTGGGTCGACGACCTGGACGTGCTTTGCGCTCGCGTCCGATCAGGAGGAGTCGACATTGGAGATCCGGTCGAACGCAACTTCGGGGTCCGAATGACGGACGAGATCGTGGATCCCGCCGGGTACCGCTGGAGCTTCATGGAGCGCGTCGCGCTTCTGAATCCGTCGAGCCCCTAGCTTTCCTCGGCGCGCCAGATTTGTTGATCTGCCCAGCCAGCTCTAGGAACATTCCTGAACGCCGAGGTGCGTTCGCGGTCACACCGACCGCCTGCCGAGCCGGAGACGACACAGGATGAACCTGTCACAGGTGAACCTCTTCGTGGGTGACTTCCCTGCGATGCTTCAGTTCTACCGAGATGCGCTTGGCTTCGAGACAGCGGACGTAGCCCCCGGCCCTCCGTGCGTGCCGATGGAGAACTGGGTATCACTCCGGACGGGTGACGTGACCCTGGAGTTGTTCGACGCGGCGGTCTTCTGGGACACCAAGCTGTTGCAGGGCGCGAACCGGGACGCCGTGCAGCTGTGCTTCATCGTCGACGAGGTTGAGCGCGAACGTGCGCGGCTCGATGCGAAGGGGGTGCGCTGCGACCCGATCGTGAGCGAGGAATGGGGCTCGTACTGCTCCTTTCGCGATCCGGAGGGGAACTGGCTTCAGATCTACGAGGTAACGCCGCTGTCCCGCTCAAGGAATATTCCGTGACGATGTCGCGCCACGGGAGTCCGTCACCGGATGAGCGTGGCGTCCTTCGGAGCCGCGAACGCGATCGAGTTCCCGTCGGGGTCTTTGATCATCACCGTGTCGACGAGGTCACCGCGCGTTGGCTCCGCGTCGGGAGCGATGGCCGTGTCACGCAGTTGCCGAGCGATCTCGTCGATGTCGGTCACGATCAGCGTGCAGGAACCCTGGCCGGCTCTTTCGGGCCCTGTGTAGACCTGCAGCCCGCCGCCCCCGGTGAGGTGCCATTCGACGACCTCGGGCATCGGGCGCGTACCAGGACCGAGGATCTTCTCGTACCAGCGAGATGACGCCAGGAGGTCGCGAACAGCAAGACTTGCGAGTGCGTTGGTGATCGCCATCCGCGTCAGCTACCCACTACCGATGCACCCGTAACGGCCAATCGGCCAAAGCGTGGTCGAGGGACACATGGAGACAGGCACACGAGGCGAGCTCCTCGATCGGCTCGCCGCGGCCATCGGGTCCGTCACCATCGGGCACCCGGTGCGGGTCGCTGTCGACGGCCCGCCAGCGGCGGGCAAAACCATGCTGGCCGACGAGCTCGCTGCCGTCCTTCGCGCGCAGGGCGGCGAAGTTATCCGTGCTTCGATCGAGAGCTTCCTTCTCCCGCGGTCGCAGCGCTATCGGCGCGGTGAACAGTCGCCCGAAGGCTGCTACCTCGACAGCTTCGACTACGACGCGCTGTACCGCGTCCTGCTCGATCCGCTCGGGCCGGACGGCGACAGAGAGTTTCAACAGGCGGTCTACGACAAACCCACGGACACCGCGCTCTCCCAGCCCGTTGCGACAGCAGCCGCGGACGCGGTGCTGCTCTTCGACGGTGTCTTCCTCCTCCGCCCGGAGCTCATTGATGGATGGGACCTGCGGATCTTCGTGTCCACGGAATCCGAGCGGACGGTGGATCGCGCCCGCACCCGAGACGGCGGGCTCTACGGATCGGCCGCAGAAGTCGAGCGGCGCTGGCGCAGCCGCTACATCCCCTCCCAAGAGCTCTACTTCGCGACCGCACGCCCCACCGATCATGCCCACATCGTCGTGCACAACGACGAGCTCGACCGGCCGTCCTGGGAAGTCCGATCGCCGTGAGGAGCCGATTGAGTTCGACGCGTCCATGCCGCAACGCGACGCCGACGTTTGGGGATTTCATGCCGCGGCGCGTTGGCGAGAACACGCCCGAGCGCGGCATGCTGCCAGCCGTGCGGGCAAGCAAGCGGCGATGGGCGACGTTGTCGGTGGCGCTTTGCTGTGCGGTCGCACTCGGCGCGTGCTCGTCGGGAGGTCATCACACCAGCTCTCCGAGTCACTCCTCCAGCACCTACTGCACACACGCCAAGGCGCTTCGAAGCGCCTTGCACGACGCTGGGGCCGCGCATGACTGGCCGGGCTTCGTCGCGGCGTGGACAAGGGTGTCGAGGGAGCGGCGAGCGGTCGCCGACGCGGCCCCCGAAACTGTGAGACGAGCCCACGATCGTTTGGCTCTCGCGTCGGCGGACATTCTTGCGGGACTGCAGAAGGTCAACCCGAAGAGTCAGCAGGAAATCACAACCGATGTGAAGCAGGTCTCGGCCGCCGTGACAGCGAAATACGGCAGCCTCGACGCAGACTCGAAGACCGCGAGCGCTTACTTGAAGAAGACGTGTGGGTCCTCGCTCTCCAGCCCTTAGGGCGGGAGCAGCTCTGCTCTACGACTTGAACAGGAACTCCACGGCGTCACCGAGCAGGTCGGCCACCTCGTCGGCCAGCGCGATGTTGCGTTCGAGCTTCGGATCGTCGTCCAGGATCTCTTCCGCGGCCTCGCGCGCGAACGCGACGTAGCGCTCGTCGCGCGGGAGCTTGCCGAGCTTCAGGTCGCCGAGCCCGGCCTGGCGCTCACCGAACACCTGACCCGCCCCGCGGATCTCGAGGTCGCGCTCGGCAAGGGCGAACCCGTCGGTCGACTCCACCATTGCCTCCATCCGCGCCGCGGCGTCGGCCGTGGACGCGTCTGCGAAGAGGTAGCAGTACGACTGTCCTCCGCCTCGGCCGATCCGGCCGCGCAGCTGATGGAGCTGCGACAGCCCGAACCGGTCCGCGTCCTCGACGATCATCACCGTCGCGTTCGGCACGTCGATACCGACCTCGATCACCGTCGTCGCGACGAGCACGTCGAGCTCGCGCGCCCGGAACGCTGCCATCGTCGACTCCTTGACGTTCGACGGCATCTGACCGTGGAGCAAGCCGAGGCGCAGTCCGGCGAGCTCGGCGCTCTCGAGCCGTTCGAACTCCTCGGTCGCGGCCTTCGCCTCGATCTTCGCCGACCCCTCGACGAGCGGGCACACGACGTACACCTGATGTCCCGCCGCGACCTCGTCGCGGACGCGCTCGTACGCGCGTGCGCGGTCGAGCGTCCCGGGGCCGATGACCTCCGTCGTGATCGGCGTGCGGCCGGGCGGCATCTCGCGGAGCTCGCTGAGGTCGAGGTCGCCGTAGACGAGCATCGCGGCCGTGCGCGGGATCGGCGTGGCGGTCATCACGAGCACGTCGGCGGAGTCGCCCAGCCCGCGCAGCATCGAGCGCTGCTCGACCCCGAAGCGGTGCTGCTCGTCGATCACCGCGAGCCCGAGCTTCGTGAACGGCGCGTCCCCGTAGAGCAGCGCGTGCGTACCGACCACGATGTCGAGGGTCCCGTCGGTCAGCCCCGAAGCGATCCGTCGACGCTCCGGCGCGCCCGTCTTGTTCGTGAGAAGCGCAACGGAAACAGGGCGCTCCGCGAGCAGCGTTCCGTCGCTGGCGACTTGCAGGCCGTCGAGCGTGTCGCGGGCCACGGCCGCGAGCTGCTCGGCCAACACCTCGGTCGGCGCCATCAACGCACCCTGATATCCGCCTTGCACCGCGATCAGCAGCCCGGTGAGGGCGACGATCGTCTTGCCGGACCCGACCTCGCCCTGCAGCAGCCGGTGCATCGGCGCCGGGCCGGCCATGTCGCGTGTGATGGCGTCGATCGCCGCGCGCTGGTCCGAGGTCAGCTCGTACGGGAGCCCTGCATGGAACCGCGCGACCAAGGGGCCGCCGACCTCGTGGCGGATCCCGCTCTCCTCGGCCTCGAGCGCGCGCTTGCGCGCGACGAGCCCGACCTGCATGCGCAGGAACTCGTCGAAGCGCAATCGCCGCTGTGCTCGCTGTGCATCACGCAGGGTCGGCGGCTCGTGGACCAGCCGGTACGCCTCCGTGCGGCCGATCAGCTTCATGCGCTCGCGCAAGCGCGCATCGAGCGGCTCGGCGAGCTCACCGGCCCAATCGAGCGCGCGGAGGACTATTGGGTGGATCTCCCACGACGAGACGTCGGCCTTGCCCGACTGCGGGTACATCGGCACGACGACACCGGTCTTGGTCTCGCCAGCGCGGCCCAGCACGTCGACGACCGGGTTCACGAGCTGGCGCTTGCCGCGATACAGGTCGAGCTTGCCGTAGAGCGCGACCTCGGTGCCCTCGCCGAGCTGGCGCTCGCGCCAAGGCTGATTGAAGAAGACGACGTTGACCGCGCCGCTTGCATCCTCGACCACGCCCTCGACCATCTTGCGACGTTGCCGCGTCGTGCGACTCGCGATCCTCCGCACCTCGCCCACGACCGTCGCCTCTTCACCCTGGCTCAGGTCCGCGATCTCCGCCTGACGTGTGCGGTCGTGGTATCGGCGTGGATAGTGCTCGAGCAGGTCGAGCACCGACTCGATCGGCGGCGTCATCATCGCAAGCTTCTCGAGCATCCGAGGCGGGACACCGCCGACGTCGCCCAGCGGCGTCGAGCGCAGCTCTCGCAGGGTCCGGGCAGCGATGACCGCTACTCCACGCCGATCATGTACGGGTACAGCGGCTGCCCGCCCTCGTGCACCTCGACCTCGAGCTGCGGGT
>DATBHZ010000041.1:0-2343 GCA_036557185.1 Acidimicrobiia bacterium | reverse complement strand
GTGGCAGGCGACCACGACGCGTCAGGGACGAATTCCCGGGGCGAGCGTCGGGCTCGCCCCTTGCGGCGCGTCGCCGGCCTCGACGGGCTCCGCGGCGTCGCGGTCTTCGCCATCCTCCTCTACCACGGAGGGTTCAGCTGGCTCCCTGGCGGGTTCCTGGGCGTCTCGACGTTCTTCACGCTCTCGGGATTCCTGATCGCATCGCTCGTCGTCGTGGAGATGGACCGCACCGAGCACCTCGGCATGAGGAGCTTCTGGTCGCGCCGGGCGCGTCGCGTGCTGCCCGCCGCGCTGCTCACCCTGCTCGGGATCGTGGTGTTCCACCAAGCGTTCGGCGCGATCTCGGTCGCGCGCCTCCGCGGCGATCTCGTCGCTGCGCTCGCCTACGTCGAGAACTGGTGGCTGATCCACACGAACCAGAGCTACGGCGACATCTTCGGCGCGGCGTCGCCAGTGCAGCACTTCTGGTCGCTCGCGATCGAGGAGCAGTACTACCTCGTGTTCCCACTCGCGTGCGTGCTCCTCACCAAGCTGGTGCGGCGCCGGCGGCTCATCACGATCGTGTTCGCGCTTGCCGCGCTCGCGAGCGTGCTGTGGGGCGCGTTTCTCACATCCCACGTCAGCGTGTCCCGCCTGTACTACGGCACCGACACCCGCGCGGCCGAGATCCTGATCGGCGTCGTCGTCGCCTTCGCGCTCGCTGGTTACGAATGGGGATCTTCACCGACGGCGCGCCGCGTCGTGAACGCGGTCGGGCTCGCCGCGTTTGCCGTGCTCCTACTCCTCTGGTGGCGTACGACGTTCAACGGCAGCGACCTGTTCCGGGGCGTGACGGCACTGAACGCGATCTGCACCGCCGTGGTCATCGTGGCCTGCGTGCACAACGGCTGGATCGGCAGGCTCCTCGGGATCGCGCCGCTGCGGCTGTTGGGGATCATCAGCTACGGCGTGTACCTGATCCACTGGCCGGTGTACCTCTGGCTCAGCCCGCAGCGAGTGCACATCGGCATCGTGCAGCTGTTCGTGCTCCGCCTCGTCGTCACCCTCGCGATCGCCATACCGATGTTCGTGCTCGTCGAACGGCCCATCCTGCGGCGCCGCGTGTTCCCGAAGGCCCAGTTCGCGGGTGTCGCGATCGCGGCCAGCATCCTGGTCCTCGTGCTCACGCTCACCCTCCCGAAGCCAGCGCATCCGGCGCTCGACCTGAACAGCAGCTCACCGGTGGCCCCGCAGATCGAGGCGTTGCAGAAGCACGCGCACGACCCGCGCCCGCACGTGCTCGTCGTCGGCGACTCGCTCGGGTGGACGGTGTTCGCCGGGCTCGAACCGTGGGGGCAGAGCCACGGGCTCGACGTCGAGCGCTTCACCGCCGTCGGGTGCGGGATCGGCGGCGTCGGCGAGCTGCGCTACCTCGGCGTGGTCCAGAAGACGCTCCCCGACTGCGGCGACTGGCACACCTCGCTCCGGAACGCCGTGAGGATCTTCCGTCCCGACGTCACGCTCGTCGTGATGGGCCTCGCCGATCTGTCGCCACGCAAGGACGCGCACGGGAAGTTCGAGAGCATCGGCGAGCCGAAGTTCGACAGCATGCTCACTGCGAAGACGACGACGATGATGCACGTCCTCGGCGCCACCGGAGGCAAGGTCCTCTGGGCCACCTACCCCCATGTGCGCGTGCCCTATCAGGCGGGCGCCACGGGCCGACCACCGTTCGTCGAGAACGATCGCGCGCGCGTCGACACGCTGAACGCACTCGTCGAGCGCCTCGTGCCGACCGTCCCCAACGCGCAGATCGTTCGCTTCGCCGAATACGGCCGCGCGCGCAAGGGCGGTGAGTTCGACCCGGACTACCGTCCGGACGGCGTGCACCTCGACACGACAGGGGCAGGAGAGGTGAGCAAGTGGCTCGGACCGCAGATCATCGCCGCGACTCGGTGAGCACGCAGCTCGAGGAGCGCCGAACGTCTGCGGCGAGATTGCAAGCTGCCACCGCAACGCTGCGCGAAGCGACCCGCCGGCGCCGAGGGCTGACCACCACGATCGGCATCTTTCTGCTCGTTCGCATCGTCTTCTGGATCAGCGGCGGCCGCTTCCGCTGGTGGGGCGTCGTGTTCTCGTGGCAGGTGCTCGACGTCAAGGAGCTCTCCAGGCAGCCGATCCAGAGCGTCGCGGCGCTCCATATCCAGCCCCCGGCCTTCAACCTCTTCATCGCGCTCGTCGTCGACATCTCGCCGTTCAGCAACGGCATCACGTTCCAGGTCCTCTACTTCTTGTTCGCGCTCGCGACGGTGATCGGCGTCTGGCTGCTGCTCGACGAGCTCGGCTTCTCTCCCGTGATCAACA
>DATBHZ010000040.1:0-7991 GCA_036557185.1 Acidimicrobiia bacterium | reverse complement strand
GCGACCATGTGCCTCATCGTCCGCCACGTTCGGGCTCTGGCGGGGGACGAGGGCGTGGATCGGATGCTCGCGCTCGCGGGCGAGAGCCGGAGTGCCGCCGCGCTCGAGGACGAGCACGTCTGGAGCACGTACGAGGAGAAGGTCGCGCTGTTCCGCGCGGCCGCCGACGTGCTCGACGACGAGCACGTCTCCCTCCATATCGGTGAGTCCGCGCTGGAGTACCAGGTCGGGACCGGCCTGCGCATGCTCCTGCGCGCGCTCGGCTCACCCGCTCGTGTCCTGTCGAACATCACGAAGACTGCGGAGAAATTCTCGTCCGTAGCCACGATGGACTGCGCCGACGTCACGCCGACGAGCGCGATCGTCACCTACCGGCTCGACGACGGCTGGGAGCCGGACCGGCTCGACTGCGAGTACAACATCGGGCTGCTCCGGACGATCGGTCCGCTCTTCGGCCTGCCGCCGTTGCAGGTCGAGCACTCCGAGTGTCAGGTCACGGGCGCGCCCGAGTGCCGGTACGAGCTGCATTGGCCGCGCCGCTCACGCATGCGCGGACCGGAGAAGAGGATCGCCGTCCTCGAGGATCAGCTCTTCGCGGTAACGGCACAGCTGGAGGCGATGCAGTCGAACGCGGTCGACCTCGTCTCGGCCGACGATCTGGACACGGTGCTCACGCGCATCCTGGAGCGCGCGGGTAGCGCCGTGAGCGCCTCGCGGTACCTGCTCGCGCTCGCGCCGACCGAGGAACGCGGCATGCGTGTGTACTCGACGGGATTCTCGGACGACGCGGCAGCACGCGAGATGGCCGAGGCCTGGCTGCTCCGTGAGGATCTGGTCGGCGAGGCGGATCAGATCGTGATCGAGATCGCGTCGGCACGCGAGTCCTACGGCTACCTCGGCGCGCTCTACGACGACCACGAGCTCTTCCGGCAGGAGTGGGTGCTCCTCGCTGCCTACGCGCGCATGGCCGCCGCGGCCCTCGATCACGCCACGGCGTTGGACACGGCGTGGAGCCGGGGCGCGACCGCGGCCGCGCTCCTGCGCCTCGCGCAGGCGCTCGCGGACGTGAGCTCGGCCGACCAGGTGGCCCAGAAGCTTGCCGAGGCGGTGCCAGACGTCATCTCCGGCCACGCCGCGGTCGTCCTCTTGTGGGACGAGGCCGAGGGAACCCTCGTCGTCCGCGGTCACTCGGGTTGGCCCGACGACGTCGAGCAGTGGCTCGGCAAGGTGGAGGTCGAGTCGGCGCGCAACACCGCGGTCGCGAACCTCGTCCGGGACCCGGTGCCGGGTTTCGTGCGGACGAAGGAGATCGGTGACGAGCTGCTGCGGGCGCTCGCGTCGGTCCTGAACGTCGAGGCCGTGGCGACCGTCCCGATCATGCACCACGGCGAGCTGCTCGGCCTCGTGGTGGCCGGCTTCGTCGAGGAGGAGATCCCGCAGCAGCGCGCGGCGGTGCTCGAGCGCATGGTGGGTGTCGCCGATCTCTCCGCGACCGCCCTGCTGAACGCGCGCCTGCTGCGACGAGTGCGTGACCAGGCGCTGCACGATTCGCTGACCGGCCTGGCCAACCGAGCCTTGTTCGAGGAGCGCGTGTCGACGTCGCTCGCCCGCGCCGGGCGCGACGGCTTGCGTCCCGCGCTCTTGTTCATCGATCTCGACCACTTCAAGCGGATCAACGACAGCCTCGGACACGAGCACGGCGACGTCGTGCTGCGCAGCGTTGCCGACCGGCTCAACGGGATCGTCCGCGCGGGCGACGAGCTGGCGCGTGTCGGCGGTGACGAGTTCGCGCTCTTGCTGCACGACGTCGATCGGCCGAGAGCGCTCGACCTCGCCGAGCGCGTGCGCGAGTCCATCTCGACCCCTGTGCGGCTCGATGGTGAGGCCGTCGTGGTCTCTGCGAGCGTGGGCCTGTCGGTCTTCCCCGACGACGGCACGAGCTACGACGAGCTCCTGCGTCATGCCGACTACGCGATGTACGACGCGAAGGACCACGGTCGGAACACGACACGCGTCTACCGGGTCGGCTCGCCCGCGCCGGCGCGTTCACGCCTGGTGCTCGAAGGAGACCTGCGACGCGCGCTGCTCGAGGACGAGCTGGTCCTCGCGTTCCAACCGGAGGTGGAGCTCGCGAGCGACACGGTGGTGGCAGTCGAGGCGCTCGTCCGGTGGGAGCATCCCGGGCTCGGCTTGCTCGCTCCGGCGACCTTCCTGCGCGTCGCGGACCAAGGCGGCCTGAGCCTCTCGCTCGACGCCTGGGTGCTCCGTGCCGCTTGCCGCGAGGCGCAGGAGTGGGTGGAGCGTGGTGTTCCGGTACGGGTGGCGGTCAATGTCGCCGCCCCGAACTGCGCGCGCTTCGAGCTCGTCGACGCGGTCGCCTCGGCCCTGGGAGACAGCCGCCTCGCTCCGGGCCTCCTCGAGCTGGAGATCACCGAGAGCGCGGCGCTCGATGCCAGCGAGGAGGCGCTCAGCGTGCTGGGCGCGATCCGGACCATGGGGGTCTCGCTCGCCCTCGACGACTTCGGGGTCGGCTACTCGCTGTTCGGGCGGCTTCGTGATTTCGACGTCGGCGGCGTGAAGATCGACGGATCGTTCGTGCGCGGGCCCGGCGACCGTGAGTCGATCCTCGGGGCCATCGTCACCATGGGCCACGGGCTCGGGCTGCGTGTCGCGGCCGAGGGCATCGAGACCACCGAGCAGATGGCGCTCGTCGCACGGACCGCGTGCGACCTCGGGCAGGGCAACCTGCTGTCACCTCCAGTCGCGTCCAGTCAGGTACCGACGGTCGCGCGGGCGCAGCTCGTCGAGGCCGCGCGCCTTCGCCGGCTCGAGCAGGTGCGATAGCAGCCTCCAGGCGGCGTGCGAGCACCTTCCAGCACGTGCACGAGCGCGGTTTCGCGCGTGTCGGGATACTTGTGCCGTTCGCGCGCTGTCGCTAGCTTGTGGACCCGCCGCGCCGATCGCGGCGAACGCACGGGCGCCGTCGGGCTGCCGTGAAGGGAGATGGTCGTGGTACTCGCCTCGGATTGGCACGTCGGTCAGGTGCTCTGGTCGATGGTCTGGTTCTTCCTGTTCTTCCTCTGGATCTGGCTCGCCATCAGCGTGTTCTTCGACATCTTCCGGAGCCACGACATGGGCGGCTGGGGCAAGGCCCTCTGGGTGATCTTCATCGTCATCCTGCCGTTCCTCGGCATCCTCGTGTACCTCATCGCACGCGGCGGCAAGATGCACGAGCGCGCCGCGCGCGACGCGCAGCAGGCCGACCAGGCGACGCGCGCGTACATCCAGCAGGTCGCAGGGTCCGGAGGTGGCGGGAGCGCCGCCGACGAGCTGAGCCGGCTCTCCGATCTGAAGAACAAGGGCGTGATCGACGACGCGGAGTTCCAGAAGCTGAAGGCCAAGGTCGTCCAGTAGCGGCGCGCTCGGGAGCCGCCCGTAGGCTCGCGCCGTGCCCGTGCAGCAAGGTCCCGTCCCGCCGTTCCCGGACGGCGCGGACCCGGAGGAGTACGACAAGCTCCGTCGGCGCGTGCTCTGGAAGATGCCGAGCGGCCTCTACGTGCTCGGTTCCACCGACGGGCAGGACCGCCGCAACGGCATGACGATGAACTGGGTCACGCAGCTGAGCTTCGACCCGAAGCTCGTGGGTGTGGGCATCGAGAAAGCGGCGTTGACGCACGAGCTCGTCGAAGCGGGAGGTTGCTTCGCGCTCAGCCTCGTCGACCGGGAGGACCGCGCGATCGTGCGGAAGTTCACCAAGCCCGTCGAGGTGGATCTCGCCGCCCGGACCCTGAACGGATTTCCCTACGTCGAGAAGGCAACCGGTGCGCCCGTCCTCGCGCAGGCCGTCGCGTATCTCGACTGCAGCGTCCGTGAGCGGGTCGACGCAGGCAACCACACGTTCTTCGTCGGTGAGATCGTCGACGCGGCCTTCCTCAAGGACGAGGACACCCCCGTCCTGCGCATGGAGGACACGCGCATGAGCTACGGCGGCTAGCCGCACACGCATGGGCGCGCGGGGCGGGCTCGCGACGTTGGGCGGTACGCTCGTGCCCGGTACGTCTGCGCCGGCGATCCGAGCGAACACGAGGGAGCCATGACCGAGGCCATCGTCGATCGTCAGAGCCTCCCGAAGCGCTGGCTCTACGTGCTGGCCACCACGAACCCGCCGAAAGGCGAGGTCGACCCGGTCTCGAAGTGGCTGTGGCTGACCCGCGCCGGCGTCCTGCCGATGACGCTCGTGGCAGCCGCGTTCGCCGGGCTGCTGGCGATCTACCACGGTGCCGACGTGAGCTGGGGCTACTTCGCGCTCGCCGCGGTGGGGATCGTCCTCGCCCACATGGCGAACAACATCATGAACGACCTCTTCGACCTCGAGGTCGGCACCGACACCGCGGACTACCCGCGCAACCTCTACTCGCCGCACCCCGTCATCTCCGGTGCGGTCACGCGCACGCGTCTCGCGACGTACGCGCTCGTCCTCAACACGCTGTGCCTCGCGATCATGATCTTCCTGACCGTGGAGCGCGGCTGGCCGATCG
Source organism: Acidimicrobiia bacterium (assembly GCA_036557185.1). Classification (GTDB taxonomy): domain Bacteria; phylum Actinomycetota; class Acidimicrobiia; order IMCC26256; family JAENVU01; genus DATBHZ01. The sequence goes on along the minus strand of DATBHZ010000040.1, from coordinate 3,453 downwards.
TCGTGTTCGCGCTGGGAGGCTTCGTGCTCTCGGCCGCGTACACGGCTCCACCGCTCCGGCTGAAGAAGCACGGTCTGGGCGAGCCCACGGTGATCGCGGTGTGGGGACCCCTCATGGTCGGCGGCGTGTATTACGCCGCGACCGGATCCATCCCGGGCGCAGTGCTGCTGGCCTCGTTGCCGTACGCCATCCTCTGCACCACCGTCCTCATGGGGAAGCACATCGACAAGGCACCGTGGGACGGCCCCGCGGGCACGCACACCCTGCCGGTGCTGCTGGGCGACGAGCTGGCGCGCAACGTCACGCGCGGGATGTTCGTGGCGTTCTACGTGCTCGTGGCGGCGCTCGTGATCGCCCGAGTCCTGCCGATCGGCACGCTCCTGGTCGTGCTGTCCTTCCCGTTGCTCGCGCGCGTGTGGAAGGCGTTCGGCGAGCCCAAGCCGGCCGAGCCTCCCCCCAACAACCCGGTCTGGCCGCTCTGGTTCGCGCCGCACGCGTTCCTGCTGACGCGCCGCGCCGGAGGGTTGCTGATCCTCGGGATGATCATCGGAGCGATCGTCAAGGTTTGACCCGCCGGGGTATGACCCGGCACGACAAGCGCGAATCCGGGGGGATCGATGCTCGAGAGCACCATGCAGGACGGCCCGCTGACGATCGGCATGATCCTGCGTCACGGCCGCACGGTGTACGCCGACAGCGAGGTCGTCACCTTCGAGGGGGAGACCAGCCGGCGGGCGACCTATGCCGAGGTCGCCGATCGTGTCGATCGGCTCGCCGCCGCGTTGGTGAAGCTCGGTGTCGGGGACGGCACCCGGGTCGGCACGTTCTGCTGGAACACGCAGGAGCATCTCGAGGCGTACCTGGCGGTCCCGTGCATGGGAGCGGTGCTGCACACGCTCAACATCCGCCTCTTCCCTGAGCAGCTCGCGTACGTGATCAACCACGCGGGCGACGAGGTGATCATCGTCGACGAATCGATCACGGCACTGCTCGCGAAGGTCGCCGGAGACCTCACGACGGTCAAGACGATCGTCGTGACGGGCAGCGGCGACCCCGGGGCACTGGCGGAGGCGACCCGGGCGCGGATCGTCGCGTACGAGGACCTGCTCGCCGGCGAGAAGCCCGGGTTCGACTGGCCCGAGCTCGACGAACGGTCGGCTGCGGCGATGTGTTACACGAGCGGCACGACCGGCAACCCGAAGGGTGTCGTCTACTCGCACCGTTCCACGTGGCTGCACTCGCTCGCGAGCACGTCGGCGAGCGCGCTCGGGCTGACCGAGGCCGACCGCGTGCTCGCGATCGTCCCGATGTTCCATGTCAACGCGTGGGGCCTGCCGTACGCGGGCTGGCTCGTTGGCACCGATCAACTGATGCCCGGCCGGTTCCTCCAGGCCGAGCCGTTGGTCAAGTTCATCGAAGCGGAACGACCGACGTTCTCCGGCGCGGTCCCGACGATCTGGAACGACGTGCTGCGCTATTCGCGCGAGCACCCGGTCGATCTCTCGTCCTTCCGGATGATCATCTGCGGCGGCTCCGCGGTGCCGCGCAGCCTCATCGAGGCGTTCGAGACGGAGCACGACGTGAGGATCGTGCAGGCGTGGGGGATGACCGAGACGAGCCCCCTCGCTGCCCTGGCGCATCCGCCGAGCTCCGTCGAAGCAGGGAGCGAGCAGGAGTGGGAGTACCGGGTGCGGACCGGTCGCGTGTTCGGCGGCGTCGAGCTGCGGATCGTCGACGACGCCGGCAACGTCTTGCCGTGGGACGGTGAGTCCGTCGGGGAGATCGAGGTGCGCGGGCCGTGGATCACCGGCTCGTACCACCTCGATCCCTCCGAGGAAAAGTTCCACGACGGATGGCTGCGCACCGGCGACGTCGGCACCGTCGACGAGAAGGGGTACGTCCAGCTCAGCGACCGCGCCAAGGACGTGATCAAGAGCGGCGGCGAGTGGATCTCGTCGGTCAAGCTCGAGAACGTCTTGATGGGTCATCCCGAGGTCTTGGAGGCGAGCGTCGTCGGGATCCCCGACGAGCGCTGGGACGAGCGGCCCTTGGCGTGCGTCGTGCGCAACGACGGATCCGAGGCGTCCGCTGCCGAGCTGCGCGCCTACCTCGCCGACCACGTCGCGGGGTGGCAGCTCCCGGAGCACTGGACCTTCATCGAGGAGGTCCCCAAGACGAGCGTCGGCAAGTTCGACAAGAAGGTGCTGCGCGCGCAGCATGCCAACGGCGAGCTCGAGGTCGAGGCGCTCGACTGAAACTCAGGGATGCACCGAGCGTTGCTCGGCGCGGGCCGACGACTGGGCGAGCACCACGATCGACCAGACCATGACGCCGACGCCGGCAACGACGGCGACCCAAGCGAGCACGCCCGTCGCCTGGATCGCCTCGTCGAGCATGAGCACGCCGAGCACCGAACCGACGATCGGCTCGACGGTCGTCAGGATCGGCAACGACGCGGTCAGCTCACCGGCCTGGAACGCCGACTGGTTGAGGACGAGGCCCAGGAATGCGGCCGACAGCCCGACGTAGAGCTCCCAGCTCGTGACGAGCTCGCCGACCCCCTGCCCGAGCAGCGTCACCGCTGACTTCGTGATGACCGCCGTGATGGCGTAGAGCACCGCCGTCGCGAGCGCCAGGAGCACGGCGCGGGCCGTCCCGCGCACGCGGGTTGCGGCGATCCAGCAGCCCGCGATGACCGGGCCGAGCACGAGGGCCGTCACGATCCACGCGCGGTCCGAGGCGAAGTCCTTGCCGGCCGTCGGCTCGCCGACGAGCAGGAACACCGTCAGCGCGACGGTCAGCGCGATCGCGGCCGCCCAGTCCCTCCGCGACAGCCGCCGCCCGGACCACCGCGCGCCGATAGGCAGCGCGAACAGGAGCCCGGTGCACAGCAGCGGCTGGACCAGGAGCAGTGAGCCGACTCCGAGGGCGAGCGCCTGCAGGCCGTAGCCGAGCCAGTCCGCCGCGGTGCCGAGGAGCCACATGGGGCGCTGGATCAGCCGCCACAGCAAGCCCACCTTGAGCGAGTGCTCCTCAGGGACCTCACGCGCAGCGCGTTGTTGGAGGACCGATGCCGCGGCATAGGCGAGGGCCGAGAGCAGAGCGAGGACAACGGCCATTCCGCCGGCGAACGTACCTCTCGCGGCCGCCCGGACCGGCGTTCGAACGGGCCACGGTCGGAGGGGGTGTCCGCGGTACCATCCAGGGCGTCATGCGGCGACGAATCCTCATCGTCTCTGCCTCTATGGGAGCCGGCCACGACGGTGCGGCCCGAGAGCTCGAGCGACGACTCCGGAGCGAGGGCCACGAGGTTCGCATCGTCGACTTCCTCGACTGCTGCCCGTTCGGCATCGGCTGGTTCATCAAGTGGAGCTATCTGCTCCAGCTGAGGTTCGCGCCCTGGTCGTACGACCTCACGTACCGGCTCTGGTACAAGATGCCGTCGGCCTGGGG
>DATBHZ010000039.1:0-10935 GCA_036557185.1 Acidimicrobiia bacterium | reverse complement strand
CGTGAGCCCGTAGTGCAACCACGCGCCCTCGGGCTGGCCGACCCTCTCCTGCACGACATCCACGAATGCAGCAGTGTCGTGCTCGGTGACGCGTTCGCGCTCCTCGATGGCGGGCACATCGAAGCCGGCGCGCTCGCGGATCTTCTGCGCCGCCTCCTTCGGCACGACGCCGAGCTCGGCCCATGCCTCGACGGCCAGGATCTCGACCTCGAGCATCGCCGCGAACCGCGCTTCGTCCGTGAAGAGCGCCGCCACCTCCGGGAGCGAGTACCGGGGGATCACGATGCCATCATGCCCGAGCCGCGATGTCGGTGCGGTGTTGCATCCCGGGCCAAGAGATCTTGGCGACCGCGTCATAGGCGCGCGCCCGCGCCTCGGGGATCGATCCGCCGAGGGCGGTGACCGCGAGCACGCGCCCGCCCGCGGTCACGAGGTCGTCACCCGCGCGAGCGGTCCCTGCGTGGAACACGATGACGTCGTCGAGCCCCTCGAGGGCCGCGAGCCCGTCGATCACGTCGCCCGTTCGAGGAGCCCGGGGATATCGGTCGCCTGCGAGGACCACCGTGACGGCGGCCTCCTCCCGGAACGTGATCGGTGTGAGGAGCCGGCCGGTCGCGGCTTCGAGACAGTGGGCCGCGAGGTCGCTCGCGATGCGTGGGACCACGGCCTCGCACTCGGGGTCGCCGAACCGCACGTTGTACTCGAGGACCTTCGGGCCGTCCGGGGTGAGCATGAGGCCTGCGTAGAGGACGCCGCGGTACTCGATGCCGCGTCGTTCGAGCTCGGCAAGGGTCGGCCGCACCGACGATTCCATGATCCCGGCCACGAGGCTCTCGTCCGCGACCGGCACCGGTGAGTACGCGCCCATCCCTCCGGTGTTGGGACCGGTGTCACCATCCCCGATCCGCTTGAAATCCTGTGCGGGGACGAGCGGCTGCGCGTCGACCGAGCCGTCGCACATGACCAGCAGCGACAGCTCGGGCCCGGTGAGGCCCTCCTCGATCACGAGCGTGCGGCCCGCATCGCCGAACGCGTCGCCGGACAGGTAGGAGCGCACGGCATCGCGCGCCTCGCGCAGCGACTCGGTCACCACGACTCCCTTGCCCGCGGCAAGACCGTCCGTCTTCACCACGTACAGGCCCGGGAGCGTCTCGAGGAAAGCGAGAGCCGCGGCCTCCTCGTCGGCACCGAAGGCAGCATGCCGAGCCGTCGGTACACGCGCGGCGGCGAGCAGCTCCTTCATCCACGCCTTCGATCCTTCGAGCCGAGCAGCGGCACGCGATGGGCCGAACACCGCGAGCCCGCGCGCACGCAGATCGTCGGCGAGCCCGTCGACGAGCGGTTGCTCGGGCCCGATCACCACGAGGTCGTAGCTGCTCTGCAGGGCATCGGGAAGCGGCACGCAATCGGCGAGCTCGGCGATCCCTGGGTTCCCGGGGGCGGCGACGACGCGGTCGACCGCGCTCGAGCGGCGGAGACCCCACACCAGCGCGTGCTCGCGGGCGCCGGAGCCGACGACGAGGACGTCCACTACGCCGCGCGCGGGAGAACGACGGTCTGCTCGCGGCCGGGACCCACACCGACGAACGTGATGGGGACGCCGACAACCTCCTCGATGTGGCGGACGTACGCCCGCGCATTCGCGGGCAGGTCCTCGAGCCGCTCGGCGCGCTCGATCTCGTGACCCCAACCGGGGAGCGTCTCGTAGACCGGCGTCACCTCGTGCATCACCGATTGGTGGTACGGCACGTGCTCGTAGCGCGATCCGTCCTCACCTTCGTAGGCGACACAGACCTTGAGCTCCTCCAGTGGTGAGAGAACGTCGAGCTTCGTGATCGCGAGCTCGCTGCACGTGTTGAGCCGCGCCGCGTGCTTGACCATCACGAGGTCGAGCCACCCCGTGCGGCGGCGGCGCTTCGTGTTGGTCCCGTACTCCATGCCGCGCTCGACCAGCAGATCACCGACGGCGTCGCCCTCGAACAGCTCGGCGGGGAAAGGTCCCGAACCGACGCGAGTCGTGTAGGCCTTCACGACGCCCACCACACGCTCGATGTCCCGCGGTCCGACACCTGCACCGGCCCCGACCGCACCTGCGACCGGATTGCTCGACGTGACGAACGGATACGTGCCGTGATCGAGGTCGAGGAAGGTCGCCTGCGCGCCCTCGAAGAGCACCCACTGCTGCGCGTCGAGGGCCTCGTGCACGAGGTGGACGGTGTCGTCGATCAACGGCGCGAGCCGCGGCGCGAGGGCGAGATACCGCTCCGAGAGGTCGCCGGCATCGATGGGAAGGCGGTTGTAGACCTTGGTGAGAACGCCATTCTTCTCGCGGAGCGCGAGATCGAGCTTCTCGCGGAAGATCTTCGGGTCGAGGAGATCCTGGACACGCAGACCGACGCGCATCGCCTTGTCGGCGTAGGCGGGCCCGATGCCGCGCTTGGTCGTCCCGAGCTTCGCCTTGCCCAGGTACCGCTCGTTCAGCCGATCGAGCTCCTGGTGGTACGGCATGATCAGGTGGGCATTGCCGGAGAGCCGCAGGCGGCGGGCGTCGATGCCGCGCGACTCGAGCATGTCGAGCTCCTCGAGCAGCACGTTCGGGTCGACGACGACGCCGTTGCCGATGACCGGCATGACCCACGGGTACAAGATGCCGCTCGGCACGAGCTGCAGCTTGTAGACGTCACCGTCCACGCTGATGGTGTGACCGGCGTTGTGACCACCCTGGTAGCGCACACACACCGACGCCTCTTTGGCGAGGTAGTCGGTGAAGCGGCCCTTGCCCTCGTCACCCCACTGGGTACCGACGACTACTGCCCCGGGCACGCGGCGCTCCTTGGTCGGGGAAGCCCCCTCGCGAAAGCACTCACGTTGGGAACAGGATAGTCGGCACCCGGCCCGCCGACCCCGGAAACAGGGCCGGCGTCACCCGAACGTCAGACTCGGAGCGGCTCGACCCGGCTGAACACCAGACCGTCCGGCGTGGCATCCACCTGGATCACGTCACCCTCGCGGTACTCGCCCGAGAGCACGGAGAGCGCGATGGGATCCGCGACCTCCTTCTGCAGCACGCGCTTGAGCGGTCGTGCACCGAAGTCGGGGTCGTAGCCCACTCGTGCGATGTGCTCGCGCGCAGCCTCTGTCAGCTCGAGCCCGAGGTTCCGCGATTCGAGACGCTCCCGCAACAGGTCGACCTGGATACCGACGATCGCCTCGATGTGCCGCTCGTCGAGACGGTGGAAGAACACCAGCTCGTCGATCCGGTTGACGAACTCCGGCTTGAACTGCGCGCGCACGGCCGCCATCACGACGGCCTCGTCGCCACCGGCGCCGAGGTTGCTCGTCATGATGAGCACGGTGTTGGTGAAGTCGACCGTGCGACCCTGCCCGTCGGTGAGACGCCCGTCGTCCATCAGCTGGAGCAGCACGTTGAACACGTCCGGGTGGGCCTTTTCGACCTCGTCGAGCAGGATCACCGCGTACGGGCGGCGGCGCACCGCCTCGGTGAGCTGTCCGCCTTCGTCGTATCCGACGTAGCCGGGAGGCGCACCGACGAGACGGGACACGGAGTGCTTCTCCATGTACTCGCTCATGTCGATGCGCACCATCGCCCGCTCGTCGTCGAACAGGAACTCCGCGAGCGCGCGGGCGAGCTCCGTCTTGCCGACGCCCGTAGGGCCGAGGAAGAGGAACGATCCGATCGGGCGGTGCGGGTCCGAAAGGCCGGCGCGCGAGCGCCGGATCGCGTTGGCGACCGCGGTGACCGCCGCGTCCTGACCGACGACGCGGGCGTGGAGCTCGTCCTCCATGCGCACGAGCTTCTGCATCTCGCCTTCCATGAGGCGGCTCACGGGAACGCCCGTCCACTTCGAGACGATGTCGGCGACGTCTTCCTCGTCGACCTCCTCCTTGAGCATCTGGTGGTCGTGCTGCAGCTCGTTGAGACGGTCGGTCTTGGCTTCGATCTCCGTCTCGAGGTCGCGCATGGTCCCGTAGCGCAGCGTCGCCGCGCGTTCGAGGTCGCCGTCGCGCTCGGCCTTCTCGGCGTCGTTGCGCGCAGACTCCAGCGCTTCCTTCTTCTCGCGGATCTCGGTGATCGCGTCCTTCTCGAGCTGCCAGTGCGCCACCATGCCGGTGCGCTGCTCGTCGAGCTCGGCGAGCTCGGACTCGAGCGCGTCGAGCCGCTGCTTCGAGGCCTCGTCGGTCTCCTTGCCGAGCGCCGCCTTCTCGATCTCGAGCTGGCGGATGCGCCGCTCGACGACGTCGATCTCGAAAGGCATCGAGTCGATCTCGATCCGCAGACGGCTGGCGGCCTCGTCGACGAGGTCGATCGCCTTGTCGGGGAGCTGACGCGCGGGGATGTAGCGATTGCTCAGGACAGCAGCCGCGACGAGGGCTGCGTCCTGGATGCGCACGCCGTGGTGAACCTCGTACCGCTCCTTGAGGCCACGAAGGATCGCGATCGTGTCCTCGACCGACGGCTCGCCGACGAAGACCTGCTGGAAGCGCCGCTCGAGCGCCGGGTCCTTCTCGATGTACTTGCGATACTCGTCGAGCGTCGTCGCGCCGATCATGCGCAGCTCGCCGCGCGCCAGCATCGGCTTGATCATGTTGCCCGCGTCGACCGCGCCTTCCGCGCCACCCGCGCCGACGATCGTGTGCAGCTCGTCGATGAACGTGACGATCTCGCCGTCCGAATCCGCGATCTCCTTGAGGACGGCCTTCAACCGCTCCTCGAACTCGCCGCGGTACTTCGCACCGGCGACCATCGCGCCGATGTCGAGCGCGATGAGGCGCTTGTCGTGCAGGCTGTCGGGAACGTCGCCCTCGACGATGCGCCGCGCGAGCCCCTCCGCGATGGCGGTCTTGCCGACGCCCGGTTCACCGATGAGCACCGGGTTGTTCTTGGTGCGGCGCGAGAGCACCTGGATCACGCGACGGATCTCCTCGTCCCGCCCGATCACCGGGTCGAGCTTGCCGCGGCGCGCGTCCTCCGTGAGATCGCGGCCGTACTTCTCGAGCGCCTGGTACTGGTCCTCGGGGTTCTCGCTCGTGACCCGGTGTGAGCCGCGCACCGCCTTGAGCGCGTCGAGCACGGCGTCGGTCGTGACACCGGACGCGCGCAAGAGATCGCCGACCCCGCCCGGCACCTTCGTCATCGCGAGCAGCAGGTGCTCGGTCGAGAGGTACTCGTCGTCGAGGTCCCGCCGTTCGTCGTCGGCGGCTTCGAGGAGCCGGTACGCGTCCTGGGTGATCTGTGGCGGCTGCGCCGTGTCCCCGTAGACCTGCGGCATGCGCTCGAGCGCGGCCTCGACGTTGGTGCGCAAGGTCTCGGGTGCGACGCCCATCCGCTCGAGCACGGGGATGACGACACCCTCCGGCTGCGCGAGCAGTGCGGCGAGCAGGTGCTCGGAGCCGACCTGTGAGTGGTGACGCTCGCGCGCCGACGCCTGGGCGCTGCCGATCGCCTCCTGGGTCTTGCGGGTCAGCTTGTTGGGATCGAGGGGCATGGGCCTCCTGCCTGTTGATCGGTGGTCCCCAAGGTTGACAACTTTGTTGTCAAGTTTGTTCCCGAGTGGCGGAAAATCCCGCGAAAACAGGGTCTCGCCGATACCGCGCCCCGTCAAGCCTCGCGCCGCCGCGGGGGCCGCCCAGCCCGGGCCGCGCGTCTCAAGCGTCGGCGCGGGGGCGTCGATGAATTGGGTCGCTCGACCTTCGGACACGGAACGGCAGAGGGAACGGCCCGGTGGCAGGACGGATCCGTAGTCGCATCGCGCTCGCTGCCGTCGCGGCGGCCGTCCTGCTCGGCCCCCTCGCCGGCGCGTCACCGTCGCCCGCCGACAACGCGGCCACGACGCGAGTCACCTCGGCCGGAAGGCCGGTCAACACGTGGGTGTCGGAACGCGCCGGCATCACGCCCGGGAGCCAGATCCTCTGGGAGTCCGACGCCGATCTCGCACACGACCTCGACGCCATCGCGGGCACCGGCGTCTCGAGCATCACCATCGACGTCGACTGGCCGAGCATCCAGCAACACGGTCCGGGCACGTTCTGGTGGGACGCGACCGACCGGGTGGTACAGGCCGCGACCTCCCGAGGGCTCACCGTCGACGCGACACTCGCCTACAGCCCGACCTGGGCGCGCCCTGCGAACTGCCCGACCGGCTCGACGCACTGCTTGCCCGTCAACGTGGCGGACTACGCCACCTTCGCCCAGGCCGCCGTCATGCGCTACGGAGCGAGCTCGACCGATCCGGCACTGCGCGGCTCGATCGAGACCTGGTCGATCTGGAACGAGCCGAACAACCCGGCGTTCGCGCAGCCGAAGCCCGACCCGCAGCACTACACCGACATGCTCCGCGCCGCCTACCCCGCGATCAAGGACGCAGACCCGACTGCGACGGTGATCACGGGCGGGACCGCGCCCGAGCCGAACGCGCGCGACGGCAGCTCGTACTCGCCGGTGACCTGGCTGACCGACCTCTACACGGACGGCGCGAAGGGGTACTTCGACGCCGTCGGACATCACCCGTACATGTTCCCGGTCAACCCGTTGGACGCGCAGCCTTGGAACGCTTTCACGCAGACGCTGTCGTTGCACAACGTGATGGCCTGGTTCGGTGACGCAGAGAAGAAGATCTGGGGCACCGAGGTCGGCGCTCCGACAGGCGATGCGAAGAACGCGCTGAGCCCGAGCAACCAGGCGAAGTGGGTCTTCGACTACTACACCGGCTGGAACTCGACGTTCGCCTCGTTCACGGGACAGCTCTCCTACTTCCAGCTCCGGGACTCGGGGACGAACCCCGCCAGCTGGGAGCAGAACATGGGCCTGGTCACGACCAACTGGGCGCCCAAGCCCGCATACGGCGAGCTCCAAGCGGTGATGGAAGGCGCCGGCGCACCAATCAACGTGCTCGTCGGACGCCGTGTCGTCGACAGCCCGACCGGGGGCTACTACGTGTTGCAGGGCAACGGAACGGTCACGGCATTCGACGGGGCCACCGGTTACGGCTCACCGCGATTCGCCAGCGACATCGCGCGCGGTCTCGCAGTCATGCCCGACGGCAAGGGCTACGTCGTGCTCGACGGCTACGGCGGCCTCCACAAGTTCGGGAGCGCGACATCGGGGACGGTCGGCCAGGCGCAGGTCGCGTACTGGCGCGGGTGGGACATCGCACGGGATGTCGCGATCACCCCGAGCGGCAACGGCATCAGCGTGCTCGATGCGTACGGGGGCTTCCACGTCGCGGGCGACGCGCCGAGGCTCTTTGCCGGATACTGGCGATTCAAGATCGCGCGGGCGTTTGCGTACTCACCCTCGGGCGACGGCGTGTACCTCCTCGACGGGTTCGGCGGCATCCACACGGCAGGTGACGCGGTGCTCGTGGGACGCAGTCCCTACTGGGGAGCCTGGGACATCGCACGCGACATCACGCTCACGCCGAGCGGCCGCGGCTACACGGTGCTCGACGGCTTCGGCGGCGTCCATCCCGTCGGCGACGCACCGCCCTCCGGATGGAATCCCGCCTACGGTCCGCACGACCGAGCCGACGGCGTCGCGCAGCTGGGCACCAACTACGCCGTCGCGTTCTGAGCTTTCGAGGTCCGCAGCTCGCCACCTAACCTCGCCAGGGGTGGAGGATCATCGAACCGCGTCCCATTGGGACGCGGTGTACCAAGGCTCGGGGCTCTCAACAGTCGACGTGCCGGACGACGATGCGGTGGGGTGTGCCGCGCTCGAGGCGTTCGGGACGGTGGACGGTGCCCGCTTGCTCGATCTCGGCTGTGGCGGAGGCGAGTACTCGCGTTTCTTCGCAGGCCGCGGCGCGCGCGTCACGGCAGTCGATCAGAGCGAGGTCGCGATCAGCGCGCTGCGTGATGACTGCGGAGCCCACTCACTGAACACGATCACACCAGTCGTCGCGGACGCGTTCGAGATCGAGCGTCTCGGTCCGTTCGACTTCGTCTTCGGGTCGATGATCCTGCACCACCTCGAGCCCTTCGACGCGTTCGTCGGCGTGCTCGCTCGTTCGATGGCGCCGGGCGGCGTCGCGTTCTTCTACGAGAACAGCGCGATGAGCCAAACGCTCGTGTGGTCGCGCACCCACCTCGTCGGGAGGTTTGGGATCCCGAAGCACGGAGACGACGAGGAGTTCCCGCTCGAGCCACGCGAGATCGACGAGCTGCGTCGCGAGTTCGACGTGCGCGTGACGTATCCGGAGCTGCTCTTCACGCGTCTCATCTCGAGCTACGTGCTCCGCGGGCACGGCGAGCGGCTGTTCGGTGCGATCGATGCGGGACTGTTCCGGTTCGAGCGGGCTCGGAAGCTGTCGTACCGTCAGTACCTGGTGCTCCGAAGAGGCACGAGCTCGCGGCGGTAGCGGCTCTCGAGCTGGTCGATGCGCGCCTTGAGCCGATCGACCTCGGCTTCGAGCTCGAGGATCTTGCGAACACCTGCGAGCCCGACGCCCTCGTTGGTCAGCTCTTGGATGCGCCGAAGGAGCGCGATGTCGCGCTCCGAGTAACGGCGGCTCCGGCCGGCCGTCCGCTCCGGCTCGATGAGGCCCTTGCGCTCGTAGATGCGCAGCGTCTGGGGGTGCACACCGGCGAGATCGGCAGCCACCGAGATGATGTAGAGCGCACGATCGTCCTGCTTGGCCATCATTCGACTCCCAATGTGGCTCGCGGGTTCTCCGCGAACGCCTCGGCCACAGCTTCCACCGCCGCACGCTGGTCCTTGTGGACCTTCTTCGGGACGACGACGTCGAACGTGACGTAGAGGTCACCGGCAGCGCCTCTGGGCGGGACGATGCCGCGACCCTTGACCTTCTGCGTGGTGCCCGACTGTGTGCCGCCCTTGACCTTCAGCGTGACGGGGTCACCGAGCGTCGGGACCTTGACCTGTGCTCCGAGCGTGGCCTCAGCGAAGGTCACCGGCACGTGGACCGTGAGGTCGTACTTGCCGCGGCGTCCGAACACCTCGTGCGCCTTCACATGGACGACGACGTAGAGATCGCCAGGGGGCGCGCCGTTGGTGCCTGCCCCGCCTCTGCCCTTGACGCGGATGCGTTGCCCGTCGTCGACGCCGGCCGGGATCTTGACCTTCACGTCGCGCGGGCGCACCTCGACGCCGTGACCGTGGCACCGGTGGCACGGCGTCTTGATGAGCGCTCCGCGCCCACCGCACGTCGGGCACACCTGCGAGAAGGAGAACGGGCCCTGGTCGACGGCGATCTGTCCGCTGCCGTGGCACTGCGGACACACCTCCGGCGTGGTCCCCGGCTCGGCACCCGTGCCGTGGCAGACGGAGCACGTCGCCTCGGCGGTGAACGAGACGGTCGTGGTCACTCCGTGCACCGCCTCGAGGAAGTCGAGGTGCAGCTCGGTCTCGAGGTCCTGACCGCGCTGGGGCGCGTTGCGCGCGCCGCGACGGCCGCGTCCGAACCCTCCCTGGCGGCCACCACCGCCGAAGATCCCTCCGAGGATGTCCCCGAGGTCGACGCCTTCACCGAAGTCGAAGGTCTGCTCGCCGCCGAAGCCGCCGGGACCGAAGCCGCCCGGGCCAGCGCCCGCGAAGGCGCCGCTCGCGACCATCTGGCGGACCTCGTCGTACTCCTTGCGCTTCGCGGTGTCGCCGAGCACGTCGTTCGCGGCGGAGACCTCCTTGAACCGCTCCTCCGCGTCCTTGTTGCCGGGATTCGCGTCCGGATGGTTCTCCTTGGCGAGCTTCCGGTACGCGCGCGCGATGTCCTTGTCGGTCGCGTCGGAGGACACGCCGAGCACTGCGTAGTAATCCTTCTCGAACCACTCGCGTTGTGGGGCCACGTGCCTACCCCGAGACCTTCACCATCGCGGGCCGCAACACGCGGCCCTTCAAGCGGTACCCGGTACGGACGATCGCACGGACGGTCGGTTCACCACCCTCGTCGGGCTCGTGCATCACCGCTTCGTGCTCGTTGGGATCGAAGGGCTGCCCCTCGGCGTCGATCTTCTCGAGACCGGCCTTCTGCAGCACGCTGTAGACCTCGGCGTGCACGAGCTCGAGCCCCTTGCGCACGTTCTCGTTGGCACCGTCGTCGAGCTGCGCGATCGCAGCTTCGAGCGAATCGAGCGCGGGAAGGAGCTGCTCGACGAGCCCTTCGTTCGCACGCTCGATCTGCTGCGTCTGCTCGCGCAGCATGCGCTTGCGGTAGTTCTCGAACTCCGCTTGCACCTGCTGGGCGAGCGCGCGCAGCTCGTCCCGCTCGTCGGTCAGACGCTCGAGATCCGCCTCGAGGATCGCCGCGACGTCGTCGGGGCTCTCGTCGCCTTCGCCATGCGCGCCGTCGGGCTCACCCTCTGCGCGGGAATGGCTCACGATCCCGTCGCCTCACCGGGCTCGTCGACGATCTCGGCCTCAGCGACCTCGTCGTCGTCGGGCGTGCTCGCTCCCGCCGCCGAATCCGCCGCGCCCTCAGCGCCGGCCGCAGCGTTCTGCTGCGCAGCCGAGTACAAGCGCTGCGCGAACTCCTGGCTCGCGTTGATGAGCTCCTCGTGACCGCGCTTGACGGCGTCGATGTCCGTACCTGCCAACGCGTCCTTCAAGGCCTTCAACGAGCCTTCGATCTTCTCGCGCTCAGCGGGCTGCACCTTGTCGCCCTGCTCCTTGAGGAGCTTCTCGGTCTGGAAGACGAGGTTGTCAGCGTTGTTGCGGATCTCGACCTCTTCACGCCGCTTCCGGTCCTCTTCCGCGTGGGCCTCGGCGTCGCGCATCATGCGCTCGATCTCGTCCTTGCCGAGAGCGGTGCCACCCGTGATGGTCATGGCCTGCTCCTTGCCGGTGCCGAGGTCCTTGGCGCTCACGTTCACGATGCCGTTCGCGTCGATGTCGAACGCCACCTCGATCTGCGGCAGACCGCGCGGTGCCGGCGGGATGCCGACGAGCTGGAACGTCCCGAG
>DATBHZ010000038.1:0-2806 GCA_036557185.1 Acidimicrobiia bacterium | reverse complement strand
AACCTCGAGCGCGATCCCCCGCTCGCGCGCCGCTCGCGCCAGCCCGAACCCGGTCGGGCCTGCCTCGTAGACGGCGTGCACGCCCCGGCCGAGATCCTGCAGGAAGCCCACCACCTCCAGCGGCGGACAGACAAGCCGTCTCACCCGTACCTCTCCCGTGAGTGTGTCCAGCACCGCCGCGTGCGTCTGCGCGGCGTGCACGTCCAGCCCGACAAGGGTCGTACCCTTCATCGCCATGGTCGGTCTCCTACGCGGTTGTGGTGCCACGCGGGCGGAATCCGCACGGCGATAACACCCCCAGCTGCGCCAGGGGACCGACCATGCCTACCACCCGGCCCGGACGCGGCCGGATCCCATACGGTCTAGAGCTACGAGAGGTACGCCCTCGCGAACTCGCGAATGGCGCCGTCGTCGGCGAACGCGACCACGGCGCCCTCGGCGCCTGCATCGAGCATCGCCTGCGCGTGCTCGGGCGTCGTCCGCGGAACCGTCCGCAACTCCGGATAGCGCTCCTTGACGCTGCGCACGTGGTCGACGGTCGACCCGCGAGAGGGATGCCAGACGTCGCCGAGCTCGCGGGCGCGCCGGAGCGCACGCTCGGAGCTGCCGCCGACCCAGATCTCCGGCAGGTGCGAGGGCACCGGGGCGAACGTCGCGTCGCGGAACGACCACCGCTGCCCGTCGAAGTCGGTGTCGCCGCTCCAGAGCGTGCGCATCAGGCGGAGCTCCTCGTCGGCGCGGGCGCCGCGCCCCTCGAACTCGATCCCCATGAAGTCGTACTCGTCGCGATGCCAGCCCATCCCGACGCCGAGGAGCAGCGGTCGCGCCGCGAGCTCCTGCACCGTCGCCACTTCCTTGGCGAGATGGATCGGGTGGTGCAGCGGCACGAGCACGATCGACGTGCCGAGCGCGATCCGGTCCGTGAAGCCGGCGATCCACGCGAGCGTCGGGAGCGGCGCGTACACACGGCCGTAGGGATCGACCGCCTCGGCGCCGACGATCACGTGCTCCGTCACCCACACTGAGTCGAAGCCCAGCTCCTCCGCCGTCTCGGCGGTGGCCCGGATCCGCTCGGGGCTCGAGCCCGCGCCGTAGTTCGGCAGGATCACCCCGAAATGCACGAGGCGAGACTACTGCTAACGACGGCGAGAGTGGCGCGGCTCGCCACCATCGACCCGGACGGCCGGCCGCACCTCGTCCCGATCGTCTTCGCGGTCGAGGGGGAGACGCTGTACACCGCGGTGGACCGCAAGCGGAAGCGCTCGAAGCGGCTGCAACGGATCGAGAACGCGCGCGTCCGCCCCCACGTCACCATCCTCGTCGACCACTACGAGGACGACTGGAGCCGCCTCTGGTGGATCCGGCTGCGGGGGCGCGCACGCGTCCTCGACGACGGGCCCGAGCGTGACCGCGCGCTCGCGCTCCTGGCGGAGAAATATCCGCAGTACCGGGCGGACCGGCCGGACGGCGCGGTGCTCGCCGTCGATGTCCGCGAGGTGCGTTCCTGGGCTCCATGACCGGCTGACCGCGCAGTCTCGGCCGTCCGATTCGTGCGGTCCACCCGCGGCGATATGGTGGCCGTTCCGCATGGCCCGCAGCCCAGAGACTCCGCCGTTCGTCCATCTGCACGTCCACTCCGAGTACTCGATCCTCGACGGTGCCTGCCGGATCCCCGCGCTCGTTGCACGCGCCGCCGAGCTGGAGATGCCGGCGGTGAGCCTCACCGACCACGGGAGCATGGCCGGTGCGGTCCAGCTCTTCAAGGCCACGCGCTCGACCGGAGTCAAGCCGGTGATCGGCTGCGAGGTCTACGTCACCGACGACCGCCGCGCGCTGACGAAGGGCAACGCCCACCTGACATTGCTCGCCGCCGACAGAACCGGCTACGCCAACCTGATCCATCTCTCGAGTCTCGGTTACCTCGAGGGCTACTACTACAAGCCCCGGGTCGACTGGGAGCTGCTGTCGCGCCACGGCGCCGGCCTGATCGCCCTCTCCGGGTGCCTCTCCGGCAGGGTGTGCCGTGCGCTCGCCGAGAATCGCCTCGTCGACGCCGAGGCGGAGCTCGCGCGCCTGACCGACACCTTCGGTGCGGACAACGTCTACGTCGAGCTGCAGAATGCGCACCTGCCGATCCAGGAGCAGATCGTCCCTCAGCTGGCCGAGCTCGCGGCCAGGCGCAACCTCCCGACGGTGGCCACCGGCGATGTCCACTACCTCCGCCACGAGGACGCACGCGCGCACGAGGCGCTGCTCTGCATCCAGTCGGGCGACTCGCTCAAGAACCCCGACCGCTGGCGGTTCGAGACCGAGCACTTCTACTTCAAGACGCCGGAGGAGATGGCAGCCGACTTCCCCGGGCACCTCGACGCCCTGGCGCGCACGCGCGAGGTGGCCGACCGCTGCAACGTCGAGCTCGCGCTCGGCAACATCCTGCTCCCTCGCTATCCGGTTCCCGACGAGCGCGACGCGTTCGACTACCTCGTCGAGCTCTGTGAGAAAGGCCTGCACAGGCGATACGAGCACGTCACGCCCGAGCTGAACGAGCGGCTCCAGTTCGAGCTGAAGACCATCCGCGAGATGGGCTTCCCCGACTACTTCCTGATCGTCTGGGACTTCATCCAGTTCGCGAAGCGAAACGGGATCTCCGTCGGGCCCGGCCGCGGCTCGGCCGCCGGCTCTCTCGTCGCCTACTGCCTCGAGATCACGGACATCGACCCGATCCGCTACGACCTCCTGTTCGAGCGCTTCCTCAACCCCGACCGCAAGTCGATGCCCGACATGGACATCGACTTTGCGGTGGCGG
>DATBHZ010000037.1:0-48223 GCA_036557185.1 Acidimicrobiia bacterium | reverse complement strand
ATCCCGATCGCGCGGCCGAGCTCGTGCGATGAGACACCGTTCTTACTGTTCGCGATGAGCCAGATCGCTGCGAGCCACTTGTCGAGCGGAATGGGCGAGTCCTCGAAGATGGTCCCGACCTTGACCGAGTACTGCTTCTTGCACGCCTTGCACTTCCAGAGCCGGCGCGTGTTCAGGTAGCTGTACTCCCGGCCCCCGCACGCGGGACAGACGGGGCCATCGGGCCAGCGAAGCTTGGCGACGTACTCGGTCGCCACGTCCAGATCCGCGAAGTACCGGATGGCCTCGATCAGGGTCTGTGGCGGGGTCTGCTTCGTGCCCATGAGGTGAGTGTACGACTCAAGGGTAGGTGAGTCAAGTATATTGTTGCCGATGCAGGTGCCGGGGCTCGGCTCGATCACCTCGGTGAGCGCAGGGGGCTCGCAGAGCCTGGCGCGCGCGTCCGACGGCACCGTGTGGTTCTGGGGCGCGACGAACCCGCCACCGAACACGTTGGACGGGCAGCCCTCACCTGTCCAGGTAAGCGGGATCTCCGATGCCGTGTCGGTGACAGCGGCGCCCGACGCAGTGTTCGCGGTGAGGTCCGACGGCAGCCTGTGGGACTGGGGAGTCAACACGGTCGGTCAGCTCGGTGACGGCACCCTGACCTCGCGTTTCGTCCCCGCACAGGTCGAGGGCATCGCCGATGTCACCTCGGTGAGCCACAGCGGCGCGCTCCTCGTCGGGACCTCGGTGCAGTGCACGGGCGTCTGTTTGTCTATCGGTGACGTGATGAGCTGGGCGGGAGGGGCACTGGCCTTCCCGATCACGCTGAACGAGCCCGCGGCCACCGACGTCACGATCACCGTCTGGGAGAACGAAGACACGAGGACCTACGACGATTTCAAGACGGTCACGATCAAGCCGGGCCATCTCGAGACGTTCCTGACCGTCGGGGCCAAGAACATCACGTCGCTTCCTGCGACGAACGTCGTCTTTGCGGCGACGCTGTACAGCGTGACGGGCGCGTCGATCGGACGCCTCGGCGGAGTCGGACTGGTCCAGCCCTGCTGCTTGGCTCCCTCGCAGGTCCTCGTCGGCGCGGCCCGCATCGTCGAGCCCGATGTCGGGAAGGTCACGGTGAAGGTCCCGTTGCTCCTGTCCGTCGTAGACAAGGTCGACAAGGTCACCGTCCAGTACCGCACGAGTGACGGGACCGCCACCGCAGGCACCGACTACGTCGCCAAGCCACCGGTCACCAGGCCGCCCGCCACCGTGGGGATCCGGAGAGGAGCACGCCGCGCGGCCGTGGCCGTCGTCGTGCTCGGCGACACGAACCCCGAAGCCACCGAGACCTTCTCGATCAACTTCACGAACCCGATGTTCGCGACCCTCCCATCTGCCACAGCGCCCGTCTCGATCATCGACAACGGCGACTGATCGGCTGCTGGACGCATCGATCGAGCCTCGGTCTATCCTCGGGCTGTCGCCGGGAGCCGACCGTGCCCTGGACGACGGAGGCGAGACGATGGGCAGCGCGACTCCCGAGGCCGGAGCGGCCGAGAAGCGTCTGACAGCTCCCGACATCGCGGCGTTCAAGGGCGGCTCGCGACCGATCGTGATGGTCACCGCGTACGACGCGCCGTCGGCCCGCGCGGTCGACGCCGCGGGCGCCGACGTGATCCTGGTCGGCGACACCCTGGCCATGGTCGTGCTCGGTTACGACGACACGCTCCAGGTGACGACCGACGAGATGGCGCACCACGTCGCGGCAGTGGCCCGCACGAGGCCGCACGCGCTCATCGTCGGCGACATGCCGTGGCTGAGCTACCACCTCGATCGCGAGGAGACCGTCCGCAACGCGGCGAAGCTGGTGCGCGCCGGTGCCGGCGCGATCAAGCTCGAGGGCGGGCGCAAGCGCTTGGACGCGGTCGCAGCGATCCTCGACGCCGAGATCCCCGTGATGGGACACCTGGGCTTGACGCCGCAGTCGATCCACGCGATCGGGGGCTTCAAGGTGCAGGGCCGGCGCCTCGAGGCGGCTCGCGCGATTGTCGACGACGCTGTGGCCCTGGCGGAGGCCGGCTGCTTCGCGATCGTGCTCGAGTGCGTGCCCGACGGCGTGGCCCGGATGGTCACGGACGCCGTCGAAGTTCCGACCATCGGGATCGGCGCGGGACGCCACTGCGACGGCCAGGTGCTCGTGTACCACGACCTGCTCGGCATCGAGGACCGGATGGTCCCGAAGTTCGTGCGCCGCTACGCCGACGTGAAGGGCGTCTCCGTCGACGCCGTCACGCGGTTCGTGGAGGACGTGCGCGAGGGTCGCTTCCCCTCGAGCGAGGAGACGTACCACATGACCGACCGCATGGCGGAGGTGCTCCACCTCGAGGACGACCCCGACGAAGCTGTCACACCCCCCCGCTAGGGTTCGCCTCGATAGGTCCGCAGCGAGAGGCTCTGGTAGCCTCGTCGCTCCGCCAGAGCGCACGTTTGCCTGAGCGCAGCGTGCGTCCCATCCCTGCTCTCTGGCAGCTCGGTACGGCTGGTGCGTTCGCAACGGTCCGTCGTGAGCTGAACCCGAGAGCCCGCCGTCTCGTACGGCGGTCCGAAGGAGGTACAGGCCCATGCGGCCGTACGAAGTCATGATCATCCTCGACGCGGACCTGGAAGAGGAGACGATCCGGGCTGCCGTCGATCGCTTCGTCGAGCTCCTGAGCTCGCGGGGAGCCGAGCTGGGTCCCATCGACCACTGGGGCAAGCGGCGGTTCGCCTACGAGGTCCGGCACCGCTGGGAGGGCTATTACGTCGTCCTCCAGGCGAAGGCTGAGCCGGCTGCGATGGACGAGCTGCACCGGGCCCTCTCCCTTGCTGATGAAGTGATCCGCCACAAGGTCCTGCGCATTCCCGAGCACGTCTATGGGAACCTCGCAGGTGCCGAGGCGGCCGAGGCACAGGCGTAGGTCGGCACAGCCGATCGCCTGCGCCGGCGAACCAGGGAGGCACTACTCATGGCAGACAACTCGATCACCGTCGTCGGGAACCTCACCCGCGACCCCGAGATGCGCTACACCGCGACCGGGCAGTCCAACGCACGGCTGGGCATCGCTGTCAGCCGCCGTTGGCAGAACCGCCAGACCCAGGAGTGGGAGGAGCGCACCAGCTTCTTCAACGTCGTGTGCTGGGGCGACATGGCGGAGAACGTCAACGAGTCGCTCGCGAAGGGCACTCGTGTGGTGGTCAACGGGCGTCTCGAGCAGCGGAGCTGGGAGACGGAGCAGGGCGAGAAGCGCAGCGTCGTCGAGATCGTGGCCGACGAGGTGGGCCCGAGCCTCCGTTGGGCGACCGCCGAGGTGAAGCGCGCCGAGCGCCGCGGAGGCAGCGGCGGCGGAGGCGGAGGCGGCGACTTCGGGTCGCGCCAGCCCGTCGGCGGACCGTCCGGCGCCGCCGACTTCAGCGACGAGGAACCCTTCTAGGACCGAGCGCCCCGCCCGGGGCGTCTCACGAAAGCGAGAGCACGGCACATGGCACGAGACCGGGACCGACGCAAGGGTGGGGCAGCCGCCGACCGGCGGCGCGCGCCCAAGAAGAAGGTGTCGATCCTCACGCAGGAGAGCATCGACTGGATCGACTACAAGGACGTGAACCTGCTGCGTCGCTTCATGTCGGAGCGCGCCAAGATCCGTGCCCGCCGTGTCACCGGGAACAGCGCACAGCAGCAACGCGCGGTCGCGCAGGCGATCCGCGTCGCGCGAGAGATGGCGCTCCTGCCCTACAGCGTGCGCCAGGTCACCCAGCGGAGCCGGAGCGGTAGGCGCGACCGCGGCGAGCGTCGCGACGACCTGTCCGCGCCGATGCCGACGCCCGACTCGCCGCCGCCCACGATCAGCGACGCGGACCGGGAGGGCGCGCCGGTTGCCGCTGACGCTCCCCCGATGGACGGCGCGGGCGCGCCCGATGAGCCGACCGAGGGCGCCGAGCGCTTCGAGGAAGAGGGCGAATGAAGATCGTGCTGCGCGACGACGTGGAATCGCTCGGCCGCAAGGGTGATCTCGTCGACGTCGCCAATGGCTACGCGCGCAACTACCTCGTCCCCCGCGGCCTCGCGATCGTGGCGACCCGGGGTGTGGTCGAGCAGGCGGCCGCGATGCGCCGGAACCGCCAGGCCAAGGAGGACCGCGACCGGGAGGCGGCGAACGAGGTCGCGACGCGGCTCGCGGGCGTCACGGTGAAGGTGCCCGCGCGCGCAGGTGAGGCGGGCAAGCTGTTCGGCTCGGTGACCAACGCCGACATCGCAGCCGCGGTGCAGGAGCAGACGGGCGTCGAGATCGATCGACGCAAGGTCCTGCTCGCGGAGCCTCTGAAGGAGCTCGGGGCGAGCGAGGTGCCGGTGCAGCTGCACTCCGAGGTGACCGCCCTGCTCGCGGTCGAGGTCGTCGCCCAGTAACGGGCTCCCGTACGAGCGTCCCCGTACCTGTCACAGCCCTCGGTCACAATCGCCTCCGGGACGCGGCTCGTCCGCTGCCCTGTGGATGACCCCACGCTGTATCCACAGCCAATTCCACAGCCAACGCACAGAGAAA
The DNA here is from genome assembly GCA_036557185.1 of Acidimicrobiia bacterium. Taxonomy (GTDB): domain Bacteria; phylum Actinomycetota; class Acidimicrobiia; order IMCC26256; family JAENVU01; genus DATBHZ01. The sequence goes on along the minus strand of DATBHZ010000037.1, from coordinate 43,661 downwards.
CCGGGGTTGTTCCTCTTACTGCTCACAGGCTGCGGGCGCGACGATGCGCCTCGAGTGTGGTGCTGGGGGTCGAGTGGTTCAGTTCGTCGAGGGTGACCGGGGACGGCGTCAGGCGCCGCTCCGCGTGCCACCGCACAACCTGGAGGCCGAGGAGTCGCTGATCGGGGCGATGCTCCTCTCGCGCGACGCGATCACGGCCGCGGTCGAGGCGCATGTCGACTCGGGCGACTTCTACAAGCCGGCGCACGCGCACATCTTCGAGGCCATCTGGTCGCTGTACGAGCAGGGCGAGCCGGTCGACCCCGTCACGGTCGCCGAGGAGCTGCGGCGCTCCGACCTGCTCGACGCGCTCGGTGGCAAGGGCACGCTGCTGCAGATCCAGGCGGCGACGCCGGCGTCGGCGAACGCCGGCCACTACGCCAAGATCGTCAGTGAGCTCGCGTTGCTGCGCCGCCTGATCACCGTGTCGGGAGAGATCGCCGAGTCCGCGTACTCGCAGCCCGACGACGTGACCGAGACGGTCGACCGCGCCGAGGCGATGGTGTTCGACGTCGCGGACAAGCGGATCTCCGAGTCGTACGTGCGCATCTTCGATTCGGTCACCGCGACCGTCGACCAGCTCGAGACGCTCTACGGCGAGGACGACACGATCACCGGCGTCCCCACGGGATACACGGATCTCGACGCGCTCCTGCTCGGTCTCCAGCCGTCGAACCTGGTCATCGTCGCGGCACGTCCCGGTCAGGGGAAGACGGCGATGGCGCTCGGGGCCGCTGCCAACGTCGCGATGACGAGCCGTCGCCCGGTGATCTTCTTCTCCATGGAGATGGGCTCCGTCGAGCTCACCAAGCGAATGCTCGCCGCCGAGGCGCGCGTCGAGGCGCGCAAGCTCCAGACCGGACGGCTCACCGATGCCGACTGGAGCCGGCTGAACACCGCCATCAGCCACTTGGGTGAGGCTCCCCTCTTCATCGACGACAACCCCCATTGCACCGTCATGGAGATGCGCGCCAAGGCGCGGCGCATCAAGGCTCGCCAGGGCGATCTCGGGCTCGTGGTGGTCGACTACCTCCAGCTCATGAGCTCCCCGCGACGGGCCGAGAGCCGCCAGGTCGAGGTCTCGGACCTCTCGCGGGGGCTCAAGATCCTGGCGCGCGAGCTGGACTGCCCGGTGATGGCGCTCTCACAGCTGAACAGGCAGCTCGAGTACCGGCAGGACAAGCGCCCGATGCTCGCCGACCTCCGCGAGAGCGGCTCGATCGAGCAGGACGCCGACGTCGTGCTGTTCATCTACCGGGATGAGGCGTACAACCCCGAGTCCGATCAGCGCGGCGTCGTGGAGATCATCGTGGCGAAGCACCGCAACGGGCCTACCGGATCGGCGCGTCTGGCGTTCGTCGACCACTACGTGAAGTTCGCCAACATGGCCCGCGAGTGAGTGCCTATCCCGGGCGCGACCAGTCGCGATCGGGGTGCTCCGGCGGTGCCTTGAAGCCCGGCTGCGGCCGCCAGCCGCTCGCGGCGAGGTCCTCGAGCACGTGCGTCATGTTGAGGAGGTCCTCCTCGTACGAGAACTTGCCGTTGCCTGCGTAGAGGAGGGTGGAGTACCCGGATTGGCGTAGCTCCTCGCCGCGGGGGCCGGTCCCCGGCGTGATCTGGGTCCACTTGATCACCACGGTGTCGCCCTCGATCGCCGTGTACTCGACGGGGAACTTCCAGTCCTCGAGCCCGCGCATGCTCTCGTCGAGGAACGCCTTGAGCGCGTCGATGCCCTCGACACGGCCCCATGCCGGGTCGATGTACACCACGTCGTCGGTGAAGAAGTCGGCGATCTTCGTCCAGGGGGCGTCGCCGTGCTGTCCGGCGTCGATCTCGCGGCGCAGCCGGACGTACCGCTCCACCGTGGCGGCGACCTCCTCGCGCGGGTGTGGCATCTCGACCTCCCGGACCTCAGAACAGCTTGGGGTTGGACGTCTCGTGCTCGCGTAGCTCTTCGAGCGAGACCTCGAGGCACTCGATCCCGCGGCTCTGCGCGTAGACGCGCGCCTGGGGCTTAATCTTCGTCGCGACGAGCATCCCGAGGGTCGGCGCCAGGCGCGAGTCGCGGTCGAGCCGTTCCTGGTAGCGCAAGAGCTGGTCCACGCCGGCGATCTCGCCGATCCGCTTGATCTCGACGGCGATGGCGCGCCCCTCTCCGTCGCGGCACAGCACGTCGATCGGGCCGATGTCGGTGGGGTACTCCCGTCGGATCAGCGTCAGGTCCTCGCGGAGCGCGGCGACCCGCGCGGCGATGAGCTCCTGCAGCTCCGCCTCCACGCCGTCCTTCTCGAGACCGGGATCGTGCCCCAGCTCGAAGGACGTGTCGCTCACCACTTCGTGCAGCTCGACGGTGAGGAGCTCACCTTGCGCGCTCTCGGCGAGGATCCTGCCGTCGTCCACGTGCACCGTGCACGGCGGGTTCATCCAGTTGAGGGGCTTGTACGCCTTCGCGTCGGCGTGGATCGCGATCGACCCGTCGGCCTTCAGGAGCACGAGACGCACGGCCTCCGGCAGCCGCGCTCCGAGCCTGCCCGAGTACGTGACCGAGCACCTCGCGATGATCACCCGCACGGCCGGATCGTGGCACACGACGAGCCGCGGGGCGCGCGACGGCCCGACAGGCTCTTTCGTGGCGACGTCGAATACCCTCGGCCCGTGAGCTTCTACGACGAGGTGCTGCGCGAGCTGGTCGCGGCAATCGGAGGAGCGTTGCTCGTCGCCAACCTGCTCGCACTCTCCCGTCGTCGCCGCGACGCCCTGGTACGGGGCCCGCGCACCACGGGTGCCCGCAACGCGAAGACGAAGGGCAGCTCGCGGGTCCAGACCACCGGCCGCACGCGTGAAGGGGAGCTGGTGCAGGCGCCAGTCACCCGGTCGGTCGCCTTCGCGATCCTCGGGCTGGTCATGCTGATCGCCGGGATCGCTTCGCTCGTGGCCTGAGCGGCACCGCCGGTAGCGTGCGGCTCGTGGGCAGCCGGCGCGCCAATGTCCTCCTGATCACGGTCGACCAGTGGCGGGGCGATTGCCTCGGCGTCCTCGGCCACCCCGTCGTTCGCACCCCCGCGCTCGACCGGCTGGCCGCCGAAGGGGTGCTGTTCCGCCGGCACTACGCGCAGGCCGCGCCCTGTGGGCCGAGCCGCGCGTCGCTGCACACGGGCCAGTACCTCATGAACCACCGCTCGATCCTCAACGGCACGCCGCTCGACGCCCGCTTCACCAACATCGCCCTGGAGGCGAGGTCCGCCGGCTACGACCCCGTGCTCTTCGGGTACACGGACGCCTCGCCCGATCCCCGCGTGCTCGCGGCCTCGGACGCGCGTCTGCGGACGTACGAGGGCGTCCTTCCCGGCTTCCGCGCAGTGGTGGACCTGCCGGAGCACCTTGCGTTGTGGGGAGCGTGGCTGCGCGAGCGTGGCTACGAGGTGCCGGAGAACGTCCGCGAGATGTACGAGCCGGTGTCCGACGCGCTGTGTGCTCCCGTGCGCTACGGGGCGGACGACACGGAGGCGGCGTTCGTCACGGGCGGCATCCTCGACCACGTCGAGGCACGCGACGACGAGCCGTGGTTCGTGCATGCCGCGTACATCAGGCCGCATCCGCCCTTCGTGGCACCCGAGCCCTACAACACGATGTACGACCCCGCGTCGGTGCCCGACCCCGTCCGCCACCCCACGATCGCCGAGGAGGGTGCCGAGCACCCGCTCCTGGGGATGATGGTCGGGATCCCGGGCCTGCACGGACCCGACGACCCCGATGAACTCCGCCGCCTGCGAGCCACGTATTTCGGCATGATGAGCGAGGTCGATGCCCAGCTGGGGCGCCTCTTCGACGGCCTCCGCGAGCAGGGATCGTGGGACGACACGCTCGTCGTCCTCACCTCGGATCATGGTGAGCAGCTGGGCGATCACTGGCTGACCGAGAAGCTGGGATGGTTCGACCAGAGCTTCCACGTCCCGTGCATCGTGCGCGATCCACGCAGCGCGGCGGACGGGACGCGCGGCTCCGTGATCGACCGGTTCACGGAGAACGTCGACCTCATGCCGACGGTGCTCGAGTGGCTCGGCCTCGACGCGCCGCTCCAGTGTGACGGGAGCTCGTTGCTCGGGTTCGCGTCCGGAGCGGAGCCGCCGAGCTGGCGCGGCGCCGCTCACTGGGAGTGGGATTTCCGCGACCCGATCGGCGAGTTGTCGCAACGCGGCCTGGGGCTCCGCTCGGACCAGTGCACGCTCGCCGTGCTGCGCGACGAGGCCGGCAAGTACGTGCACTTCGCGGGTATGGATCCGATCTTCTACGACCTGCGCGACGACCCGAACGAGCTGGTGAACCGCGCCGGCGACCCCGGCCGCGCCGGCGACGTCCTCGGTTATGCACAGCGTCTGCTCTCGTTCCGTATGGAACACGCCGACCGTGCGCTCACGCGCCTGTTGGTGACACCCGCCGGGGTGCTGTCGGGCGGCTGAGAATCGTCCGAATTCGCGTCAAATGTGAACGCGGAGCGTGATTTTTTTCACGGCCGTGAAGGACGTCACCCCGGCCGCGATCCTGCCCATGAGAGCGGCGCGCGCCCGGATGGACGGCGCGACATAGCGGGGCAAAAGGGCTGGCAAATCTTAGAAGTCCACTGGCTCCCGTCCGCCATAGGTCACTAGGGTAGTAGTCCGAAAGCCCCATATATATACCTTTTGTGGGTTTTCTCTTTCCCTGTAAATCGGCTGCTGATGGTGCGCGTCCGGCGGCGGTTGGGGACCAAGAACAAGGGCTGGAGTGACGCGCACGGGGAGCAGGAGCACTGATGAACAACAGAACTCTGGGCGCGCTCGCGGTCGGGTTCTTCGTCGTGGTGTTGGGCGCGATGTCGGTTGCCGTCGCCGCGCCGAGCTCGAGCCAGTCTCGGGAACAGGCCACGGATGCGAAGCTCGACCACCTCCATCAGGCGCGGCCGACCGCCGCCACCCATGAACTTCCATCTGTCGACCGGTACTTGGATCGCAAGATCGAGCTCGCCAGCGTGCATCGGCACCGTCTGGTGTTCGAGCGGTTCGTGTTCGCGGTCACGGCGACGAAGCAGCGTGAGAAGGACTTCTTTGCGGGTCTGAGTGCCATCGCTGCGGCAAATGCCAGTGCACACACCCGGAGCCAGCGTTCGGGCGTGTCGCACGGGAGCGCCACCTGGTCGGGCGGGCCAGGAGGGGTGCTCGCTTGCATCCGGCATCGTGAGAGCCGGGGCGACTACGGAGCCATCAACCCGAGCTCCGGTACCGCTGGTGCGTACCAGTTCATGCCCGGGACGTGGAACAACACGGCCCGATCCTCGGGACGCGGTGACCTCGTCGGAGTGAACCCGGCGAACGCGTCACCCGCAGACCAAGACGCGATGGCCCGCCAGCTGCTGGCCACGCAGGGTCTGGGTCCTTGGGGCGGAGGCTGCAGCTGACGTGACGCGTGGAGGCGGGCCGTGTTCGTGGGCCCGCCTCCATGTCGCTCGCCCGGCACGGTCCCAGCGGGCGCGGCGTCTGTCAGCAAGGGGTGTCAGACCGGCTGAACGCGAAGCTTGCCGATCGGTCCGTGCGTCAGCACGCCCGGAAACGGGACCGATCTGGGTCCGCGGTAACGTGCAGGTGATCGTGGCACGTTCTCCGGACCTTGCTCTTGGTGCATTCAGCGACGACGCCCCGTGGGTGGTCGTGCCGGAGGACCTGCGTTGGCGGCGCGGGCTCGATGGCCTGCGGCGGCGCACCCACGAGACGGTTCCCTCGCTGACGAACCCCGGGAGAATCCCGCCGGCGCGTCGTTTCGCGAGCGTCGTGCTCGGCGTCGGCAGCGCGCTCGCGCTCTGGTACGTGCGCGAGCGCGGCACGGAGCGCTCACGCTCGGGCATGTCGCGCCGCTTGCGGGTGGCGTTCGAGCGGCTCGGTTCCACGTACATCAAGCTCGGCCAGATCATCTCGGGCGGTGAGGGCCTGTTCCCCCCCGATCTCGTCGGCGAGTTCAAGCTGCTGCGCGACCGTGTGCCCCCCGAGACGTTCGAGGACGTGCGTGACGTCGTCGAGGAGGACCTCGGGCAGCCGCTCGACGCCGTGTTCTCGTCGTTCGACGCGCTCCCGCTGGCCGCCGCCTCGATCGCCCAGGTGCACGCCGCGACCCTCCGGACCGGCGAGCAGGTCGTCGTGAAGGTCCAGCGCCCGGACGTGGCGCGCCGGGTTCGCCAGGACCTGCACGCGATGGCGTGGCTGGCTCCTCGCCTGATCGGCCGGATCCCCGTGGCAGCGCTCGCGAACCCGCCAGCGCTCGTGGAGCTGTTCGCCGAGACGATCGTCGAGGAGCTCGACTTCCGCCTCGAAGCCGAGAACATGCTCGATGTAGCGGCGATGCTCATCAAGCTCGGCATCCACAGCACGGTGGTCCCCCGTCCGCACCCGATGCTCGTCACGCGCCGTGTGCTGGTGATGGAGCGGCTCGACGGGTTCGCGTTCGACGACGTCGAGGGCATGCACGCGGCCGGGATCGACACGAACGCACTGCTGCGCACAGGGCTCATCTCGTTCCTCGAGGGAGCGTTGCTCCACGGGATCTTCCACGGCGACCTCCACGGCGGGAACCTCTTCGTCATGCCGGATGGCCGGACGGCGTTGCTCGACTTCGGCATCGTCGGCCGTCTCGATGAGCGCAAGCGACTCGCGTTCCTCCGCCTGCTCGTGCTCGGCGGCATCGGCGACGTGAAGGGACAGCTCGAAGCGCTCCAGACGCTGGGAGCGTTCCCGCCGGAGACGGATCTCGACGAGGTCATCGTCGCACTCGGCCTCGACCGCCCGGTGCAGGACCCGACGCTGATGGCGGCAGACGAGCTCGTCGGAGAGCTGCGCGACCTCACGAAGAATCTGCTGGGCTACGGCGCGCGGGCGCCGAAGGAGCTCATGCTGTTCGTCAAGAACCTCATGTTCCTCGACGGCGCGACCGCGCAGCTGGCCCCGGATCTCGACATCCTCGGCGAGCTCGCGAACGTGTTCGTCTACTTCCAGAGCATGTACGGCCCGCAGATCCTGGAGGAGCTCGGCCTCGATCCCTCGACTCCGATGGAGCTCGACATGGCGGCCGTCAAAGCGGGGTTCGGGATCACTCCCGAGGGGTCGGACACGCTGACGTACGAGGAGCTTCGCAAGCGGCGAGAGACCATCCGCAACCGGATGCTCGGTGAGCGGGGGGCCTGATGCCAGAGCTTCCGGAGATGCAAGCGCTCGCCGAGCGGCTCGACGAGTGGCTGCGAGGCGCTCGCGTCGAGTCGGTGGAGCCTCTCGGTTTCGCCGCCTTGAAGACGGTGACGCCTTCGTACGATTCGCTTGTCGGGCTCACCGTGCAGTCGGTCACGCGCCGTGCGAAGTATCTCGTGGTCACGCTCGACGGCGGGTTGCGCCTGTTGATCCACCTCTCGCAGGCCGGCCGCCTGGACGTCGAGTCGCCGCCGAAGCGCACGCGGCCGAAGGGCGCGGCCGTTCGGATCCGGTTCGACGACGACCGCGCGATCTTGGTGCGCGAGCACGGCACGGAGCGCAAGGTCGCGTGGTGGGTGCTCGCCGAAGGTGACGAGGGCCCCCTGGAGGGCCTCGGACCGGAGCCGGACAGCCAGGAGTTCGCGGATCTCATCGAAAAGGGCACCGACAAGCGCCGAGTACACACGCTCTTGCGCGATCAGCGCACGGTCTCCGGGATCGGGCGCGGCTACGCGGACGACGCGCTGCACGCCGCGCGGGTCTCGCCCTACGCGACGTTGGCCTCGCTCACCGACGAGCAGCGTGAGGCGCTCGTGGCGGCGATCCGGGACACGCTCACGGACGCGCTCGAGGGCGAGCGGAAACGGCGCGGCGGTCTCTCGGAGCCGAAGCTCGGCGACCGCTTCGCCATCCACAATCGGCACGGCACCCCGTGCCCACGGTGCGGAGAGACGCTCCGCCGCGTCTCGTACGAGGCGTACGAGATCACGTACTGCCCGCACTGTCAGACGGACGGGAAGGTGCTCGCCGACCGGCGGATGTCGCGTCTCGTGAAGTGACGCCGCGACCGCGGCGACGACCGTCGTGTCGAGCGGCCGTCGCCGGGTCGAGCGACGTCGGGTTATCGGGTGTCCCGCACGAGACTTGAGGAGCACGAGCCGTAGAGTTCGTGTCCGTGCCCGCCGGTGTCATCGCCTTCATCCCGAGCCCCTCCGACGGCGTGCTGCACCTCGGCCCCGTCCCGTTCCACATGTACGGGCTCCTGCTGGCGATCGGGGTCCTCGTCGCCGTGCGCGTCACGGAGGTCCGCTGGGTGCGGCGCGGGCATCGCGCGAGGGACTTCTCCGACATGGTGGTGTGGATCGTGATCGGCGGTGTGGTCGGTGCCCGCGTGTACCACCTCATCACCGACTTCCAGCTCTACACGCACCATCTGGTCGGCGCGCTGGAGATCTGGGATGGCGGCTTGTCGATCTGGGGCGCGGTCCTGGGCGGGGCAGCCGTCGCGCTGATCCTCGCCAGGCGCCGCCATCTCGATTTCGCCGACCTCGCCGACTGCATCGCACCGGCGCTCGCCTTCGCACAGGCGATCGGGCGGTGGGGCAACTACTTCAATCAGGAGCTCTTCGGTGGCCCCACGCGCGTGCCGTGGGCGCTCGAGATCGACGTCTCCCACCGACCGGCGGGCTACACGCAGTTCGCGACCTTTCACCCGACGTTCCTCTACGAGTCGCTCTACTGCCTCGCGCTCGGGTTAGTCCTCCTGTGGATCGACCACCATGTCCGGTTGCGCAAAGGTCAGCTGTTCTGCCTCTACGTCGCCGGCTACACGGTGGCGCGCTTCGTGTTCGAGGAGATGCGGATCGATCCGGCGCACACGATCGGGCCGCTGCGAGTGAACGCCTGGGTGGCTGCTGCGCTGTTCGTGGGCTCCTTGGTGTGGTTCTGGTGGCTGCGGACGCACGGCGCCGAGCGGCCGCAGGAGCCCCATGATCTGGAGCCGGCATCGGAAACAGGGGACTTCGGCCCCGCGACGTGAGCTCGGATGCGGGCAACGGGTTCCAGGTATCTAGGCTGTGCTTTCCCGACTGAGGAGCATCCCGCGTGTCTGCTGCTACCCCCGCCGCGTCCGCACCCCTCACGAAGACGGCCGCCGCTCGCGCCATCGAGGCCTCCAAAATCTACGGTCAGGGTGAGGCCGAGGTCCGGGCACTCGACGCGATCACGGTGGAGTTCGAAGCCAGCCGCTTCACCGCGATCATGGGCCCGTCGGGGTCGGGGAAGTCCACGTTGCTCCACTGCCTCGCCGGCCTCGATCGCGTCACATCGGGCCAGATCTTCCTCGGCGACGTCGAGATCAGCGCTGCGAGCGAGAAGCAGCTCACGCTGATCCGCCGCGACCGGATCGGCTTCGTCTTCCAGGCCTTCAACCTCATCCCGACGCTCAACGCCGAGGAGAACATGACGCTGCCGCTGGCGCTGGCGGGCAGGAAGCCCGACCCCGCCTGGTTCCAGCAGATCGTCGGCACGGTCGGGCTCGCGGACCGCTTGAAGCACCGGCCGAGCGAGCTCTCGGGCGGGCAGCAGCAGCGCGTCGCCGTCGCACGTGCGCTCATCTCGCGGCCGGACCTGATCTTCGCCGACGAGCCGACGGGGAACCTCGACTCACGGAGCAGCGGCGAGGTGCTCAGCTTCATGCGCGACGCGGTCGACCACCTCGGGCAGACGATCGTCATGGTCACGCACGACCCGACAGCGGCCAGTCACGCGGATCGCGTGGTCTTCCTCGCGGACGGGAAGATCGTCGACGAGATGAGCAGCCCCACCGCCGACGGTGTGCTCGATCGCATGAAGCACTTCGGCGAGTAGGCCGATGCTGCGCGTCACGTTCAAGGGCCTCTTCGCCCACAAGGCCCGTTTCTTCCTGACGGGCTTGGCGGTGATCATCGGGATCGCGTTCCTGGCGGGCTCGCTAGTGCTCACCGACACCATCAAGCAGACGTTCGACGATCTCTTCTCGACCGTCTACAAGGGCACGGATGTCGCGGTGCGGTCTCGGAACGCCATCAAGCAGCCGTTCGGGGGTGCGGACCTGCGGCCGTCGGTTCCCGCCAGCCTCGTCGAGAAGATCGGGAACGTCGACGGTGTGGATCAGGAGGGAGGTAAGCCGGTCGCGTTCGGACAGCTCACGGAGTTCTCCGCGCAGTTCGTGAACAAGAACGGCAAGTCGATCGGGCACCCGGGCCGCGGCGCGCCCACGCTGGGCTTCATCTGGAACCCGTTCCCCCGGCTCAGCCCATGGAGGCTCCAGCCGGGTGGTCACCCACCGGAGGCGAACAACCAGATCGTGGTCGATGCAGGTGTCGCGAACACGGGGAACTTCAAGATCGGCGACCGCGTCAGCCTGACGTTCAACAGCGGACCCGTCACACGCGCGACCTACAAGATCGTCGGGATCGCGAAGTTCGGCACGGCCGACAGCCCGGGGGGCGCAACCGCCGCGATCTTCACCCAGGCCGAGGCACAGCGTCTCAACCAGAAGGAGGGGCGCTTCGACATCATCACTGTGGCGGCGAAGCCCGGCGTATCGCAGGAGCAGCTCGCGCGACGCGTCCGTACCGCGCTGGGGAACCCCGCATTCCAGGTGATCACGGGAGCGCAGCTGACCAAGGAGACGCAGAACCAGATCGAGCGCGGCCTGTCGTTCTTCAACACCTTCCTGCTGGTCTTCGCGGGGGTCGCCCTGTTCGTCGGGTCCTTCATCATCTTCAACACGTTCTCGATCATCGTTGCGCAACGCGGCCGTGAGCTCGCGCTGATGCGCGCGATCGGGGCTTCGAGCCGTCAGGTCCTCGGGTCGGTGATCCTGGAGTCGCTGGTCGTGGGCCTCCTCGCGTCCGCGGTCGGTCTCGGCGTCGGTGTGGTCCTCGCGCTCGGCCTCAAGGCGCTCCTCGCCGGGTTCGGTGTGAAGCTTCCCGCCGCGTCGCTCGTCATCAGGGGCCGGACCGTCGTCGTGGCGATGATCGTGGGCACGGTCGTGACGCTCGTCGCGGCCGTGTTCCCGGCGCGTCGCGCCGCGAGGATGCCTCCGATCGCAGCGCTCCGTGCCGTCGCTTCCGACACCTCGGGCGGCAGCGTGATCCGTATCGTCATCGGGTCGTTCGTCACCCTCCTCGGTGTCGCCCTCCTGCTGACCGGTCTGTTCGCCTCAGCGGGGATCGCTCTCGTAGGCGTGGGGGCCGTGCTCGTGTTCCTCGGCGTGGCCTTCCTCGGTCCGGTGATCGCGCGCCCGGTCAGCAGGATCATCGGGTGGCCGCTGAGCCGCTACCGAGGTGTGTCCGGGAACCTCGCTCGCGCCAACGCCGCCCGCAACCCGAAGCGCACCGCGTCGACGGCCGCAGCGCTCATGATCGGCGTCGCGCTGGTAGCGCTCATCACGGTGCTCGCGTCCTCGACCCGGGAGTCGATCGGTGCTGCGATCGACAAATCGTTCAGGGCCGATTTCATCGTCTCCGGTCAGAGCGGCGGCCCGGATCAGGGCTTCAGCCCGGCGTTGGGCAAGAAGATCGCGGCGCTCCCCCAGGTCGGAGCGACGACCGCGTTGCGCGCCTCGCAGTTCGAGATCAAGGGGTCGGGCCAGCTTCTGTTCGCTGCTGACCCCAAGGCCGTCCTGAAGTTCATCGACTTCGGCGCGGTCAAGGGCCACCCAATCAGGGAGCTCGGTCCGCACCAGATCGCGATCTCCAAGGACGTCGCGAACAGCCACAATTGGAAGGTCGGCACGGTGCTCGACGCGCGGGTGCAGACCGGGCGCGAGAAGCTCCAGGTCGGATCGATCTTCGAACGTGGCACGCAGCAGGGCCTCGGGGACTACTTCGTCTCGCTCGATGCGTTCGAGCGGTTCTACGAGAACCAGATCGACTTCAACGTGTTCGCGAACCTCAAGCCTGGTGTGAGCGCGGAGGAAGGCCGCCGCGCGATCGCGCGCGTCGCCGACGCCTATCCGAGCGCCAAGGTGCAGGACATCGCGCAGTACAAGGTGTCGCAGGAGAGCCAGATCGACACGTTCGTCAACCTGATCTACGTGATGCTCGCCCTGGCGATCCTCATCGCCGGGATCGGGATCGCCAACACGCTGGCGCTGTCGATCGTCGAGCGGACGCGGGAGATCGGGCTATTGCGCGCTGTCGGGATGTCGAGGCCACAGCTCAAGTCGACGATCCGCTGGGAGGCGGTGATCGTGGCTCTGCTGGGGACGTTGCTCGGGCTCGTGATCGGCCTCTTCTTCGGCTGGGCGGTCGTGAAGTCGTTGAGCAGCCAAGGAGTCAGCGAGTTCGCCGCGCCCGGCGGTCAGCTCTTCGTCATCGTGCTGATCGCCGCGCTGCTCGCGATCTTGTTCGCGTACTTCCCGGCGCGCCGCGCGGCGAAGCTCGACGTGCTCTCCGCGATCTCGACGGAATAGTCGAAGGCGAGGGAGTGCGGCGCACGTACCGTGCGTCGCCCAAGCCGGGGCCCGAGCGGCCTGCGACGAAGTCGCAAGAGCGGGAAGTCAGTCGCGCAGGCGAGCCGAGACGTCGGCGGCGGCCGCGAGGTACCGGGGGTCCGGCTCGATGCCGTCTTCCTCGAGGCACGCCGCGGTCAGCTTGATGGCGTGCTCGTCGCGACTCTCGACGGCGCGGTCGATCAGCTCGTCCCGGGAAGCCTCCACCGGCTTCTGGTCCGGCTCGGCGGGGTTGGTGCCGAACGCGAGGAGCAACGCTGCCGACGCGCGCCACGCCGCGCCGATCGCGGCATCCCGTGCCTCCGGCGGAGCGAAGTCCAGCAGGATCCGCAGGGTGTTCGGTGCGGTCACGGAGTGCACGAGCGCGATCGCTGCGTGATCGGCGTTGGCGAGGTACACGCCGGCGAACGCGCGTGTGATCTCGGAGACCGTCGTGGGCCCGAGTGACTCGACGACCGACGGGAAGTCGGGCACGTCGACGATGCCGGCGACCGTCTCGGTGATGAGCCAGCCGCCGCGCGTCGGCAGGTCCAGCGTGACGACCTCCGCCATCGCGTCGTCGAGGGATCGCGAGCCCTTCAGGACAGGCTGCCCGGGCAGCTCCTCGTACACCGATGCCCAATACGCCAGTGCGCGGGCGAGCTCGTCGGTTCGCTTCGCCGATTCGTGTACCGCAAGAGAGCGGACTGCGTGCGCGGTCCGCAAGCCGCCGTGCGCCGCGGCTCCCCAGATCCCGGGAACGAGCCGCGGGATCCACGATCGTGCGACCTCGTGCCACGCGGCGTCACGGAGCTCCGCGCTGGCGCGCGCGTAGTACGCGGCGAACGCGTCCGGGCTCCCGAGCCGCGCGCTCCAGGCGTCGTCCTCCACGGGCTCGGCAGGTAGGGGCAGCGGCTCGAGGCGGCCCACGTACTGCTCCGTCCACGGCACGACCGCGTCGGGGCGGCCCATCCGCAGCAGGGCCTCGGCCGCCATCGGCCCGTGGTTGGAGAGCCCGCTCAGCCACTCGGTGCCGTACGGCGCGAGCAGGTCGAGCGCTTCGTCGAGGGGGTCAGGCCGTGTCATCGTCGCCGCCTCCGTAGGGGTTCCACGCGGGCGCTCCCGTCCGGAGGGCGTCGACGAGCAGGGAGCGGAATCGCTCGGGGGTGATCGAGCTCTCGTCCGCATCGCGGAGCTGGAGCGTCGGTGCGATGTCGCCAGCGCCGCTGAAGGACCACCTGCCGCCCCACGACTCGAGCTCGTCGAGCTGTTCGACGAGACCGGCGAGGTCGACGCGCGGCATCGGACGGAACGATGCGAGCTGGATCCAGGTCTCGTAGAGGTATTGGAGCTCGTAGCGCCGGCCCTGCACGTACAGGATGCGCAGCCGGTCGGTTGCGTTGTGCACGGCCATGTGGTGCACCACCTGGCTGGTGGTGCGCGAGAAGCGGTGCGCGGTGAGCGCGGGCAGGTCCTCGGGGACCTGTACGACGGCCAAGTCGACCTCCGGCAGCTCTTCGATCGTCACGGCACCGGAGGCGATCGCGTCCTCACTCGCGCGGAGGTGCGCGTCCTCAGACTCCCAGTAGGCCGCGTACCGGTCGGGGTGATCGAGGATCTCCCCGAGACGCTCGAGGATCTCGGGATACGGATCGGTGTCCAGCTCCGCGCCGAGCTGCGCGATCGTGAACCCGGCCGCCGCGCTCGAGCGCTCGCGGAACTTGCCGAAGTCGCCGGCGCGGGCCACGTCGACGAGCTGCTCGCGCCGGCGCAGCGCGTCGTCGGGGTCGGTCAGCGCGTACACGCTGACGAGACCGTCCTGGTCGAAGTGGTTGTTGGTCACCGCCTGCGCGTCGACGTGGAACGCGGGCTGGTCGAGGTACCGGAAGGCGATCTCGGCCGACAGGTCGGCCCGGAGCTCGGCGGGTGTTCCCGAATGCGGCCAGTGCGAGAGCGTCAGCACGGTGCTCGGCTGACCGGCACCGTCGACGACGATGTGGTCGACCGAGTCGAGCGCTCCACACGGGGAGTACGCGAGCGGCTGCACACCACGACGGTACACACGCCCCTGAAAATAAGCAAGCAGTTACTGTTGTAATATGACGGGTGTCACGGAGCGACGGTGCTCACTCCGTCTGCTTGCGGACGCGGGCGTCCTTGTCGGCGACCTTCTCGGCGAGCCCCGCCTGGAAGCGCGCCATCGCACCGCGCAGGCGGTCGTCGGTCGTCGCAAGGATGCGCACTGCCAGCAGCCCCGCGTTGTGCGCGTTGCCGATCGCCACGGTCGCCACCGGGATGCCCGCGGGCATCTGTGCGATGGAGAGGAGCGAGTCGAGGCCGTCGAGGCGTTGCAGCGGTACCGGGACGCCGATCACTGGCAGCGTCGTCATCGACGCTGTCATGCCGGGAAGGTGAGCCGCGCCGCCGGCCCCGGCGATGATGACCTTCAGGCCGCGTTCCGCGGCGGACCGCGCGTACTCGACCATCACGTCGGGCGTCCGGTGCGCGGACACGACGCGCACCTCGCAGGGAACGCCGAACTCCGCCAGCACGTCGACCGCGCCCTGCATCACGGGCAGATCCGAATCGCTCCCCATGATCACGCCGACGAGCGGTCGGGCCGCAGGCATGAGGCGACGATAGTGCCTGGATCCCGGCGTACCGGTATGTTGACGCGATGCGCACCCGACTCACCGACGCGCTGGGCATCGAGCACCCGGTCATGCTCGCCGGCATGGGTGGTGTCTCGTACCACCAGCTCGTCGCGGCTGTTTCCGAGGCGGGAGGCTACGGCTGCTTCGGTGCGGCGGCGATGGGCTCCGACGAGATGCGGAGCGAGATACGCGCGGCGAAGGCGCTCACGAGCAAGCCGTTCGGCGTCGACCTGCTCGCGGCGCTCCCGGAGCGGCTCGAGACCGACGTCGCGTTGTTGATCGAAGAGGGCGCGACGGTCTTCGCCGCGGGCCTGGGTGTGCCGCGCGATGTCATCGCGCTCTGCCACGACCACAACGTGCTGGTGCTGTCGATGTGCGGGAAGGTCCGTCATGCGATCGCCGCGGTCGAGGCCGGTTGCGACATCGTCGTGGCGCAGGGAACCGAGGCGGGCGGCCACACCGGCCTCGTCGCGACGATGCCGCTCGTTCCCCAGATGGTCGATGCGGTGGGTGAGCGGGTGCCGGTGGTCGCGGCCGGGGGCATCTTCGACGGCCGCGGGCTCGCGGCGGCGCTCGCGCTGGGGGCCGACGGCGTGTGGATCGGCACGCGGTTCATCGCGACCCCGGAAGCGCACACCGCTCCCGGGTACAAGGATGCCCTCTTGCACACTCGCGAGGACGGCACGACGATCAGCCGCGCCTTCACCGGCAAGACCCTGCGCGCGGTCGCGAACAAGACGACCGAGCACTTCGACCAGCACCCCGAGGAGCTCCGTCGGTTCCCCGATCAGATGATCGAGGCCGTCCAGGGCGGCTGGCTGCACCTCGGCGCCGACGAGGGCACGCCCGGGATCGATCCCGAGCGCGAGTGCTATCCGGCCGGGCAGGGTGTGGGCGGGATCGACGAGCTCGTCCCTGCCGGTGACGTCGTGCGATCGATCGTCGAGGAGGCGGAGCGCACGCTCGACGGGCTGCTCAGCGTTCGCTGAGACCCCGTTTCGCGTCGAGGAGCTCACGCTCCTGCGCGAGATCCGACTCGTACATCCGCTCGACGAGCTCCTCGAAAGCCACCCTGGGCTTCCAACCGAGCTTCGCGTGCGCCTTGGAAGAGTCGCCGAGGAGCAGATCGACCTCCGCGGGCCGGTCGAAACGCGTGTCGTGGGTGACGTACGGCTCCCAGCTGTCGTATCCGGCGATGCGGAACGCGACGTCGAGGAACTCGCGGATCGTGTGCGTCTCGCCCGTGGAGATCACGTAGTCGTCCGGCTCGTCCTGCTGGAGCATCATCCACATGGCTTCGACGTAGTCGGCTGCGTACCCCCAGTCGCGGGCGGAGTCGAGGTTGCCGAGGCTGATGCTCTCTTGCAACCCGAGCTTGATGCGCGCCAAGGAGCTGGTGATCTTGCGAGTCACGAACTCGAGGCCGCGGCGTTCCGATTCGTGGTTGAACAGGATGCCGCTGCTGGCATGCATGCCGTACGACTCGCGGTAGTTGACGGTCATGTCGTGGCCGAAGACCTTGGCGACGCCGTACGGCGACCGCGGATGGAAGGGTGTCTTCTCCGTCTGGGGCGTCTCGCGCACCTTGCCGAACATCTCGGACGAGGACGCCTGATAGAAGCGGATCGGATTGTCCTGGCCGCCGACGATCCGCACCGCCTCGAGCATCCGGAGAACCCCGAGCCCGGTGATCTCTGCGGTCAACTCGGCTTGACGGAACGAGAGCTGCACGAACGAGATGGCGCCGAGGTTGTAGACCTCGTCGGGCTGCACCTGCTCAACCACGGCGATCAGCGACGAGAGATCGCGGAGGTCGCCGTCGACCAGCTCGATCGACGGGTTCTCCTCGATGACGAGCTGGGACTTTGGGTTGGCCTGGCCGCGGATCAGCCCGAAGACCTGGTAGCCCTTGCCGGCCAGCAGCTCGCTCAGATAGCGGCCGTCCTGGCCCGTGATCCCCGTGATCAGCGCGCGTTTCATTCCGTGCCCCTCGCCGTGTTGAACGGCGAACTCTACCCGTCGGTCCACGGTCCCGAAGGGTCGAGCTGCACCAGGAATTCCGCGCAACGCTCGGCTTCGTCGCTCTCACCGATCGCCGCGGCAGTGCGCTGGAGCCCGTGGAGCGAACGGAGGAAGCCCTGATTCGAGTGTGCGCGCCAGCGCACGTACCCGCTGCCGCGCCATCCGGCGGCGCGCAATTGGTCGAGGCCGCGGTGATATCCGACGCGGAAGTACGCGTAGGCCTCGACCGGATCGCGCGCGAGCTCTCCGAGGTATGCCCACGCCTCGAGCGTTCGCGGCGCCGAGGCTGCGACGTCCGTCATCGCGGCGCGACGCTCACCTGCATCGTCGAGCGCCGCGGCCGCGGCGAGGGCGCGGGCAACCGAGTCCGGTAACGGTGGCAGGACCGTCTCGGGAAGGCCTTGCCCGCTGAGGTTGACGGGAACGTCGCTCACCCGCGCCGAATCTAGAAGACCGCCGATCGTGCGGTGCGCCGGTCGATGCGCGCCGAGGGACCGATACCATCGCGACCGTGACGTCTGTGATCCCTCCGGACGCCGGAACCCCGAACGGTGACGGTGCAGCTTCCAAGCCTCCGAAGTCGACGAAGCTCGTGCTCGTCCGGCACGCGGTGACTGCACAGACAGGGCCGCTGCTGTCGGGGCGCACCCCGGGCATCGACCTCTCCGATACCGGGATCGAGCAGGCCCGAGGTGTCGCCGAGCGCCTCGGTGCGTTCGACATCGCAGTCGTGTACGCGAGCCCGATCGAACGCACGCGGCAGACCGCCGAGCACATCGCCGATGCTCACGGGCTCGGTGTGCGGGAGCTGCCGGGGGTCCTCGAAGCCGACTACGGGGAGTGGACCGGCGGACAGATCGCCGAGCTCGCGAAGACGGACCTCTGGAAGACGGTGCAGGTCGCACCTTCCCGCGCACGGTTCCCCGGTGGCGAGTCGATCTCCGAGATGCAGGCGAGGATGGTGGCCGCGCTCGAGACGCTCGTGAGCCTGCATCCCGGCGAGACCATCGTCGTCGTCTCGCACGCGGACCCGATCAAGGCCGCGATCGCCTACTACACGGGCCTCGCGCTCGACCTCTTCCAGCGGATCGTGGTGTCGCCCGCATCGGTCACGATCTTCGACGTCGGCCCGTGGGGCGCGACGCTGCTGGCCTGCAACGACACCGGGCGGCTCGAAGAGCTGCTCGGCAAGCCGGAGCCCCGCGCGGAGACGGCCGAGGAGACCGGCGCGGAGGGCAACGCGGAGCCAATCAAGGAATCGGCGTGATGGACAACGTGATCGAGCTCGAGGACGTCGACGGTCTGGGCGCAGGCGCGATCGGCGAGCCGGGCGAGCGCGCGTTCTACATCCAGGCGGACAAGGCCGACGCGCGGCTCACGGTGCTGGTGGAGAAGGAGCAGGTGGCCCTGCTCGCAGCCGAGGCCGTCGTGTTCCTCGACCGGTTGGCTGACGACTACCCCGAGGAACCGCTCGAGCCGCTGCAGAGCGACACCGCCGACGTGACGGAGCCGGCGATCCCGCTCTTCCGCGCACGGATGATCGGTCTCGGCTTCGAACCCGAGAGCGCTCGTGTCCTCATCGAGCTGCGCGAGCACGCGCAGGACGACGAAGAGGAGGAGAGCGAGCCCGACGACAGCGAGGGTTTCGTTGCGCGCATCTTCGCGACGCGCGCGCAAGTGCGTGCGATGGCGGCGAACGGGGCGCAGGCGGTCGCGAGCGGCCGTCCGTTGTGCCAGCTCTGCAACTTCCCCATGGATCCCGAGGGTCACATCTGCCCGCGGTGGAACTAGAGCCGGGCGCCGTCTCGGAGGTCCTCCGGCACGGTTCCATCGAGGTGATGGGCCGCCTCGCGTGGTCCTCGAACGCGACGCTGCTCGCCACGGCCTCGCTCGACGGCAGCGACGTCCCGGTCGTGTACAAGCCCCAACGTGGCGAGCGCCCGTTGTGGGACTTCCCCGACGACACGCTCTGTCTGCGCGAGGTGGCGACCTACGAGCTCTCGGAGGCGCTCGGCTGGGACATCGTGCCGCTCACGCTCCTGCGCGACGGCCCGTACGGCGTCGGCATGGTGCAGCGCTTCGTGGACCACGACCCGGAGGAGCACTACTTCACGCTCCTGGAGGACCACGCGGACACGCTGCGCCGCTTCGCAGTGCTCGACGTCCTGGCGAACAACGCGGACCGCAAGGGCGGGCACTGCCTGCGGGAGCTGCAGACCGATCACATCTGGGGCATCGACCACGGTCTCACGTTCCACGTCGAGCCGAAGCTGCGCACCGTGATCTGGGACTTCGCGGGCGAGCGCGTCCCGCAGCAGCTCGTCGAGGACGTGTGCCGGGTGCTCGCGCAGCTCGACGGAACACTCGGCGAGCGATTCGAGGAGCTGCTGCGGCCCAGCGAGCTCGCGGCGCTCCACGATCGGGCGAACGCGTTGCTCCGCGTGGGTGTGCTGCCGTCTCCCGACGAGGGCTACCACTCCGTACCCTGGCCGCTGGTCTGACCAGCGGGCCCTCAGACGGGCTCGAGCACGTCCGAGAGGAAGTGCGTGCGGCAGAGCGAGCGCTGCAGCTTGCCCGAAGAGGTCTTGGGCAGCGAACCGGGCCGCACCAGCACGATCGCCTCGGGGGGCACGCCGATCGCGTCGATGACGCGCGACGCCACCTGATCGCGCAGCGGCGCCGCATCGTCCGCCCTCGTCTCGGCGACGACCACGATGGCCTCTCGTCCCCTCCGGCCGGGCGCTCCGAAGGCGATCACGTTGCCGGCGCGCACCCCCTCGACGCCGGCCGCGGCCCGCTCGACGTCCTCGGGGAAGACGTTGCGACCGCCCACGATGATCACGTCCTTCATGCGCCCGCACACCACGAGCTCCCCGTCGACGAGGTACCCGAGGTCGCCGGTGCGCAGCCACGAGCTGTGGAACACGTCGTCGGTGGCCCTGGCATTGCGGTGGTAGCCGGGTGTGACGGAGTCCCCGCGGATCTCCAGCTCGCCGACCTCCCGGTCGCGCAACGTGGTGCCCGACTCCCGGTCGACCACACGCAGGTCGAGCCCGTCGAGCGTGCGCCCGAGGAACGGCAGGCGCCGCGCGTGTGCCGCATCGCCGGGGACACTCGTTGCGTACTTGTCGGTCTCGAGCACTCGCCGGTCGACCGTGTCGGTCGTCATGCCGGTCCACGGCTCCGGGAACGTGATCGCGAGCGTCGCCTCGGCCATGCCGTAGACGCAGAACGCGGACCGCGCGTCGAGCCCGTGCGCAGCCCCGGCGTCGAGGAACGTCTCGACGGCTCCGGGGTCGATCGGCTCGGCTCCGTTGAGCGCGAGCCGCCACTGGCCGAGCTGCAGACCGCTCATGCGCCGGAGCGCGCGTCCCGCGAGCGCGTACGCGAAGTTGGGGCCGCCGGTGACGGTGCACTCGAAGTCCGAGATCCAGCGAGCCCAGCGCGAGGGCGCTGCTAGGAAGTCCTGTGGCCCGGCGAGGACGAGGTCCAGGCCCGTCGACATGGGAAGGGTGAGCAGGCCGATGAGACCCATGTCGTGGTACAGCGGCAGCCAGGAGACCGCTCGGTCACGAGCGGGATCCACCGCAGCCGCTCCCTGGATGGCGTCCAGGTTGGCGGTCACGCAACGGTGCGGAAGCACGACGCCCTTCGGGTCTGCGGTGCTGCCACTGGTGAACTGCAGGATCGCCGTCGCCTCGGGATCGGGAGCCACGGGCGCGTACGCATCGCCGCCCCTTCGTGCCTCCTCTGCCGCCAGCTCGTCGAGCAGCAGGATCGGCGGATCCCCGGCCTCTGGTGCCAGGAACTCGGTGAGCTGCGGGTCGACGACCAGCAACGTGGTGTCGGCTGCCAGCACGCGCGCACGCGTCTGCGCGACGAACTCCTGCACCGATCCGAGCCGCATGGGGAGCGGCAGCATGACGAGGGTCGCTCCGGACAGCCAGGTGGCCTGGATCGCCGCGACGAGCTCGTGCGACGTGGGGCCGAGGAGCGAGACGGAGTGGCCCGGACCGACGCCCCGCGCTTGGAACGCAGCAGCCATGCCGCGCGCCTCGTCGTGCAGGCGCTTCCACTCCACGGGCTCGGCGTTGTAGGCGTCGCTGTCGGCAGCGCCGGTCACGAAGGTGATCGTGCCGGAGCTCTCGCCGGCCCGCTCGAGGCGTGGGAGGAGAGACGATGCGGTCATCGGGGGGTTCGATCCTTCATCGCTCCTCGAGGTTACGCGGCGCCGCCGAGAGCAACCCGGATCGCGGCGGCCGGGTCGCGGAAGAACCGCGAGCGCGGGAGGGCGAGCGCCGCTCCGTCGGCTCGGGCGGCGGCGAGGACCTCGGCGTCGACGTGTGGCCCGTAGGCGATCACGGTGGTGTCGGGTGCCACGGCTCGGATCTCCTCGATCGCTCCCCCGTGCCGTTCGGCGTCGACGATGACGACGGTCGCGCCGGCGCAGCTCGCCGGCTCCGCCGCGAAGGTGGTATCGGGAAGCTGCGCGCTGAGCCGAGTCCGGTCCATGAGATCGCCGACGAGCGCTACGACCTTCACGCCGGCGAGAACATCGCGGCGAGCGCCTCGAGTTGCCGTCGCGTGCTCACGGACCGGTCGAGGGCCGGTGCGCGAGCTGGTAGGCGGTGACGGACGCGTTGCCCATCACGAGATCGGCGGCAACGGCGGCGATGAGCGCGGGCACCACGAACGTGGCCCGGCCGGTCGTCTCCGCGACGAACATCACCCCTGCAAGTGGGACGCGGTATCCCGCTCCCAGGAACGCAGACATCCCGAGCACCAGGAACAGGGTGTCGTTCAGCTCGTGGACGACGCCACCGAACGCTCGGCCCAGCAGCGCGCCTCCGATGACCAGGGGGATGAAGAGGCCGCCGGCGCCGCCTCCCCCGGTCGTGATGATCGTGGCGAGACATCGGAGGACCAGCAACGCCAGAACCGCCGGGATCGCGCGGTGCGGGTCGAGCGCCCAGGTGATGCAGTCGTAGCCGGGCCCGAGCATCAGGCTCCGGCCGGTGAGCAGCCGTCCGAGCACGAACAGCCCGCCGAGCGCAGCACCCGCCACGATGATCCGCGGGATCACCGGCAGGCGGTCGCGCAGCCGCTTGGCCTCGCGCAGCCCCGCGGCGAAGAGCCGAGCGCCGATGCCGGCGATGAGTCCCAGCGCGACCGCGCCGAGCAGGGTCGTGGCGTCGAAGCCGGGGTGGCCGAGGACCGGGAACAGCGGCGTCGTGCCGTAGAACGCCGCGTACACGATGTAGCCGCTCGCTGCCGCGACCAGCGCGGGGATCAGCTTGCGGGTCGCGAAGTCGTTCCGGTACGGGACCTCGAGGGCGAACAGGGCTCCGGTCGCGGGTGCCTTGAAGATCGCCGCGACGCCTGCTGCCGCGCCGGCCGTCATCAAGAGCTTCGCATCGACCGGATGGAACAGGCGGCGAAAGCGCTGTTGGACCGCGGTGCCGATCGCCCCGCCCGCGTACATCGAGAGACCCTCCAGGCCCAGCGCTCCTCCGAAGCCGATCGTGACGATCGACGCGAGCACACCTCCGGGCGCCTCTCGGACGTTCATGTCGTGATCCGGATCGTGAAAGCGCTGCAGCCACGTGTCCGCGAGCCCGGCGCTCGCGCGGTTGGACAGGTAGCGCAGGCTGAGCGCGGCGAGCAGGAGCCCTACGCAGGGTCCGATCGCCATGAGCCAGAGGGGGAGGCCTCGCAACCAGTCGAGGAGGACGTTGACCGTCAGCCAGTCGCACCCGGCGACCACGAGTCCTGTTGCGAGGCCAACGAGCACCGAGGCGATGACGACGTGGCGAGCGTCCTGCGCGAAGGAGCGCAGCTCACCCCCGCGGCCCGCCATTCGCGGTCAGGCGCCGATGAGCCGCGGAGCTTCGACGGCGAACTCGGGCCACCGCTTGCGCGAGCGCGTCGAGAGCTTGTGCATGAGCGCGATGGCGTCCGGGTCGTCGTCGCCCGGTCGCACTTCGATCCAGCCCTTGTCCTGCAGGCCCGCCATGATCTCGCGGCCCGTGTCCGTGCGGACGATCGTGAGCGTCCAGTCGTTGTACTTGCCGATCCCGCCCGTCGAGATGTCGGCGTGCTCGGCTGCGAAGTCGGGGCACATCTTGCAGCCCTCGCGCGTCCAGGCGTGGCACTCCTTGAGCGGGACCTCGTGGTAGTCGCCGTTCTTCATCCAGATCTGGAACACGCCTTTGATGTTCATCTTCTTCATCTCGGACTTCTTGAGGCCGTACTTGGCCTCGAAGAGCTCCTCGAAGATGGAGTCGTCGAACGTCTTGGAGCACAGGAGCCCGATGTTGAGCGACAGGCGGCGCGCGACCTTCCCTGCTTTACGCTGCTTCATCACCGGCGGCACCGAGCTCTGGCAGCTCATGCCGACGAGCGCGATGCGCTCGGCGCCCGTCTCGATCGCGTCGGCGTACGCGATCGTGTTGGCCGAGTAGGTGTACCGGCTTCCGGCCGACGCGATGATGTCTTCCTTGGTGCGCGCGACACCGGGTACGGCCTTCCAGCTGGTGCCGTCACCCTCGAGGTAGCTGACGAGCGCCGCGTCGATGATGTCCTGCTCGAGCGCGTAGAGCAGGATCGCCGACACGAGGCCGCCGTCCTGGCCGATCTCCTGGATCACAGGATCCGTAGCCCGTGCCAGCACGATGTCCTTGTAGATGCCGGAGACCTCGTCGGCTGCTCGCGTGCGCCCGAACATGAACTCGTCGATGTCCGGCTCCCACGCGCGGAACCTCGGGCAGGCACGTGTGCAGGAGGTGCAGCCCTTGTCACCGTGCGAGCAGTCGGATGGGCCGCCGAAGTCCTCGATCTGGATCGGCTTGTACACGCCCTGGCTGTCGTCGTAGTCGAGGACGTCGTGTGGGCATGCGATGACGCAGCCCGCACAGCCCGTGCAGAGCCCGGACGTCACCACCTCGTCGTAGAGGTGCTTCCACTGGAGCTTCTCGGGCGGCATCCGAGCAGTCTTTCATCCCGCCGTCAGGACGGGCGAAGGAATGTTGCGCCGGCCCCATGCGCGTACTGTGGCTTCATGGCCGATCCGCCGAGTGGGCCGTCGCCGGAGGTCCCGGTCCCGGCTCCGCCTCCGCCGCCCGCTCCGTCTCCGTATCCCGCGGCGTATCCGCCGTACGGCGCTCGGCAGAAGACGAGCGGCCTGGCGATCGCCGCGCTCGTGCTGTCGCTCCTGTCGTTCGTGATGTGCCCCGTCATCGCCGCCGTGATCGCGATCGCGCTCGCGCACGCGGCGTTCAACCGGATCGATTCGTCAGGCGGGCTTGTCGGCGGCAGGGGCATGGCGGTCGCGGGCAACATCATCGCGTGGGTCAACATCGCGCTCGTGACGCTGGCCGCGCTCGGTACGGCGGTGGGGCTCCTCATCGCGACGTCGTAGCGCGTCGCGCCGCAGCGCTCAGGTGCCGGGAAGCGGCGCGATCGCACCGAGCTGCTGGAACCAACCGAGTGTGTCCTCCACACCCCACGACTCGGCGAGCCGCCCGCCCACGACGCGGTAGACGGTGGTGCCCGGCTTCGCGTACGCCTGTCCGGCCGGCTCCACGCCGAGGAACGTGCGCCCGGTCAGGGTCCCGCGCTCCGTGTAGCGCATCACGACCTTGTCGCCTTCGGTGACGATGTCCTCGATCGTGATGTTGACGTCCGGGAACGACTTGCGGAGGAACTTGCACACCTGCACGTAGTGACCGCGCCCGACGTTCGCGCGGCCCTCGGCTCCGTAGTACGCCGTGTAGTCGTCCGCGAGCGTGGTCTCGCAGACGGTCCAATCACCCCGATTGAACCCTTGCTCGATGTGGCGCCTCACGAGCGCGCGCAGCTCGTCGCCCGTCGGTGTGGGATGTCTGTCGGGTGCCATTTGCGGAGTCTGGCATCGACGGCGCGCTTTTGCCCGGCAGCTCCCAGCGGGCCTCGGCCTACGCTTTCGGATCCATGAAGATCTCTGACGTCCTCGCTCGGGGCACCACCTACTCGTTCGAGTTCTTCCCGCCCCGTACCGAGGCGGCAGAGCGCGCGCTCGCCACGGCGCTCGCCGAGCTCGAGCCGCTCGCCCCCTCGTATGTGTCGGTCACGTACGGAGCCGGCGGTTCGACGCGCGACAAGACGCACGAGATCGTCACCGGCCTCCTGCGCGAGACGACGATCACGCCGATGGCGCACCTCACGTGCGTGGGTCACACGCGTGCGGAGCTCGAGGGCGTGGTCTCGCGGTACCGCGACGCGGGGATCGAGAACATCCTGGCGCTGGGCGGTGACCCGCCGAAGGACGTCGAGCTCCCGCCGGGCGAGCTCCGGTACGCGGTCGAGCTCGTCGACCTCGTCCGCTCGATCGGCGACTTCTCGATCGGTGTGGCTGCCCATCCCGAGCCCCATCCGCGTTCGGCGAGCCGGGAGACCGATCGCGCGCACACGGCGGCGAAGCTCGCACGTGCCGATTTCGCGATCACGCAGTTCTTCTTCGACTCCGCGCACTACTTCGATCTCGTCGAGGGCCTCCACCAGCACGGGGTCGACAAGCCCGTGATTGCGGGGATCATGCCGGCGACCAGCATCAGCAGCATCAAGCGCATGTCCGAGCTGCAGGGCTCCGAGTTCCCGGCGTGGCTCGCACGCAAGCTCGAAGCGGTCGCCGACGACCCCGACGCGGTGTTCCGTACAGGCGTCGAAGAGGCAACCCGTCTGTGCCGCGAGCTGATCGACGGTGGCGCGCCGGGCTTGCACTTCTATACGTTGAACCGCTCGACGGCGACGCGCCAGATCTACGAGAACCTCGGTCTCCAGACGCAGTAGCGCGACGCAGGGCAACGGGGGTGGGAGTGAGAACGCGCACGTTGTTGGTCGCCTTCGCGGCCCTCGTTCTGGCTGCGTGCACCGGATATCCGCTCAGACATGCACACGGGCCTGCGCCCGATGGAGCCCGCGGCTGCACCTCGTTCGGATCGGTCGCCGATCCGCTGCCGCCGTCTCCCCTTCCGGTGACCGATCAGGTGAGCGTCGACCTCACGCACGACTCGCGCCCCGTGAACGACGGTCTGCTCGGGCTCGTCTGGAACACGGGCAGCGACCTGAGCGCGCTCGCCCCGATCCATCCGCCGACGGTGCGCATCGACGCGAGCCTCCAGGACGCGAGCCCTGCTCCGGGACAGCTCGACCTCACGAACCTCTTGGCGAAGGTGGCGAAGGTCCGAGCGATCGGCGCGGAGCCGCTCGTCATCCTGTCGTACATGCCGCGCTGGCTCGGTCAGGCGCGCGCCGGGACGGGTGATCCCACTCGGTTCGGACCGTCGGACCTGGACACGTGGGAATCGCTCGTGACGCAGGTCGTGCGGACCCTCGCCACCGCGCCGGAGCCCGCCTATCAGTTCGAGGTGTGGAACGAGCCGGACATCTTCATCTTCTGGGGGGACACGCAGCAGGAGTTCATCGACATGGCGTTGCGGACGCACCGAGCGGTTGCAACGGTGAAGCGTGAGACAGGGCTCCCGCTCCAGATCGGTGGTCCCGCGTTCGGGTTCTCGAACTCGAACCCCGACGCCTTCGTGCCGTACCTCCAGGCCGTCGCGCAGGCGGGACTCCCCTTGGACTTCATCTCCTGGCACAAGTACGCCAACAGCCCGTTCCTCGGTCCCGATGGTCCCGAGGGAAACCTTCCCGATTCGCTCTACCAGTTGCTCGCGAAGCGCAACCCCGACACGACGCCGCTGCAGTACTCGAGCGAGATCGCGCAGATGCGCGCCACGTTCGACAGCGCGTTGCAGGGCACCGGTCTGCACCCACGCCTGATCATCGACGAGTGGAACGTCTCTGCCGGTGGCTACGACCTTCGCAACGACACCTCGGAAGGGGCGGCGCTCGACGCCGGCATCCTCGTCGAGATGGAGCGGGCGGGGCTCGACGGAGCGAACATCTACCGCGCGGTGTCGGGCAACACTCACGCAGGGGACTGGGGCATCGTGAGCGCCTCGGGCACACCGAAGCCGACCTGGTGGGTGTTCCGGGCCTGGCGTGACATGACCGGCTCGCTGCTCGGAACGCAGGGCGACGATGCGGCGACGGGTCTGTGGGCAAGGGCGAGCCGTGATCACCGCGACGGATGCGTCAAGGTCCTGCTCGCCAACTTCATCGCGACCGGGAGCCCGGCGCGTAACGTTCGTGTATCGCTGCGCGGGAAGCTCATTCCCTGCGCGGGTCGCCCCTTCTCACCGCACGCGACGCTGTCGGTGTTGAACGGAACGTCGACGACACTCGCCGCGCACGAGATTGCCGTCGGGCGGGACCAGAGCGTGACTGTCCCGATGGGCTCGCAGTCGGTCGCGTACCTCCAGGTGGGCTGCACGCGCTGAGCCAGGTGTCGTCTCGTTACGCTGCGACCGTGGGCAAGGCGCGCCTCGAGACGTTCAGCGACGGCGTGTTCGCCATCGCGATCACCTTGTTGGTGCTCACGATTCCCACACCCGGCGATTTCCATCACCTCGGCCGTGCGCTGACCGACCAATGGCCCGCCTACGCGGCCTACGTCGTGAGCTTCGCTGTCATCGGGATCATGTGGCTCAACCATCACACGATCTTCGGTCACTTCGAGCACGTCGACCGCAACCTCGTGTACCTGAACCTCGCGCTCCTCGCGACGATCGTGTTCGTGCCGTATCCGACGGGCATCTTCGGCGAGGCGTTGCAGCGCGGTGCAGGAGAGCGCGTCGCCGCGGTGTTCTACAGCCTCGTGATCACGCTGAACGCGATTGCGTGGGCTGCGCTGTGGCTCTACGGGTCGAACCAGCGCAGGCTGCTCGGCGAGGCCTTCCCGGAGGAGCAGCGTCGCACAGCCACGGTGCTGTTCACGATGGGCACCGCGATCTATGCCGGGACGATCGTCATCGGACTGGTCAACGCGTACGCATGCCTCGCCGTACACGGCGCGCTCGCCGTGTACTACGCGCTCGACCCGCTGTCGCGTTGGGTGTCGCGCTTCACCGAGTGACACGCGGCGCAATGGGTCTTGTCGCGAAGCTGAGCGGAGGGAGTGGGATTTGAACCCACGGTGGCTTGCGCCACAATGGTTTTCGAGACCATCCGATTCGGCCGCTCTCGCATCCCTCCGGGGCTGCACCCCCGAGGGGGCCGCCGAGCCGGACAGTGTACGACGGCGGTGCCGTCAGCCCCTGCGTTCGGCGAAGAA
The DNA here is from genome assembly GCA_036557185.1 of Acidimicrobiia bacterium. Taxonomy (GTDB): domain Bacteria; phylum Actinomycetota; class Acidimicrobiia; order IMCC26256; family JAENVU01; genus DATBHZ01. Next base: position 15,266 of record DATBHZ010000037.1, on the reverse strand, counting down.
CTCCTGCAGCAGCCGTGCGGACTCGTCGGCACGAATCCCGTCGATCACGATGCACTCGTGGTTCAGTCTCGGATCGACCGCGAGGTTGTACAGACTGCCCGTTGCGCCGGCCTTCGGGTCCGACGCACCGAACGCGATCGTGGCGATGCGCGCGTTGATCGCGGCACCGGCACACATCGGGCACGGTTCGAGCGTCACGACGAGCGCGCACCCTTCGAGACGCCAGCTGCCCAGCGCCTGCGCGGCGTCACGCAGCGCCAGGATCTCCGCGTGCGCCGTGGGGTCGCGCGCGACCTCTCGTTCGTTGTGCCGCTGCGCCAGGACCTTCCCGTCCGGCCCCCCGACCACGGCCCCGATCGGCACGTCGGCATGAGCCGCGGCGAGGGCGGCCTCCCGGAGCGCGATTGCCATGAGCCCGTCGAGGGCGGCTCCGTCCACAGGGTGTCTCATTTCTCCTGAAAGATGCTTCTGCGCGCTGTGCAGGGCCCGGCGGCGACAGGGTCGGTAGCGTAGGCAACGCATGTCCCACCCGCGCGCTGAGCGCCGGCACCCGAGCGCTCGCCGCGGGCTGCGCGTCGCGATCGCCGCGACGGGCCTGCTCCTGGGTGTGGTCGTGCTCGTCATCGTCTTGTTGGCCGGAGCCTCGAGCGGCGGAAGCTCGCAGAGCTCCACGAAGCACGGCAAGCGGGCCGCCGAGCCCATGGCATCCTCCACGTCGACCACGACGCTGTTCCCCGCGCTCCCGCCTGCACCTCCCCCGACACCGGTCGCGTACACGGGTGGCTCGGAAGCACCTGTGTACGGGCGCATCCCCACCACGAATCGCGTCATCTTCCTCGGGATCGACGACGGCGATGTCCGCGATCCCGACGTGTTGACGCTCATCAAGCAGGCGCACATCCCGGTGACGGCGTTCCTGGTCGAGGCCGAGGCGGAGGAAGGGGCCGCCTATTGGAGGGAGCTCCAGGCGATCGGTGGCGTGATCGAAGCCCACACGATCACGCATCCGGACTTGCGCAACGTCGATCAGGAGCGGCTGCACAAGGAGGTGTGCGGGCCGCTCGACACCTTGCAACAGCTCTTCGGCCGGAGACCGCAGCTCTTCCGGCCTCCGTACGGCGACTACAACTCGAGCGTGCGCGCCATGGCGGCCTCGTGCGGGTTTCGCGCGCTGGTGGTCTGGAAAGGGTCGACGAACGACGGACGTCTCGACATGCAGGAGGGTCACCGCTTGCAGCCTGGCGACATCCTCCTCCTGCACTGGCGCAAGGACCTCTACGAAAACCTGACGGTGGTGCTCGCCGCGTGCCGTGCACAGGGCTTCACCGTCGCCTCGCTGCAGGACTACCTCGTCCCCGGAGAGTGACGCCCGCGCGGACCCTCTGATTGCGCCTGCGCGAAGGCGTGGTCTAAGACCGGGCACATGGTTGGGTTCCTCGACGGCATGCGGGTGCTCGATCTTTCCGCGTGGCGGCCGATGCCGCACGCGACGCAGATCCTCGCAGACCTGGGTGCCGAGGTGCTCAAGGTCGAGCCGCCCGGGGGCGACCCGATGCGCTCGTACCCGGAGATCTTCGCGTCGGTTGCGCGTGGCAAGCGCAGCATCGTGCTGGATCTTCGCAGTGAGCCCGGCCTCGCGCAGGCGCTCGAATTGGCGGCCGAGGCCGACGTCGTGTGCGAAGGCTGGCGGCCGGGCGTCGCGCAGCGGCTGGGCATCGACTACGAGTCCGTCGCGGCTCGCAATCCGGCGGTCATCTACTGCTCGCTGTCGGGCTTCGGTCAGAACGGGCCGCTGCGCGACACGCCGGGGCACGACGTCAACTTCCAGGCCCTGGCGGGCGCGGTCGCGCAGCGGTCATCGGTCGACGGCCCGCCCCGCGTCCCGCGACTCCCGGCCGCGGACCTGGAAGGCGGCACGGTGTGTGCGCTGCTCGTGTGCGCTGCCTGGGCACGCAAGCTCGTCTCCGGAGAGGGCGAGCAGATCGACGTGGCCATGGCGGATGTCGTCGCATGGTGGGTGGGTCCACGCGCGCACACGGTGCACGACGAACCCGGGCGAGCCGAGCGCCGTGGCGAGTCGCCGGGGTACGGGGTGTTCGAGACGCGCGACGGCGCCTGGATCGCGATCGGCGTGCTGGCGGAGCAACGGTTGTGGGACGCGGTTTGCCGCGCGTTGCAGCTGGACGATCTCCTCGGTATGACGTTTCCGGAGCGATTGGACCGCGCGAGTGAGGTGAACAAGGCGATCGCGGACGCGGTGAGCGAGCTCGACGCCACGGTTGCGCTCGAGCGGTTCGGCGTAGAGGGGGCTCCGGCGACGGCGGTCCTCGACCCGGCGGACGCGGCGGTCCACCCGCAGTTCCTCGCGCGGGGGCTCCAGGTCCCGACGTCCGCGGGAGTCGTGCCGCGGGTGCCTGCTGTGTTCGGGGGCGACTTCGATGCCCCAGCGAAGATCCCCGCAGTGGGCGAGCACCCTGAAGGCTTCACGCCGCGCTGACGGTCAGTCCTGCTCCGGTCTGGCAACCACCGTGTACAGCTCGCCTTGCGCCGCCGTCGAGCCGGCCCGCCCGCCAGCGCGACCCCGGAGCACGAACGCGATGGCAACGGCCAGGATCGCACCGGCGATCGGCCCTGCGACGTACACCCAGTAGGCCGTGAAGTTGGCGCCGACGAGGTCGGGTCCGAACGTGCGAGCCGGGTTCATGGAAGCACCCGAGATCGGGCTCCCCCACAGCCCGGCGAGCGCTATGTAGCCACCGACGCCGAAGGCACCGAAGAGGCCGATGTTCTGGGCGCCCGACGCCGTGCCGAGGATCACGGAGACGAGACCGAGCGTGAGGATCAGCTCCATCCACAACGCTGCCCACGACGAGTATCCGGCGGCCGGGTAGTTGGCTCCGTAGACCGCCGAGACGTTGACGACGGCTTGGAGGAACAGCGCAGCGAGGGTCGCGCCCGCGAGCTGCGCGATTACGTACCCGGGGACTCGCCGCCAGGGGAAGTCGCCGCGTAGCGCGAACCCGAGACTCACCGCGGGATTGAGATGCGCTCCCGACAGCTTGCCCATGAACAGGATGATGGCCATCACCATCACGCCCGGGGCGACCACGGCTGCCGACCTGCTGATCGTGTTCGGAAAGGCGTGGTCCATCATCGTTGCGCCGGCCGCGACGAGCACGAGGAAGAACGTGCCCAGCAACTCGGCGAACAGCCGGCGCCACTCTTGACGCGGGTCGTGGAAGTCCTCGATCGGGCCCAACAAGTTCTCGTCGACCCAGCCGGCGACACCGCTCCTGGCGCGTTCCTCCTGGGTCACGTGGCCCCCCAATGATCTCGGCCGCAACGCCTTCCGCCGCCCGGACCGCTGCTTCCACGGAGTGGTAAGGCCTCTTGCCCGTAACTGGTCTTGCCCGTAACTGCCCTTGCCCGTAACGGCTCTTGCACCGCCCCGGGACCGACGGTATTGTCCGGCCTCGGCTGGGGGGCCGGTGGATGGCTGCGGTTACTGAGCGCGCTGCCGGCGCGACGGCGCGCGAGTCGACTGCGGTCCGCTCGCAGCCCGTCGTCGCGCCGGGTCGGCGCAAGGACATTCAAGGGTTGCGCGCGCTGGCGGTGGTGCTCGTCGTCGCGTTCCACGCGGGCCTTCCGGTGTCGGGCGGTTTCGTCGGCGTCGACGTCTTCTTCGTGATCTCGGGTTTCGTGATCACGATGATGCTGCTCCGCCATCTGTCGGACAACGGCCGCATGAGCTTCGCGACGTTCTACGCGCGCCGCGTCCGGCGCATCCTGCCGGCGCTCGCGCTGTTGATCGTGTTCGTCGCGGGGACGTCGTTCTTCTTCGTGAGCCCGCTGTCGCCCAAGCACATCACGGCGCGCACCGGCATGTCCGCATCGCTCTTCGTCGCCAACATCTTCCTTTATACGACACCACGGGGCTATTTCGGTGTTGCCGACGGAGCGAACCCGCTCCTCCACACCTGGTCACTCTCGGTGGAAGAGCAGTTCTATCTCGTGTTCCCGCTCCTCCTGCTGTGCGCATGGGCCTTTGCGCGGTATCTCGCCCCGATGTCGACTCGCCGGACGCGCATCACATTCGGTGTGCTCGCGCTGGCAGCCCTCGCGTCGTTCGCTCTCAACTGGGTCGCCGTCGACGGCAACGGGATCGCCGGACCGCACCTCAACGACCGCTTCGCGTTCTACATGGCACCGGCGCGCGCATGGGAGTTCCTTGCCGGGGCATTGCTCGTCTTTGCCGCTCGACGTCTTGCGCGGATGCCGCGAACCTTTGCGATCGCCGTGGGCGTCGTCGGGCTCGCGCTCGTGCTCTACGCGGCGTTCACGTTCACAGGCGCGACGCCGTTCCCCGGCACCGCCGCGCTCCTTCCCGTCGTCGGTACGTGCCTGTTGCTCGCCGCCGGAACCGCGACCGATCGAGGAGTGAGCGGCGCGTTGAGCACCGCGCCGGCGACGCGGGTCGGCGACTTGTCGTACAGCTGGTACCTCTGGCACTGGCCGCTCATCGTGTTCGCCGCCGCGCTGTGGCCGGGCAACGACACGATGCTCGTGCTCGCGGCGGTCGTGTCGTACATGCCCGCCTCGCTCGCGTACCGGCTCTTCGAGAACCCGATCCGCCTGAACACGAAGATCGTCGGTCTGCGTGCAGCCGGAGTCGCGCTGGTGTGCATCCTCGTGCCGATCATGGCGTGCATGTTCCTCAACCGCTTCCCGCTGCCGATCCAGTCCGCGGCGGCGAGCGCACGCCTCGACGCTCGGGCGGGCAACCACGTCGACGAGACGCACGGCTGCATCAGCCGTCAGCTGCTCGGGTTCCCGAACCCGGACTGCACATGGACCGTGCCGCACGCGCGGGGGACGGTCGTGCTCGTCGGTGACTCGAATGCAGGGCAGTTCGCGGAGCCCGTGATCCGGGCCTCGAAGCAGCTCGGGTACGACACGACGGTCTCGACCTTCCACGGATGCCCGTTCGTCGAGACCCTCGTCTACAAGAAGCACTGGGACAAGCCCTGCCTGCGCGCGGTCGAGACATCCTTGGACGTGATCGCGAGCAGCCACCCCGCGCTGGTCGTGATGGCATCGAGCACGCCCGAGCTGATGAACAACGGCTCCATGCCTTTCAAGGATCCGGTGAACGGGCAGGTCGCGAGGTCCATCGCTGCCAAGGCTTCGCTGTGGCACACGGGTGAACTGCGCGTGATTCGACGGCTCGCGGCCGCTCACGTACCGGGGGTCCTCGTCGAGACGATCCCGCAGTTCCCGGACTGGAAGCCCGATTGCGCCGCGCTACGCGTGTACCTCGCGCCCGCCACGTGCGGCGCGTCCTTGACCCGCGCGTCCGTCGACGCATATCGACATGCGGCGCTCTCGGCCGAGGAGTCCGCCGTGGGCTCCGCGCGCGGCACGGTAGGCGTCGACTTCGCGGACACGATGTGTCGCGCGACGTGCAGCACCAACCAAGGGAACTTCTGGTGGTACCGCGATCAGGACCACCTCAGCGTCCCCGGTGCGCTCAGGCTCACCGCGCGCTTCGAGCAGCTGATGCGGGTCCAGCTCCACGTCTAGGGGAGCCGTCCGCGGTCCGGTCAGACGCGCACCGAGCCCGCGAGCGCTTCGACCGAGGTCTGCATCTCCTTGCGCAGCACCGGGCGGCGTATCTGTACAAGCAGGTACTTCCGCCAGAAGGTCTGCGGATGGATGTCGACAGTGACGGACACCTCCGAGCCGGTCGGCAGCGGCGTCACTCGCCATTCCCAATCCGCGTACGAAGGGTTGCCGTCGTCCGGCTCCGTGCGGTAGCGGAACCGACCGTTCGTCTCGTCGAGCTCCACCAGCGTCGATTTGCTGATCCATGTGGTGCCCATCGTGTGGATGCGCACCTTCCAGACCGCGCCCACTGCGAGTGACGGCGGCTGCTCGGTCACTTCGGGGATCGCACGGTTCCACTCGGGAAGCCGGCTGATGTCGGTGACCTGTGCGAAGACCGCTGCAGCGGGCGCCTCGGCGATCGTGTGTGCGGACTCCCTCATCATCTGTCGCTCCCTCTTCCTGAGCACCGGACGCTTCGACCATACGAACCGGGTGGAGCCCGGTCGTCGGGCGTTTGCCCCATGAACGAAAATCGCCGGGCGACGGGGCCGGCAGCTGGTTCACTGGCGGACGTGGTGGTTCGCGAGCGCGCAGACGCCTACGGCGAGGCCTGGGCGGACGTGTACGACGACGAGCACGCGTTCATGGATCCCGCAGGCCCCGTGGCGCTGCTCGCCGAGCTCGCGGGCGGGGGTGCGGTCCTCGAGCTCGGGATCGGCACCGGCAGAGTCGCTCTGCCTCTTTCCGCACGAGGGGTCGACATCCGCGGGGTCGACGCGTCGGAGGCCATGGTGGGGCGTCTGCGAACCAAGCAGGGTGGGGACGGGATCGCGGTGGAGATCGCCGACATGGCGGTGCCGGGCGGCGGTCCGTACCGTCTCGTGTTCGTCGTGTTCAACACGTTCTTCGCGCTGTTGACGCAGGACCGTCAGATCGAGTGCTTCCGCAACGTCGCCTCGGTGCTCGAGCCGGGCGGGCGGTTCCTGCTCGAGTGCTTCGTACCCGACCTGGCGCGCTTCCGCGACGGGAACCAGACCGTGCGCGCCGAGCGCGTCGACGACTCGCGTCTCCGGCTCCATGTCTCGGTGCACGACCCGGTCGGTCAGGTCGTCTGCACACAGGTGCTCCTGTTCCGCGCGGGCGAGATGACCATGCGGCCGGTGGCGCTGCGCTACTGCTGGCCCGCCGAGATCGACCTCATGGCTCGCCTCGCGGGCCTGGAGCTCGTCGAGCGATGGGGAGGCTGGAACCGCGAGCCCTTCACGAGCCGCTCGATGCAGCACGTCTCCGTGTACCAACGGCCGGTCGACGCCCGGGCGTGACGCGGCTGTCCGCTGACGAGCTGGTCGACCACGCGCTCGAGGCGCCCTTCCGCGGCTGGGACTTCTCTGCTCTCGGCGACCGCATCGTGCTCGATCCGCCACCCTGGCGGTTCGAAGAGCTCGTGGACGGCGAGGCGGCGCGTGCGCGATCCATGCTCGACATGGGGACGGGTGGAGGCGAATGGCTGAGCATGAGAGAGCACGCTCGTCTGACGGTCGCGACCGAGAGCTGGTCTCCCAACGTTCCGGTTGCCGCGGCCCGACTGAGAGGTCTCGGTGTCGCGCTCGTGCATGACGAGGGCGCTAGGGATAACGCGGAACAGTCGCTGCATGAGCCGCGTGGCCGGCTTGCTTTCCGCCGGGGTGCATTCGATCTGGTGGTGAATCGTCACGAGTCGTTCGTGGCGCTCGAGGTTCGTAGAGTGCTGCGCGACTCGGGCGTGTTCATCACGCAGCAAGCCGGCTCCGGAGCTGGCGACTTTCACGAGCTCTTGGGGCTCGACCCGCCGTCCGACTCGGACTTCCACATCGAGCTCGCCGCGGAGCAGCTGGAGCGCGCCGGCCTTCGTGTCGAACAGTCGGAAGTCGGTCCCGCGACGACGGTGTTTGCCGACATTGGCGCGCTCGCCTGGTACCTCACCAATGTGCCTTGGGCCGTCTCCGACTTCTCGGTCGAGCGCCATCGGGAAGCTCTCCTCCGCTTGCATGGTGGCGGTCCCATTCGTGTCGTGTCGGAGCGCTTCTGGCTCCGAGCCCGCGTTGACGGCTGAGGGAGTGGTCGCGCTGGGTCGCAGCACGAGGACCGCGCCCGAGCCTGCCGATGAGCTTGACTCTTCCCTTGGGGGAGCCCGCACACTCGTTTCGTCGGGTGTCCGGCCCCGGCGACACGGGAGTTGGTGTGGAAGAGGTCAGCATCGGCGAGTTCGCCCGACGGTCGCGTCTCTCACTGAAGGCGCTCCGCCTGTACGACGATCTCGGGGTGCTCGTGCCTGCGCGCGTCGATCAAGCGTCCGGCTATCGGTACTACGACGTCGATCAACTCGACAGGGCACGCCTCGTCGTGATGTTGCGACAGCTGCAGGTGCCACTCGCGACGATCAAGGAGCTGCTCGTTTGCGATCCTGGCGATGCGGCGGCGCGTATCGCCGCGCACTGGCGCGAGGCCGAAGCGGCACACGACGCACGACGCGATCTCGCCAGCTACCTCGTCGACCGACTGTACGGAAAGAGGTCTGCGATGTACGAGGTTGCGACACGAGAGATGCCTGAGCGGAGCCTGCTCTGCCTGAAGCGCAACGTCGACGAGCAAGATGTTTGGGCATTCGGCAAGGAGTTCATCGCGATGCTCCGCGAGCGCCCGCTGCCGAAGATGGAAGGGCGCGAAGGCGCGATGTTCTGCATCTGGTGGGGCGAGGTCAACGCCGACAGCGATGGCCCACTCGAGTGGTGCAGGCCGGTTCCGGAAGCGGAGGCACACGCGCTTGCGGAGCACTATCCGGATCTGACGCTGCGGACCGAACCCGCCCATCACGAAGCCTTCGTCGCGTTCGGCCCCTACGGCGCAGACAACACCATCGAGTTCCAGCTCTTGTCCGAAACGCTGCGCACCTGGGCAATCGAAAACGGCGTCGACTCCGCGAATCGTCGGCTCAGGCCCGAAGACCTCGGCTGCCGGCTCACCTACCTCTACCCCGCGTCCGGGCCTGGTACCGAGCCGAGTGGCCCCGACTGCGACTTCGCCGTCCCGTTTGCTTGAGCACGGAGTGGGCTTCACAACTGCCGTTGGAGGACAGGGCAAGCGTTGCCCGAGCGGCACGCAGTTCTCAACGTCGCGTCCGATAGCGCCGGCAGGTTGCGAGGCGACCTCTGTCGGTGTGGATCCGTAGCCATGGGATGTTGCCGAAACCGGAGTCGAGCGTGGCGAAGTCGCTGACTGCAACGAGTTCGGCCGTCGCAGCATGAACGGCGTCGGCAACCTTGACGCCGTACTCAGCTGTGATCACACGAGCGCGATGTGCTGTCTCAGCGAGCGTGGTACGGCCGTAGTTGTTGGCCGATAGAAGCTCCTCCCACGCGCCATCGACCTGAGCGAGGAGCCGGCTCGCTCGTGAGCGAGCTCGGCCGTCGAAGCGCCGCGTGCCCGCGCCTCTTGGTCCCCATCGTTCGCGGAGGGCAAGGCTGAAGCTCGCTTCCGCAAGTTCCAGCTCCAGGAACTCGTTGAACCAGAGCACTGTGCCGGCCTGCGCGGCGCGCTCGAAAAACGAGATGCACAGTTCGCGATGGGGCTGATTCGGGAAGAGGGCCTCGAGCACGATGCTCGTGTCGAGAACGATTTCAGCCGGTGCGACCAGCTGATCGAGAGGGTAGACGTCCCGCGCGAGAGAGGGTCGCCCACGCGGTCCCGCCACCGGTACTTGTCAGCGGCTCAGCCGCGCCTGGCCCTTGGCTGTCACTCGGCTCGCCGAGGAGCGCACCGTGGCCGTGCGCGCGGATGCAGCCTTCCTCGTGTGCACAATCCGCCGGCTCTTCGCAGCGGATGACAGGGTCTTGGACTTGGCCATGCGCACCCCCTCTCGGGTTGGGCCAACTGAATGAGCGTACACATGAATCAGGTGGTCAGCAGGCCCTGAGCAGCAGAGCGCGGTGTCGGAGGCAGGGTTCGAAACAAACTCACTTGGTTGCCGAGCGACAGAACGCTCGACCCCGCGTGCTCAGCAGCAAAGACGTTGTGATCCCGGCTGGCGGAGGGAGTGGGATTCGAACCCACGGTGAGTTTCCCCACACACGCTTTCCAAGCGTGCCGATTCGGCCGCTCTCGCACCCCTCCTCGCGACGCGCGCGTACGCGCGCCGGAAGGCGAGGATCGTACCGGGACAGCGCGGTGTTACCCTCCCGGCGGACCGTGCTAGGCGGGGAGCTCGTGGTGCCCTGTACCCCAGATCCACGTATGGGGGGCTGAATTCCCGCTCGAGGCCCGAGCCGCCGAAGGGAAGGTGGCTCGCACGTGGTGTCGAAGGTCGGGTCCTGCGCAACGAGATCTCGTGAACCGAGTCAGGTCCGGAAGGAAGCAGCTCTCAGCGGGCCCTCTCGTGTGCCGCAGGGTTGCCTGGCCTGAGCTGACGGCGAGCACACGCCCCGAACGCGTCGGGTCGACAGCGGGTGCACGGTCCTACTCTCTGGTCGCGCTCGCTGCTCGCCGGGATACCCGCCTCGCGGGCGCTCGCTGCTCCGGCGAGCTGACTTCGCTGCGCTCCGTCAGCCGCCACATGCCGCGGTGTTTGTTGCGGCCGGGGCGGATGACCGGCCTGTCGCGAGGGGCCCCGGGATACTGTCGAGGCGATGGCGTTCCAATCGCTCTATCGCAAGTACCGGCCGCAACGGTTCGGTGAGCTGGTGGGTCAGGAGCACGTCACGACCGCGCTGCGGAACGCGGTGCGCGAAGGGCGTGTCGGCCACGCGTACTTGTTCTCCGGACCGCGCGGCGACGGGAAGACCACCACCGCGCGCATCCTTGCGAAGGCTCTGAACTGCCTCGATCTCGGTGCAGACGGTGAGCCGTGCGGGCAGTGCGTCAACTGTGAAGCGATCGCGCGCGGCACGTTCAACGATCTCGTCGAGCTCGACGCGGCGTCGAACAACGGTGTCGACGCGATCCGCGACCTCGTCGAGCGCGTGAGCCTCGGCTTGGGCGCCACGTCGAAGCGCAAGGTCTACATCGTCGACGAGGTCCACATGCTCAGCACGGCGGCCTCGAACGCGCTCCTCAAGACCCTGGAGGAGCCGCCGGCGCACGTCGTGTTCGTGCTCGCGACGACCAATCCCGAGAAGGTGCTGCCGACGATCCGGTCACGCACGCAGCACTTCGAATTCACGCTCCTGTCGGTCGAGCAGCTCAGCGGGCTCGTCGCCGCCGTGCTCGACGACGAGCGCGTCGGATACGACGAGGACGCCTTGCCCCTGATCGCGCGGGCCGGTGGCGGCTCCGCACGCGACACGCTGTCGCTGCTCGACCAGGTCCTGGCGCACGCGGGTGAACGCATCGGCGTCGCAGACGTCGAGTCGGTCTTCGGCGGGAGCGCGTTCGACGAGCGCATGACGATCATCGACGCGATCGGTGCCGAGGACGTTGCGGGCGCGCTGAACGGGGTCGGGGCACTCCTCGAGTCGGGCCACGACCCGCGCCGCATCGCCGAAGACCTGTTGCGCTCGCTGCGCGACGCGTTCCTGCTCCACGCGGGACGTGGTCGAGTCACTGTCGACGCGACCGAAGATGAGATCTCCCGTCTCGGCGAGGTCGGTGAGGCGCTCGGCAACGCGCAGCTCGTGCGTGCGCTCGAGACGCTCGGGCAGGCCGTCGTCGACATGCGGGGCATCGACGCCGCCGACCCGCGTCTCGTGCTCGAGATCGCGTTGGTGCGGCTTGCTCGGCGCGAGACGGGCGGCCCGCTCCAGGTGCTCGCCGACAGGGTCGACCGTCTCGAGAAACGCCTCGCCGACCTGCAGGTCCCCCCGCCGGTCTCGGGCGGTGCCACGGCAGCCCCGGCGACGGACGACAACACGGCCGTGTCCGCGAAGCGTCCGGCCCTCGGGGCTTTCAAAGCCGAGCGTGCGCAACCGGCCCCACCCGAAGCTCCGGACTCCGCCGCGGCGCCCGCGGGCGACGACCCGAGCGCCGACGCGGAGCTCGTGCTCGACGACGTGATCGTTGCTTGGGCTCGTGTCCTCGAGGGGCTGCCGAGGGCGCTCCGTACCGTCGTGCAGGAGGCTCAGCCGCTGGCCGTGGAGGGTGGCGTGGTCACCTTTGGTGTCTCCAAGCGCCAGATCGACACTGTCAAGCCTCGTTTCCAGAAGGATGCGGACTCCATCCGGCAAGCGTTCATCACCGAGCTCGGCAAGCCACCACGCTTCAAGTTCACCGTGCACGACTGGACTGGCGACGGTCGATCAGCTCGGACGACTCCCGTCGTCGAGGAGCCGCCTCCACCGGCCTACGATGACGAGCAACCGATCGATCTGGTCGATCCCGACGAGCTGGTCGATGCCCCGGCCGCCGGAGCGCACGTCGATTCGATCTCGCGTCTCGAGTCCGCTCTCGGCGCGACGGTCGTCGAGGAGCAGCCGCGCGGCTGAGGCCGCGAGTCAGGAGCAGTGTTCGTGGCCAAGCAGAAGCCTCAGGGCAACAACAACATGATGCGCCAGGTGCAGAAGATGCAGGCCGACATGGTGGCCGCGCAACAGGCATTGGCGTCCGAGACGGTCGAAGCGACCGCCGGCGGCGGCATGGTGAAGGCGGTCGTCACCGGTGGCGGCGAGCTCCAATCGATATCGATCAAGCCCGAGGCGGTGGACCCGGACGACGTCGAGATGCTCGAGGATCTCGTCGTGGCAGCGGTCACCGAGGGGCTGCGCATGGCTCAGGAGCTGCAGTCGCAGCGGCTCGGCGGCGTGACCGGCGGTCTCGACCTCAGCGCGTTCGGTCTCGGGTAGCCGCGCACACGTGGCGTCGCTCTACGAAGGCCCGGTCCAACGTCTGATCGACGAGCTCGGTCGGCTCCCGGGCGTCGGACCCAAGTCCGCGCAGCGCATCGCGTACTACATCCTCAAAGCTGCTCCCGAGGATGCGCGCCGGCTCGCGTCGTCGATCGTCGAGGTCAAGGAGAAGATCTCGTGGTGCCGGCGCTGCTTCAACATGGCCGAAGGCGAGCTTTGCCAGTACTGCCTCGACGAGCGGCGCGACGACACGCTGATCTGCGTCGTCGAGGAGCCGCGCGACATCGTGGCGATCGAGCGCACCCGCGAGTTCGCGGGCCGGTACCACGTGCTCCAGGGCACCATCTCACCGATCGAGGGAGTGGGGCCCGACCAACTCCGCATCAAGGAGCTACTGGCGCGGGTGCGTGACGAAGGCGTCAAGGAGGTCATCCTCGCGACCAACCCGAACACCGACGGGGAGGTCACCGCGATGTACCTAGCCCGGATGCTCCAGGACAGTGAGGTCCGCGTGACCCGGATCGCGAGTGGTCTCCCCGTTGGGGGTGACCTGGAATACGCCGATGAGGTCACCCTGGGCCGGGCGCTCGAAGGGCGGCGAGAGGTAGAGAACTAGAAGAACTAGCTATTCCAGGCCCGATTGCTACTTGTCGTCACAAGTCGGACAGTCGATCATGGGAGCATGACTGACACCCCAGGTTCTGTCCCCGCGCCCGGTCCCGAGCCGAGCTCGACGCCCCCACCCGTGCAGACCGGGTCGGTGCGCAGCATGGGTCCCGTCGGCAAGGTCCGCTCGCCGCTCGTGGTGATCCTGCTGTTCATCGTCACGCTCGGGATCTACAGCATCTACTGGTGGTACGCGTCCTTCCAGGAGCTGAAGGACCACACCGGCGAAGGGGTGGGAGGCCTGCTCGGCATCCTCTTCGGCGTCTGCATCGGGATCGTGGGGATCTTCCTCCTGCCGTTCGAGATCGGAAACATGTACGAGGGTGAGGGGAAGACGAAGCCGATGAGCTGGCTCACCGGGTTCTGGAACTTCCTGCCGATCGTCGGCGGCATCATCTGGGTCTTCAAGGTGCAAGGAGCGATGAACCGGGAGTGGGAGTCGCACTGAGCGACCACCGGTCTACGGTGCACGTGTGACCGCCGCACCGGCCGTAACCGCTCGACGGCCCCACGGCGCACCGGTCGTCGCGGGCGCGCTCATGCTCGCGGCCTGTGTCGGCTTGGCGCTGATCGACCCGACGCACGGGCCCACGATCTGCCCGTTCAAGCTTGCGACCGGCTTCGACTGCCCTGGCTGCGGCGGCACGCGGGCCGCGCATGAGCTGTTGACAGGACATCTGGGTAGGGCGCTCGACTACAACGCGGTCGCCGTCGTGGCGCTGCCGTTCATCGCCTGGGCGCTGTTCGTCGTGATCGTTGCCGCGCTCGGCGGCCCGAAGCTCCCGCAGATCTCGCTCTCGAAGCGATGGACCTACGTCGGCATTGCGGTGATCGTGGTGTTCTGGGTCGTGCGGAACCTGCCGATCGCCCCGTTCAACTGGCTCGGCACCGGCGCCTGATCAGGAGCTCCCGGCGGCCGCCGCGATCGCGATGACGATGTAGACGACGAGCAGGCCGAGCCACACCCAGCCGAGCACGATGCCGGCGGTTGCCATGCCACGGCCCGACTGTGTCCCGCCGGAGCGATCGATCTGCCCTCGGGCGACGTAGCCGAACACAAGCGCGAGGATCCACGCCACGCAGAAGACCGGGCCGACGATGCCCAGGACGAGCGACGCGACGGCCAGGCCGTTGGTCGTCTGGCGAGCGGGGTAGCCGGAAAACTGCGGGGAAGGCGGCGCGGGCGGAGGGGCCGGGGGTGGCGGAGGCGGCGCGGGCGGTGGAGGGGGCGCTGGCACAGCCGGCGAAGGAGGAGGCCCGACGCCACGAGGCGCGTTCGGATCCTCTGGCGGTACCTGCGTCATCGGTGTCCTCCCAGGTTGTCGGAGACGGAGCCTAGGAGACCTGTGCGCCGCAGTGCGTGTTTACGCAGGTGCGATCGACTGGTTGCTCAAGCTTCGGTAGGCGTAGGCGACAGCCACAGCGGTGATCCCGTAGGTGAAGAGCAGCCCGACGAGGCAGAGCAGTGCCCCGATGATGTTGATCCCCAGCAGCGCGAGCCCGAAGAGGAAGAGCTCTCCCAGCCGGCCCTGCGTCAGATCCCGCGATCGTGCGAGCGCTTCCATCGGCTTCGTGTCGGGACGCTCCACGATGGCGAAGCCGTAGAACATGAGAATGATGCCCGCGATGATCCCGGGGACGATGCACAGGATCAGTCCCACGAAGATGATCAGCCCCGCGACGATCGAGGCGATGATGTAGGAGCCGAGGCCCTCGGTCTGGAACAGCATGCTGACCTCGGGTGTCCGCCCCTCCACCACGGCCAGAGCGCAACGGATGAGACCCATCGCGATGATGAGTCCCACGATCCAGCCGATGAGGCTGAGGAGCAGCGAGGCGATGGCGTTGTTCGTGAGCGACCCGATCACGCTGAACACGATCGAGACACCCCAGGCGACGAGCGTGACGAGCAACAGCGGCCCCACGAACTTCCAGTAAGCGCGCCACCCGTAAGAGATCGCGTCCCCGACGCTGAACGGGGCGGAGCCACCGCCCGTCATCGGGTAGCCGCCGCCGGGCGGCGGTGGTGACGAAGGCGGGGGAGGTGGGGGCGGAGGAGGTGGCGGTGGCGGTGGCGGAGGGGCCTGGGACATGGGCTCGGCTCCATTCGTCGGCGTCGACCGCTGGAGACGTTACCGACGTTCATGGCGCGCTACGAGGATCTTCGCCAGCTTTGTGCACTGC
>DATBHZ010000036.1:0-36452 GCA_036557185.1 Acidimicrobiia bacterium | reverse complement strand
GCTGACGACGAGTGTCTGCACGACATCGGGGACCTCCGGTTCGGTGACATTGCTCACTACCGGGACGTGCACCTTGCAGGCCGATCAGGCCGGAAACGCCACGTTCAACCCGGCTCCCTCTGTGCAGCGCTCGTTCGCGGTCAGCGCGACGGTCCCGCCTTCGAGCCTGGGGATCGACAAGACCGTCGTCAAGGACGGCAACGGCCCCATCAGCACGGCACCGTTCAGCACCGCAGGTCCCGGTGAGCTGCTCGTCGCGTTCGTCGGGAGCGACGGACCGACCAAGGGATCGCAGACCATCACCGTGAGCGGCGCAGGTCTCGCCTGGACGCTCGTCCAGCGCACGAACGCACGCCACGGCTCCTCGGAGATCTGGGAGGCGTCGGCACCCGCCCAACTGTCGAACGTCACCGTGACCTCGACGCAGGCGAATGGGACCACGTTCGGCCAGTCATTGACAGTGGTCGCGTTCGAAGGAGCGTCCGGGATCGGCGCAACGGCGAGCGCGAACCGCGCCACGGGAGCGCCGCGTATCTCGTTGACGACGACGGTGGCCGGATCGTGGGTCTTCGCCGTCGGGAACGACTGGGACAGGGCGACGGCCCGCGTCGTCGACACGGGCCAGGTGATGGTGCACCAGTTCCTCGATGCCTCCGGCGACACGTATTGGACGCAGTCGCAGGCCGCGACGACCCCGACAGCCGGGACGGTCGTGACCATCGACGACACCGCGCCGACGCTCGATCGATGGAACCTGAGCGCGGTCGAGATCCTGCCGTCGCCCTAGAACCCATTGAGGAGGGGATGGTCGCCGAGCCGGCGTCTCGGTTGGCCGCGACGACAGGCGTACCGATCAGCGCGCGGCGGCTGCCATCGACTGTGCTTGATACACGAGCTGGCGAACCTGCGCGACCTGTTGGGCGTTGGACAGCGGTATCTGGGTCACATGGTGCAGCTGGCCTTGTTGCACCGACACCTCGACGTAACCGGTGGTCTGCTGCTCCTTCACCAACAAGAAGAAGAGGCCAAGCAGGCAGAACACCGCGAAGACAATCGCCAGGACGATCGCCCACGTCGGGATCTTCGATTCGGTACGCGACATGTCCCTGGCGATCCACGTGGACCCGCCGATCGGGGCTGAGCCGTTCGGTGTGACGATCCAGTGCTTGCTGACGCCGATGTCACCGATCGTCAGCACGATCTGCTCGGCCGCCTCCGCCTGCGCGTCGACCGCGACGGCCGGCTGGCTCGCCGCGGGCACCCCGGCGTCAGCGGCTCCACCGGCTCCACCGGCTCCCGCGGACTGCGTGGCCGTGACCGCCGCACCGCACCCGCCACAGAATCCCGCGCCGTCGGCGAGCTCCGTCCCGCACTGCGTGCAGCTGGCCATCCTGCGCCTCCGGTCGTTCGACCCGCTCCCGAGCTGCCCCTACAACGCCCGCCCGTGGCCTCATTTGCGCCCTCAACCTAACAACGTGTGGGCCGACGCGTCCGTGCCCGGAACAGGATTCGAACCTGTACGCCCCCGAGGGGACCGGCGGGTTGAGCCGCCTGCGTCCGCCGTTCCGCCATCCGGGCTCCGGGGGGCAGGCTAGGCGGGCCCGGGACGCGCAGATCGATCTCCGGAGGGCGGCCCCGTCAGCACGGCGCCGTGCAGCACGACGGGTCCTGATGAGCTGCTCGTAGCGTTCGTCGGGAGCGACGGACCGACCTCGGGATCGCAGGCTGTGACCGTGAGCGGCGCAGGTCTCACCTGGACGCTCGTGCAGCGCACGAACGCGCGTCACGGCACGTCGGAGATCTGGGAGGCGTTCGCCCCCGCCCAACTGTCCAACGTCACCGTGACCTCGACGCAGTCGAAGGGCAAATCCCTCGGTCAGTCATTGACGGTTGTCGCGTTCGTAGGAGCGTCTGGGGTTGGCGCGTCGGCGAGCGCAAACCGCCTCACGGGAGCGCCAAGCGTTGCGTTGACGACGACGGCGGCCGGCTCCTGGGTCTTCGGTGTCGGGAACGACTGGGACCGCGCGACGGCTCGCGTCGTCGGCAGTGGCCAGGTGATAGTGCACCAGCTCCTCGATAACGGCTCCGGCGACACGTATTGGACGCAGTCGCAGGCCGCGCCGACCGCGCCAGCCGGGTCGGTCGTGACCATCAACGACACCGCGCCAACAACCGATCGGTGGAACCCGAGCGCGGTCGAGATCCTGCCCTCGCCGTAGGGCCTGTCGAAGACCGGGTGTTCGCCGAGCCGGCTGGGTCCGACGCGCAATCTGCCCGGAACGTCCGGTCTGTTCCGGTGACAGCCGGTGACGCAGGTTCGTTTCGGTTGTCCCGGACCGTGGACCCGTTCTAGCTTCCCATCGGGGTATGGCCACCCTGAGTGGCATGGGAGGGAGAATCTGATGGGCAAGCGATTCGCGCTGTTGTTTGCGTGTGCCGCGATGGTGCTGGGAGTCCTAGCGCCGGTGAGCGCGGTCTCGGCGGAGCCGGTGACGGGAGCGATCTTTACCACGCTTCCTAATGGGAGCGCCGTCAACTTCAACATCTATCCGAGCAAGGATCAGGTCTATCTCGATGGCGGGCCCGGAGACCACGCGCCGGCAGGCGCGGCAGGGTTGCCGCCGGGAACCTACGTGTTCCAGGTGACAGATCCGTCGGGCAAGACGCTGTTGTCACAAGACGCGGCGCAATGCCGCGAGTTCGTGGTGGGCGTGCAGGGTTTCATCACCGGTGTGGTGGCGACGGGTTGCCAGCACGCGACCGGGATCGACGCCGACCATGGCGCGGACGGTGCGGTCACCGTCCAGTTGATTCCGTACAGCGACACGCCCAATCCTGGCGGTGAATACAAGGTGTGGGCGACGCCAATCGGAAGCTTCACCTGCAGCCTGACGGGGCCGGACTGCGGCGGGGACCACGGCTTCGATCCGAACCAGAGCAAGACCGACAACTTCAAGATCAAGTCGAAGTCGCCCGTCGAGATCGACACGTCATTCCATCGAGCCTCAAACGGTGTGAGGATCGACGGGCTCGCGATCACCTGGACCGACACGCTCGGCGCGTCCAACCACAAGTGGTCGTACTTCGATTCCGGGCACCTCGTACAGCACCAGGCGCACGTCGAAGGTGTCGAGCCAGGAACGCACAAGATCACGGTTGCGAACCAGAGTGGCTGCACGATCGGGAAGGTCACGCTGGACGGAGTCTCCACCGGGATCTCCGGGCCGCAGACCGTGAACGTGAACGTGAAGAAGGGAAACAGCGCCGAGAGCTACTACGTCGATGTGGAGTGCACCAACGTCTAGAACCGCTTGGGCACTCTCCGACCAGCCTGAGGGCGCGCACCGCGGCCACATGTCGCGGTGCGCGCCTCTCGGTTGTGAGCTGTTGTCGGTGCCCGGAACAGGATTCGAACCTGTACGCCCCCGAGGGGACCGGCGGGTTTAAGCCGCCTGCGTCTGCCGTTCCGCCATCCGGGCTCCGGACGGCAGGCTAGGCGGGTCCGGAACGCGCAGATCGATCTCCGGAGGGCGCACCGCATCGCGTAGCGCACGGCGCAAGCGCATCGAGGCGGGCGCCGTGAGCCGGTTCGCGACCAGCACCCCCTCGACCATGTCGTCGACGACCGCGGCCAGCGGCCGGTCGCGGACCCGTACCGCGATCACCGCGCCGCCCGGGTAGCGCCGGATCGTGCGCACGGCTCCAGGGATGCGGGGCGGGCTCCGGAAGGCGGGAACCTGGAGCCCGACCGCCCGTGCGCAATCGCCGAGCGTGCGGGCGATCGCCGCGAAGACCGCCGCACCCACTGGCGGCCCATCAGTCGCCGTGCCCCGCCGGGGGGAGCCCGAAGGTTGTGCGGATCGTGCGCGCGTCACCCGTGGAGGATCGCACGGGGGTACGACAGTGAAGGGGGTCGCGCTCCGTGGTCACGGTGGACGAGGCTCTTCGGAACCGAGCGAGTTGCGGTCGGCCGCGAGACGCGGTTTCCTCTGAGCGTGCCCGACGATCCCCGTGACGGGAAGCAACCGCTGCACACGATCGAGCTCGGCAAGGAGCCCGGGGCGTGGCCGCAGCACGCAGAACCGATCCCGACGCCGGGCCTTGCGCTCGTGCCGGTCGCCAAGCCGGACCAGGACCCCTACGACGACGCCCTGATCCGCAGGGGCGACGTCGACGCCTGGGGTCGCAGCGAGCACATGCGCGAGATCGCACGGCGGCTGTACGAGCCCATCTACCGGCACTGGTTCCGGGTCGAGTGGGAAGGCCTCGAGCACATCCCGCGGAACGGCGGTGCCCTGCTCGTCGCCAACCATGCGGCTGCGATCCCCTCCGATGCGCCAGCGATCATGCACGGCATCGAGCGGGAGCTCGGTCGCCCGGTCTACGGCATGGCCGAGAACCTCTTCCGCGTGGTCCCGGTCATCGGCACGCTCTGGTCCCGGACGGGCGGGGTGCCGGCCCACCCCGACAACGCCTACCGGCTCCTCCACGACGACCAGCAGCTCAGCTTGGTGTTCCCCGAGGGTGAGAAGGGCACGGGCAAGCAGTTCCGCGACCGGTACAAGCTCCACCGCTTCGGGCGCGGCGGGTTCGTCGAGATCGCGATGCGTGCCGGCGTCCCGATCGTGCCGATCGCCGTCGTCGGGGCCGAGGAGTCGATGCCGATCGTGTTCAAGAGCAGGCGGCTCGCCGCGCTGCTCAACATCCCGTACTTCCCGATCACGGCCAACATGCTCCTGCTCGGACCGGCCGGCCTGTTCGTGTACTTCCCCGCGAAGTTCCGCATCCGGGTCCTCCCGCCCGTGCATCTCGATGTGGCCCCGGACCAGGAGCGCTATCCGAGGGCGCGCGTGATGGTCGAAGCCGAGGCCATCCGCGAGCACATCCAGGAGGCGCTCTACGACATGCTGCGCAGCAGGCGCAGCGTCTGGTTCGGGTAGCTCTCGTGCGCGTGCTCGTCACCGGGCTGGGCACCTTCTGGGGGAGCCGGCTCGCGCAGCAGCTCGAGGCGCTCGACGAGGTCGAGGTGATCGTCGGCCTCGACACCAGTGAGCCGAGGCTCCCGCTCGAGCGGACCGAGTTCGTCCGTGCCGGCTCGGACTATTCGATCCTCGACCGAATCGTCCAGGCGACACAGGTCGACACCGTGCTCCACACGCATCTCATCACAGACTCGACCACGCTCTCGGGGCGCGCGCTGCACGAGATCAACGTGATCGGGACGATGAACCTGCTCGCGGCCGCGGGCGCCGCCGGCAGCCCGGTTCGCAAGGTGATCGTCAAGAGCTCCACGCTCGTCTACGGGTCGAACTACCAGGACCCGTACTTCTTCCGTGAGTCGATGCAACGGACGCGTCCGCCGCGCACGCGTGTCGAGCGGTCGCTGCTCGCGGCCGCGGACTTCGTCCGCGACTTCGCGATCGACAATCCCCACGTGAGCGTGACGAAGCTGCGCTTCACGAACGTGCTCGGCGACGAGATCTCCACGCCGCTCTCGAAAGCCTTGCGGCTTCCCGTCGCTCCCGAGATCTTCGGGTTCGACCCGCGTCTGCAGTTCACGCACGAGGCGGACGTGACCGGCGCGCTCGTGTACGCCACGACGGAGGACGTCCCGGGCATCTACAACGTCGCGGGTGACGGGTCGCTGCCCTGGAGCGAGGTCTGTGCCATCGTCGGCAAGCGCCGCGTCGCCCTCCCGCCGCTGCTCACGAACTGGGCGGCCGAGCCGCTGCGCTTCCTCCGGATCGTCGACCTGCCGCCCGAGGTGCTCGCTCTCCTCCGCTACGGGCGCGCCGTCGACAACACACCGTTCAAGCGGGCGGGGTTCCGCTATCAATACAGCACCGCCGGAACCGTCAACGCGTTCGCCCGGAGCCTGCGGCTCGAGAGCGCGGTCGGCGACAAGAACCCCAAGTACCGATACGAGCACGACGTGGAGAACTTCTTCCGGCACTCTCCCGCAGTCCGTCGTCCGGCAGGCCCGTAGCGCGACCATGCCCCTGCACACCGAACAGCGCGGCCGCGTCCTCGTCCTGACCCTCGACGAGCCCGAGCGGCGCAATGCGCTGACCGCAGCGCTGGTCCGGGAGATCGTCGACGGCGTCGAGGCCGCGGAGGCCGACGAGTCGATCGGCGCGCTGGTCGTCACCGGAGCGCCGCCTGCCTTCTGCTCCGGTGCGGACGTGGGCAGCCTCCGGGCGCTCGGCAGCGGAGAGCGTGAGCCCGGCGAGGTCCGCGGCATCTACGCGGGGTTCCTGCGCGTGCTCGACTGCACGCTCCCCACGGTCGCGGCCGTCAACGGTGCGGCGGTCGGCGCCGGATGCAACCTCGCGCTCGCGTGCGATCTGCGGGTCGCCGGCGAGTCGGCGCGCTTCGACGCGAGGTTCCTGCGCCTCGGCATCCATCCGGGCGGCGGCCACACCTGGCTCCTCGACCGTGCGGCCGGCGCGCAGACGGCTGCCGCGATGAACCTCTTCGGCGAGCGCCTCGACGGGCGGACGGCGGCGGCAAAGGGGCTCGCGTGGGAGTGCGTGCCCGACGCCGAGCTGCTCGATCGGGCGGTCGAGCTGGCCGCTCGAGCAGCCGAGGCACCGCGGGAGCTGGCCCAACGCGTCAAGGCCTCTCTCCGACGCGCCCCTTGGCATCCGGACTTCGACGCTGCGCTCCTGTGGGAGCTCGAGCACCAGCTCTGGTCGTTCGGTCAGGGCACGTTCCGCGCATAGCCGCCGGCGCCGGGCGGCACGGCTTCGGCACGCCGCACGGTTACGCTCGGGCCTTCCCACGGAGCAAGCGGTGAGTCAGACCATCGAGCCGGAAACCGTCCAGCCCCTCGAAGCCATCCCCGTCGGCACGGACCGTCGCGGATGGCTCATCGTCGTCGCCTCGTGGCTCGCAGTCATCCTGCTCGTCGGCGTGACCGGATGGTGGCTCTGGACACGGGTCATCAACCCCAACGGCGGCAGCCTCGTCCACCAGTACGCACACAAGAACGCCGGCAAGACCTACGAGTCCGTCGGGGACGAGTTCAGGGCGACCTTCCCGACCAACTACCACCGCACGGTCACGCAGAGCCAGTACGGACCCGTCGTGACGGTCGACAGCCGACCCGGCGCCGGTTACCTCTTCTCTGTCTCGCGCACACCGGTCCCCCAGTCGGCGCTCGAGAGCTACGACACCACGCTCAACAACAGCGCGCACATGCTGGTCGCCGACGCGAAGGCGAAGGTCACGTCACAGACCAAGCCGCTCATCCTCGGGGACTTCGCCGT
This sequence comes from Acidimicrobiia bacterium, assembly GCA_036557185.1. GTDB lineage: Bacteria > Actinomycetota > Acidimicrobiia > IMCC26256 > JAENVU01 > DATBHZ01. The sequence goes on along the minus strand of DATBHZ010000036.1, from coordinate 29,184 downwards.
CAAGAACGTCATCTACCAACGCGGCTCGCACTACTGGGTGCTCAACCTGCGCATGGTCAAGGACCGTCTCTACACGCTCCTGACCGAGACGCCGAACAGCGACAAGGCCCCCGCGAACCGGCTCAACAGCTCGTTCGTCGCGCTCGGCCCGCGCTGAGCCGCAGGCTCAGTTCGATCTGAGCTACCGGCTCAGCTCGCGAGGAACTGCTCCTCGATCGCGCCTCGACGCTCGGCCCACTCCTCCTGGGTGATGGCGTAGCGGAGATGGTCCTCGTACACGCCGTTGATCTGGAGGAACTGCACGGCGATTCCCTCTTCGCGCAGACCCAGCTTCTCGGCGACCCTCCGGCTCGGCTGATTGCGCGGGACGATCGCAGCTTCGAGCCGATGGAGCCCGAGCTGCTCGAACGCGAACCGAATGACGAGCGCGACACCCTCCGGGACGTAGTTCTTCCCGGCCTCCGCGCCGTCGATCCAGTAGCCGATGTACGCGGACTGGAACGGGCCACGTTGCACGCTGCCGAGGCTCACCTCCCCGGCGAACTGCTTCCCCTCGCAGACGAAGAGCCCGAATCCGTACGCAGCGTCGAACTGGCGTTGCCGCTCCCACGCGCCGCAGCGGCCGCGGAACGCCTCCCGACTCGTCGCAGGATCGGCCGCGCCGGGCTCGGCGAGCGGCTCCCAGGGCTCGAGCCAGCCGCGGTTTCGCTGGCGCACCTCGCGCCACGCGTCGAAGTCCCCGACGCGCAACGCGCGCAGCTGGACGCGCGGACCGTCGAGCACGGGAGCGTCGTGCGACCTCATCGCGCGCCCTGGATGGCGTCCACGGAGCGCCAGGCTACCGGCGCGCCGCGGCCTAGGGTTCGGGCGTGCCCGACGCCGAAGCCGGTTCCACCGCCGCCGACTCGCTCGCCTGGATCGACCTCGAGATGACCGGGCTCGACACGGCCGAGCACACGATCGTCGAGATCGCCGTCGTCGTCACCGACGCCGAGCTCGCTCTGGTCGACGACGGCATCGACATCGTCGTGCACGCGAGCGCCGAGCAGCTCGATCGCATGGACGACTTCGTCCGCAAGATGCACACGCGCTCCGGGCTGCTCACCGAGATCGAGGCCTCGAACGTGTCGCTCGACCAGGCGGGGATTACCGCGCTCGAGTACCTCGCGTCGCACATACCCGAGCCCGGCACCGCGCCGCTGTGCGGCAACTCGATCGGCGTAGACCGGCGCTTCCTCGACCGCTACCTCCCGGCTGTCGACCAGTACCTGCACTACCGGAGCATCGACGTGAGCTCGCTGAAGGAGCTCTGCCGGCGCTGGTATCCCGGCATCTACAAAGGCCGGCCGAACAAGAAGGAGACTCACCGCGCGCTCGACGACATCCGGGAGTCGATCGCGGAGCTGCAGTACTACCGCGCCGCCATGTTCAGAGACCCGGCGTAGCAGCAGGTCACGCGAGGAGCTCGCGCACCGCGGCGAGCAACGTGGCGACGGCGCGAGGGCGTGCGTTGTGGCCCATGAGACCGATGCGCCAAGCCTTCCCTGCGAACTCGCCGAGCCCTCCCCCCACCTCGATGCCGTACGTCGAGAGCAGCGCCTTGCGGAGCGCGGCCTCGTCCCGGCCGTCGGGAAGCATCGCCGCGGTCAGCTCCGGCAGTCGATGACCCTCCTCGGCGATCAGGGAGAAGCCGAGCCCGGTGAGCGCTGACTGGAGCTGCTCGCCCGCGGCACGGTGCCGTGCCCACGCCGCCTCGAGACCCTCATCGAGCAGCGCGCCGAGGCCTGCGTGCAGGGACACGATCATCGCGGTCGGCGCGGTGTGGTGGTACTTGCGGTCACTGCCCACGTAGGCACCGATGAGGCCGAGGTCCAGGTACCACGACTGCGGCGGAGCTGCACGCGACGACAGACGATCGACCGCGCGGCGCGAGAACGTGAGCGGCGCAAGACCGGGCGCGACGCCCAGGCACTTCTGCGTCCCCGAATAGCACGCGTCCACCCCCCAGCCGTCGACGTCGACCGGGATCCCGCCGAGCGACGTCACGGTGTCGACCATAAGGAGCGTGCCCGTTTCGGCCAGCGAGCGCAGCGGCGCGATGTCGTTCTCGACCCCGGTCGAGGTCTCGGCGTGCACCACGGCGAGCACACGGGCGTGGGGCTCGGCGCGCTGGGCGTCCAGCAGCCGCCCGGGCTCGATCGCGCGGCCCCAGGGCGCGTCGACCCTCGTGACCTGGGCACCGCACCGACGCGCCACCTCGCACATGCGCTCGCCGAACACACCGTTCACGCCGACGATCACGGTGTCGCCGGGCTCGACCAGGTTCACGAAGCACGCCTCCATCCCCGCGCTCCCCGTGCCGGACACGGGCAGCGTCAGCGGGTTGGAGGTCCGGAAGACGGTCCGGAGCCGCTCGCACGTCTCGTCGAGGATGGCGAGGAAGTCCGGATCGAGGTGACCGAGCAGCGGCCGGGCAAACGCCGCCGATGCCTCCGGATACGGGTTGGAGGGACCGGGGCCGAGCAGGAGTGGATCCGCTATGCGCATGCGCGCATCGTAGGGCGGCGCCTCGGGGGACCTCTATGCCGCGGCGTGACCCGGCACCGCACGGCGCCAGGTGTCGTAGACCCGCGTCACCGACGGCTGCGCGTCCTCACCGGCAACGAGCGCCCGTGCGACGACCGCCGCCTCACGAGCGACGCGTGTGACGGCGGTCGCGTCGAGCAGCACCTGGGACTGCTCCGCCGAATGGCGCACCGCCTTGACGGCCTCGTGCGCGGCGCGCGCAGCTTCCTTGCCACGGCCCGTCGCGCGCAGCGCGCCGTCGACGGCGATGAGGTCCTCCCAAGCGGCGACCTCAGCGGCGGCGTTGCAATGCGGGTCGTCGATCGCAGACGCGATCATCCGCAGGTCGTCGGCGCTGAGGCGCTCCAGCGAGGACACGAACCTCGCGATGTCCATGCGGAGATGTCGGCTGCTGATGACAGGACGATAAGAGGTTCTTCAGGCCAGACTGCGGACCAACCCGTCGAGGATGTCAGCCTCGGACACGAGCACCTCGTCGTACCCGAGAACACGCAGCGTGGTGGCCAGGATCACGAGCCCGCCGACGATCACGTCGACCCGGCCCGGCTCGAGGCCGGGGTTGTGGCGGCGCTGCGCAACCGACTCCGTGGCAAGGGTCCGGTAGACGTCCTCGATCGCGGCCTTGGTGAGGTGGAAATGGTGGATGCGGTCCCGGTCGTACTCGGCGAGGCCGAGCTCGACGGCGGCAACCGTGCTGACGGTCCCCGCCAGCCCGACCACGGTCCGCGCGGACTTCGCCCCCGGCACCTCGCGCACGACGTCGGCGAGGTACTCCCGCACGACGTGCATCGCCTGGCTCAGCTCCTCGGCCGTCGGAGGATCGGATCGCAACCACGCCTCCGTGAGTCGGACGCATCCGATGTCGACGGAGATGGCACCGGACACGTCATCGGTGCCGACCACGAACTCCGTCGACCCGCCGCCGATGTCGACCACGAGGTACGGGCCGGGGATCGAGCCGTCGAGCTCCGACGTCGCGCCGAGGAACGACAGATGCGCCTCTTCGTCGCCGGTCAGGAGCTCGGGCTCGACGCCGAGCGTGTCGAGCGCGGGGCCGAAGAAGTCGTCGCGGTTGCCGGCGTCGCGCGCGGCGCTCGTGGCCGTGGCGCGCACGCGCTCCACCCCCTGCAGGGCGTCGATCACCTTCCGGTAGTCGCGGAGCGTCGCGACCGTTCGCTCGATCGCGTCCGGGGCGAGACGCCGCGTCTCGTCGACGCCCTCCCCGAGCCGCGTGATCGTCATGCGGCGATCGAGGGTCCGGAGCGGGCCGTCGCGGCGATCGAGCTCGCCCACGAGCAGACGCGTGGAGTTCGTGCCGATGTCGACCGCCGCGGCACGCATCAGGGCTGGGGCTCTTCGAGCCGGGCGTGCACCCAACGGCCGACCGGATCGTCGCCGCCCGCGAGGAACCACGCGAGATGCGCATGGAGGCACTTCACGCCCGCCCGGGTCCCGCCGACACCTCCGGTGGGAACTGCTCCCACATGGTCCGGTGGCAGGAGCGCGTCCCGCTCGGCGGCGTAGCGCCGGTGTGCCGACGCCAGAGCCTCGTCCGGCACTTCGCTCGCCGCTCTCCGCACGCCTCCGGCCGCCTCGAGCCGTCCGACCGCCTTCACGAGCTCGGGGTCGACCAGCCAGTAGAGGGTCGGCATGGGCTCACCGTCGTCGCACAGGGGGGCGTTCCGGATGACCGCCGGATCGCCCGCGCGAGTGCGCACGACGATCTCGAACGAGGAGCGCGGCTCGCGGCCGAGGAGCTCCGAGACCCGCGCGAAGTCTTCGTCGATCTCCGCAGGCACCCGGCAATGCTACGGCCGGGCGCCCCGCGGCCGACGAGCCGAGCCGGTCGTGGCCGGCGCGGTGGTGGCCGGCGGCTTCGTCGTCGTGGTGGTCGTCGCCGAGGGCGCGGGAACGACGACCCACGCCTGCTCGCCCGGCCGGACCATGTCGTAACGCTCCCGGGCGATGCGGTCGACGGCGGTGCCGCTCTGGAGCTGCTGCGCCTGCCTGCCGAGCGCCGCATTCTCCTTGTGCAGGAGGTTGACCTGCTGCTGGGTCGCGGAGATCGTCGACCGTTGGGACAGCAGGGCCCGGGTCGGGAACACGAACACGAACAGCGCCCCGATCAGGACGATCGTGCCGAACGCGAGGCGCACGAGGGCCGCGCGGTCGTGGAAACGTCCCGGCTCGGTGCCGGCCTCCGATCGCTCGGTGCTCGCCCTGCCCATGCCGGCCTCAGCCCCGCGCACCGCGGGCGAGCGCGCGACGACCGGGGAACGCGGCGGACTCGCCCAGCTCCTCCTCGATGCGCAGCAGCTGGTTGTACTTGGCGACGCGGTCACTGCGCGCCGGGGCGCCGGACTTGATCTGGCCGCAGCCGCACGCGACCGCGAGGTCGGCGATCGTCGTGTCCTCGGTCTCCCCGCTGCGGTGCGACATCATCGCCGTGTAGCCGGCACCGTGTGCGAGCGCGACGGTGTCCAGCGTCTCGCTCAGCGTGCCGATCTGGTTGACCTTGATCAGGATCGAATTCGCGACACCGGTCTCGATCCCGCGCGCGAGACGCGTGGGGTTCGTGACGAAGATGTCGTCGCCCACGAGCTGCACGCGATCGCCGAGCTCCTTCGTGAGCACGCCCCACCCGTCCCAGTCGTCCTCGGCCATGCCGTCCTCGATCGAGACGATGGGGTACTCGGCACAGAGCTCCGCGAGATACGCGGCGAACTCGGCGCTGGTGAACTCCCTGCCCTCACCGGCGAGCCGGTACTTCCCGTCCGCGTAGAACTCGGTCGAGGCCGGGTCGAGCGCGATGGCGATGTCGGTGCCCGGCCGGTACCCGGCTTGCCCGATCGCCTCCAGGAGGAGCTTGACCGCCTCTTCGTTCGAAGGGAGATCCGGCGCGAAGCCCCCCTCGTCGCCGACAGCGGTCGAGAGACCTCGGTCGTGGAGGAGCCCGCGGAGCGCGTGATACGTCTCCGAGCCCATGCGGAGGGCCTCGGTGAAGCAGACGGCGCCGACGGGAGCGACCATGAACTCCTGCAGGTCGACGTTGCTGTCGGCATGCGCACCGCCGTTGAGCACGTTCATGCACGGCAACGGGAGGATGTGCGCGTTGGTGCCGCCGATGTACCTGTAGAGCGGCAGCTCGACCTCGTCGGCACCCGCTTTGGCAACGGCGAGCGAGACGCCGAGCAGGGCGTTGGCGCCGAGCCGGCCCTTGTGCTCGGTTCCGTCGAGCTCCAGCAGCACGGTGTCGACCTGGCGCTGATCGAGGCCCTCGACGCCCGCGAGCGCCTCGAAGAGCTCGCCGTTCACGTGGTCGACGGCCCGCTGGACCCCTTTGCCCCCGTAGCGAGAGCCGCCGTCGCGCAGCTCGACGGCCTCGTGGGCGCCGGTGCTCGCCCCGCTCGGGACGGCGGCGCGGCCGTGGGCGCCCGAGACGAGCTCGACGTCGACCTCGACCGTCGGGTTGCCCCGCGAGTCGAGGATCTCCCGCGCGCGGACGTCTGCGATGGCACTCACGGCATGGGGCTCCTGGGGTAGATGTGACGAATGTAGTCGTGTGTGGTTCTCAGACCGGGTGATCCCCGGCTTCCCACCGGGTGTGATCCACCGCTCTCTGCCGGCGCTCAGCCCCGGTCCGCTCCGTCCGCCGGATGAAGCCCCACAGGGGCCCGGGTGCGAGCCGCCGGGCGCGCTGCAGGGCAGCGGTGCCCGGGCCCGGGAACACGAAGAGCCGGCCCGCATCGAGCCCGCGCTCGATCGCGTCGATCACGACCCCCGGCTGGATCCCTCGCTGGCCGCCCAGCGAGGCGGGATCCTGCACCCGCATGCCGTCGACCATGGGTGTCTCCACGACCGGCGGGCAGACGCAGCAGATGCGGAGCGCAGTGTCCTCCTGCTCGTGGGCCAGGACCTCCGAGAACGCCACCACGGCGAACTTGCTCGCGTCGTACGCGCCGAGGCGCAGGGTCGGGAGCCACCCGGCGAGCGACGCGAAGTTCACGATGTCGCCGCTGTTGCGCGAGAGCATGCCGGGAAGCGCCGCCTTCACGAGCCGCATCGTGCCGAGATAGTTCACGCGCATGACGAGCTCGATCTCGTCGACGTCCTGCTCGGCGAGCAAACCGACCCGCGCGATCCCCGCCGCGTTCACGAGGCGATCGATCCCGCCGTGATCACGCTCGACGCGCGCGACCAGCTCCTTGACGGCGCCGGCATCGGTGACGTCCAGTCGCGCGCACTCGACGCTCCGCGCGTGGCGGGCGGTGGTCTCGAGCCCCGGCTCGTCGATGTCGGCGGCGATCACGGTGGCACCCTGCGCGGCGAGGCGCCGGGCGAAGAGCTGACCCATCCCGCTCGCCGCCCCGGTCACCACGGCGACCCCGCCCCGGAAGGTCATGCGACCGCGCCTGCTTCGACGTCCTCTGCTGCATCGAAGCTCATCGTGACCGAGCTCACACAGCCGCTCAGCAGCGCCCGACGCGGCAACTCGAGCGCACGGAGCTCGTCGGCGATCGGATGCGAGCCGAGCGCCATCGTCACTCCGCCGGGCCGCATCCGGGACCATCGCCCGCCGAGCGACCACTTCGTCCGCCGCAGCCGGCCGTCGAGCCACGAGTACGCGTCGAGCGCGGTGTCGCGCATCGGCGCCGGACATCCGTGGGCAACCGTGAGCGTCATGACGTGCGCACCCTCGTGCTCGAGCACGCACTCGTCGCCACGGCGCCCCTCGGTGATCGAGATCTCGGCCATGAACTTGGGGAACCCCCAGAGCGCGCGGCCCGCCTCGCAGGTGAACGCCTGGTTGACCGGGAGCTGGCGGATGTACGCGCCGGCAGGCTTGGGGGTGTCGCTCCCCGGCGCGCGCACGAGCGGCGCGACGGCCACCTCGTGGTAGGGCCCGAGATCCGAGTCGATGTACCGCACGAACGCGAGGCTGAGCATCGCCCTGCCGCCGAGCCCCGTGGCGGGCTCGAGCCCGGTCGGACCGACCAGACGCGACATCGCGTCGAACGGCACGAGGAACGAGGCGAACCAGGAGCGAGCGTCACGAACCTCGACCGGGAAGGTGATCGGCTCACCCATGACGGTCGCCACCGCCGTCATCGCCGGCCCTCCGCCGCGCCTTGGGAGGGCAGAGTCGCCTCGACCCAGAGGCCCGCGACGACTCCCGGCTCCGCACGGGCGAGGTCGACGCCGCGGTCGCGGGCGAGCGTCTCCATGCGCACGAAGCGGTCGCGGAACCTCTCGATCCAGCTGCGGAGCGCGGTCTCGGCGTCGACACCCCGAGCGCGCGCGATCACGATCGCCGCCGCCAGGAGATCACCCACTGCCACGCGGCCGGTCTCGTCCGGATCACCATCGCCCTCCCGCAGGCGCGACAAGGCGTCGGCGGCGCGATCGATCCCCTCGTCGGCGGTGCCCGCCTGGAGACCGATCGATGCTGCCTTGCGGTACAGCTTGTTGGCGTAGAGCAGCGACGCAAGACCCGGGCTGATCCCTTCGACGATCGAGTCGGTGCCCTTCTCCTCTTTCTTGATCTGCTCCCAGTTCGTCATCACGTCGTCCACGGTCCGCGCGTGCACGTCGCCGAAGACATGTGGATGCCGGCGCACCAGCTTGTCGTGCACACCGCGCGCCACGTCGGCGATCGTGAACGCGCCGGCCTCCCGGGCGAGGATCGCATGAAAGACGATCTGGTAGAGCAGGTCGCCGAGCTCGTCCTCGAGGCGCGCGTAGGCGTCGAGGTCGGGCTCGCCCTCCGGTGCGCCGGCCGGGAGGTCCTCGATGGTCTCGACGGTCTCGTACGCCTCTTCGAGCAGGTATCGCGTCAGCGAATGGTGGGACTGCTCCGCGTCCCACGGGCAGCCTCCGGGAGCACGCAGCCGCTCGGCGAGCGCGACGAGCCGGGAGACCTCACGCGCCACCGATGCCTGCCCGGTGTCGACGAACACCGACGTGAGGTGGTCGGGCTCGATGACGCGGTCGAGCTCGGCGAGCTCCACCTCGACGATCTGCTCGTCGGCGAGGCCGAGATGGTGCAGGACCGTCACCGGAGCAGCCGGCGGGAGCTCCTCGAGCAACGCGAGCTTCAAGTCGGAGAGCACGAGCGCCGAGTCGCATTGCGCGAAGAGCAACGGGCCGCCCGAGGGGGTCCCGTCCGTCGCGACCGATCGCGCGTCCGCGACCTGCGCGCCGTCGAGCGGGTCGACGCCGAGCCGCGCCCAGGCCAGGTCGGCGAACGACAGGCCCGGCACGGTTTCGAGCTCGACTCGGCCCGAGTCCGCAGCCTCTCGAAGGAGCACGATGGTGCGCTCGGCCACGACCGGGCTGCCGGGAACGCCGTAGACGATCTCGCCGTGCTCGGCGGCGGCACCGAGCAGCTGCTCCACGATGCTGCGGTACACGGCCTCGAGGTCCGTCCCCCGCGCGTACTCGTCGTCGAAGCTCTGGATGCTCAGGCCCTGCTCACGCAGCTCCTCGACCGCCGGATGCCGTGCGGTGCGCACGTACGCCCGGCTCGCCGAGCCCAGGGCTGTACGCGCGGCCGGCAGCACGAGGTCGGCACCCGCCGGACCGAGGCCGACGACGACGATGCGACCGGTCCTGGCCATCGGATCGCTACGGCGAGGGTGTCGCCGGGGCCCCCGGAACCTGCTGGCCGGGCGCCTTGGGTGCCGTCGTCGTCGTGGTCGCGGGCCTCTGCTTGGGGTTCGGCGCCGCAGGCGGCTTCACCCCGAGCCCGCTGCTCGACTTCGTCGCGGTGCCAAACCTCGGGTTGACACTGACCTTCGCCTTGGCTGTCGCAGTGGCGGCGAACGCATCGAGCGGGTTCGCCTGCGCGGCCTGCGCGGTGAGCAGGGGCTGCGCGTTCGCGAACGTCCACGGGATCGCTCGGATGATGTGGTACCCGAACTGGCTGTGCACCGGGGCGGAGGTCTGCCCGACCTGGAGCTTGTCGGCCGCGTCGCGGAACTCCTTGACGAACTGCGAGTAATCGCCCGTTCCACGGCACAGCAAGAGACCACCTTGCGCGCCGGAGCCCGTGTCGATCGACTTCTGCTTCGCGAGCGTGGCGAAGTCGGCGCCCTGCGCGAGCTGCGCTTCGATGGCCGCTGCTTCGGGCTCGGTCTTGACCAGGATGTGCGCGAGCAGGATGCCGCTCGTGCACTTGGTGCTGTCGAAGAGCTTGCGCAGGTCGGCGGGGCCCTTCGACTTCTGCAGGTCGTCACTGAGTGCGACCAGCTCGCCCGTGGCCGCGACCTGCCGGTCCTGGAACGACTTCGGCAGGTTCGCGAACTCGTTGCCGAACTGCTGGCCGATCGCCTGCTTCGCACGCGCCTCCTGATCGGCGGTCACGTGGAGGTTCCGGTGCTCGAACTCCTGGTGGACCAGCGCCTCGTTCATGAGCCGCCCGAGCCAGAGCGCTGTCACGGCCGAGTTCGCGGTGCCCGAGCTGCCGCTGGTCGCGCCGTACTGCCGGTCGAGCTGCGCGGCGATCGTCTTGTTCCCGACGAGCGCCTTGACGTCGTCCTCGAGCGTGGAGGTCTTGATCTTCTGGCCGTTCACCGTCGCCGCCGTCTGGTTGCCCCCGCCGTTGCAGGCAGCGAGCCCGAGGGACGCGACGAGCGCGACGACGAGGATTCCGAGGCGTCTCACAAGCGATCGAGCCTACCGGGCGGCAGCTTGCGGGCCCGACTCAGGAATGAGCTCGCCGAGCAGCGCGACGAGCGCTGCCGGCACCTCCTCGGGAGCAGCCGTCAACGGAACGGCGATCTCGCCCGTGTCCTTCGCGACGGCGCGCGGGGCCAGCCGCCGAAGCCGTACCTTCTCGCTCTCCTTGAGGACCAAGCCCTCCAGGCGCGCGATGCCACGCTGCACGGAGACGCTCGAGATGCGAGCGCGCACGCATTCGGCGCGCAGCCTCGCCACCGCGAGCAGCGCTTCGGCCGGCGGAGGCGGCGGCCCGTACCTGTCCTCCCACTCCGACCGGACGTCGTCGACGTCATCGGGGGTGGTCACGGCCGCGAGCCGGCGGTAGGCCTCCATACGGACGTCGTCGCGCTGGACGTACTCCCTCGGCAGGTGTGCATCCAGCGGCACGTCGAGCACCACCTCGAAGGGCTGCTCGGGCGTCTCACCCTTGAGCTCGCCGACCGCTTCCGTGACGAGCTCGCAGTAGAGGTCGAACCCCACGGCGGCGATGTGCCCGCTCTGCGCTCCACCGAGCAGGTTCCCGGCGCCCCGGATCTCGAGATCGCGCATCGCGAGCTTGAAGCCGGAGCCGAGGTCGGTGAACTCCCCGATCGCCTTCAGCCGCTCGTACGCCTCCTCGCTCAAGGCGCGGTCGCGTGGGTGCAAGAGGTATGCATACGCGCGCTGGCCACGCCTGCCGACCCGGCCACGCAGCTGGTACAGCTGGGCGAGACCGAGCAGGTCGGCACGGTCCACGACCATCGTGTTGACCGTCGGCATGTCGAGACCACTCTCGACGATCGTCGTGCAGACCAGCACGTCGTACTCCCGCTCTGCGAAGTCGAGCACGACCGTCTCGAGCAGGCCTTCGTCCATCTGACCGTGCGCGATCGCGACCCGCGCCTCGGGCACGAGCTCGCGCACGTCCTGTGCGATGTGCTCGATGTCCTGGACGCGATTGTGGACGTAGAAGACCTGGCCTTCGCGCAGCAGCTCACGCCGGATCGCTTCGGACACAGCGCGCTCGTCGAGCTCGCCGACGTACGTCAGGATGGGTTGTCGCGCCTCGGGTGCCGTCTGGACGAGCGAGAGGTCCCGGACGCCCGTGAGGCTCAGCTCGAGCGTGCGCGGAATCGGCGTGGCGGTGAGCGTGAGCACGTCGACGTTCGTGCGCAACGCCTTGATGCGCTCCTTGTGCTTGACGCCGAAGCGCTGCTCCTCGTCGATCACGAGCAGCCCGAGGTCGCGGAGTGACACGTCGTCCGACAACAGACGGTGGGTCCCGATCACGATGTCGATCGCTCCGCTCTTTACGTCGCGGACGACCTCGCGCTGCTCCTTCGCGGAGAGGAACCGGCTCAGCACTGCGACGCTGATCGGGTAGCCGGAGAAGCGCTCGCCGAACGTCTGGCCGTGCTGGTTCGCCAGCAGCGTCGTGGGTGCGAGCACCACCACCTGCTTGCCGTCCTGCACGGCCTTGAACGCCGCGCGCATCGCGACCTCCGTCTTGCCGTACCCGACGTCGCCGCAGACCAGGCGATCCATCGGGACCGGCCGCTCCATGTCGGCCTTCACCTCGGCGATCGCCTGGAGCTGATCGGGTGTCTCCTCGTACGGGAACGCCTCTTCCATCTCCCGCTGCCACGGCGTGTCGGGAGAGAACGCAAAGCCGCTCTCGGAGATGCGCTTGCGATACAGGATCACGAGCTCCGCCGCGACGTCACGGACTGCGGACCGCACCCTGCTGCGCGTCTTCTGCCAGTCCGCACCGCCCATGCGCGACAGCGACGGGGACTCTCCGCCGGTGTACCGGCGAACGGTGCCGACCTGGTCGGTGGGCACGTACAGCTTGTCGCCGCCTCGGTACGCGATGAGCAGGTAGTCGCGCTCCACGCCCCCGATCGAGCGCGCAACCATGCCCTCGTACCTGCCCACACCGTGGACCTGATGGACGACGTAGTCGCCGGCCTTGAGATCCTCGTAGTAGTCGACCGTCTTGCGTGCCTCGCGAGGGCGGCGGTGCACCCTGCGACGGCCCGTGAGGTCGGCCTCCGCGATCAGCGCCAACCCGGCGCTCGGGACCACGACGCCGCGCTCCAGCGGCGCGGTCACCACCGAGACGGTGCCGGGACGGAGCGCGGGGACGTCGCGCAGCGCGGCATCGAGGCCGACGCCGGCGAGGACGTCCGCGAGGCGAGCGGCCGAGCCGGCACCCTCCGCCGCGATGACGACGGCGTTGCCGGCGTCGCGCAGCGCGCGCACACGTGCAGCGAGTGCCTCGACGTCGCCCACGACAGGATCGAACGACGAGGCGCCGAGCTGCAGCGCGTCGGGCGTGTCGGGCGCGGAGAGCACGTTGGTCGCCGCGGCTCTCGTGTGCGCCAGCAGCCGGTCGAAGGGCAGCGAGAGCCTCGGGAAGTCCTCGCCGGCGGCTCCCCAGGTGCCCGCGAGGACCTCCGCGAGGCTCGCCTCGTCCGCGAGGAGCTCCTGCGCTCGGTCGCGCATGCGCCGGGGCTCGACAAGCAGGACGCGTGCGCCGCGGGGCAGCAGATCGGCCAGGAGGTGCTCGTCCTGGGTCAGCCAAGGGAGCCACGACTCCATGCCGTCGAACGTCTGCCCGGTAGCGAGCCGCTCCCACTGCTCCCGTCCCCACGGAGCAGTCTCGACGAGGTCGAGCGCGCGCGCTCGCACGCCCTCGGTCGGGAGCAGCTCGCGGGCCGGAAACACGAGCGCCTCGGTGAGCTCGACCGTCGTGCGCTGGTCCGCCACCGAGAACTCCGACAGACGGTCGAGCTCGTCGCCCCAGAGGTCGACGCGCACGGGATGGTCGGTCGTCGAGGGGTAGACGTCGACGATCGAGCCGCGCACCGCCACCTCGCCGCGCGCCTCCACCTGGTACTCGCGGCGGTAGCCGTCCGCGATCAGCCGCTCGAGCAGCTCGTCACGGTCGATGCGGTCGCCTTTCCGCAGGACGATCGGGTCGATGTCCTCGACGTGCGGACCGAGACGTTGCACGAGTGCACGCACCGGCGCGACCACGACCGCCGGCATGCGGTCACCGCCCTCCCGCAGCCTCCACATGACACGCAGGCGACGACCCATCGTCTCGAGCGCGGGCGACACGCGCTCGAAGGGCAACGTCTCCCACGAGGGGAACAGCTCCACCTCGCCCGCCCCCACGAGCTGGAGAAGGTCACCGGCGAGCCGTTCGGCCTCTGCGGCCGTCGGGACCGCCACGAGGATTGGACGCGTCCCGCCGAGCCCATGCACGGCGGACACGAACAGCGGCCGTGCCGCGTCGGGCACTGCGACCACGTCGGCGCGCCCGGTTGCCGTCGCGACCACACATCGATCCTCCGCCAGGAGGCGCGACAGATCGGCAAGAGCGGGCTCGCTCACGTGTGCACTCTTGCAGGCCGCCGCGAAGCAGCGGGTCACGCAGCCGCGAAGCGGCGGATCGGGCGGCGAGGGTCAGCGCTCCGTGTCGCGGCGGGTCAAGCTGCGAGCTCGGCCATCAGGTCGGCCCACGCCGCGAGGACCGAAGCGACCGTGATGGCCTGCATGCAGTCGCTGTACCGCTCGTCGCGCTCGAAACCGAGGTCGAGGTAGCCATCGGGCACGACCGGCGAGACGACGCAGCGAGCGTGGGCGCCGAGAGGCCCCCAGCGCCGCGACGACGTGGGACCGTTCAAGGCGACGACCGGGGCGTCCACCGCAGCGGCCAGATGCATGATCCCGGTGTTCACGCTCACCACGCCGGCCGCATGGCGAAGCCAGGTGACCGTCTCGGCCGGTTCGAGCCCGGCGATCGACCGCGCCCGGACGCCGCTCGCCACACACGCATCCATGACGGCGGCGGTCGCGTCGACGTCCTCGGGCCCGCCGGTGAGCACGATGTCGAGGCCCTGCCCGGACAGGACGGAAGCCAGCTCGATCCAGCGCGTCCGGGCCCACGAGCGCTCGTCGAAGTTCGAGCCGCCCGGCCAGAGGTGCAGCACGGCATACTCCGAGGCGAGCGGCCGCGGGGCCCCGGCGCCCCGGTTGATCGAGGGCTCGCTCGTCGAACGGATGCCGACCTCGGCGACGAGCCGGCGATAGTTGTCCAGCTCGTGGTCACGCCGATGGGCGACCACGACGTCGTAGCCGCCATGGCGGTGCTGGCCGCTGGTCTGTCTGCCCACGGCACTGCGCGCTCCGCTCCCGGCCGCGAGCAGGGCATCGAGCCGCGGCCAGGCACCGAAGTCGACGAACACGTCGCAATCTCGCTCGCGCACCATGCGCAGTGCCTTGGGAACGTTGCGGACGGGCAGGATCACCAGCTCGTCCACGCCGTCGAGCAGCGCCGCGAAGCCTGCGTTGTTCGCCGTCACGAACAGCACGATGTGCGCATCCGGGCGCTGCGCGCGCACGTCGGCGACGATCGCGCTCAGCAGCACGGTGTCGCCGATCCCCGCTGTCTTGAGCAGGCCGATGCGGTCCCAGCGCTCCGGTACGGGCCGGCGCCCGCGCATGCTCCGCCAGGCGCCCGCGGCGCTCACCACCGGGATGCCCGCATAGCGGTCGAGCAGCTTCAGACGAGCGTTCCCGCGATCCTGGTGCAGCTGTCGCGTGCTCACGGCCGACCCCGTCAGCGCGGGAGCTGGTCGCGCACTCGGTCGAGAACTGCGGTGGTGCTCAAACCGTCGAGCAGGGGCGCACGGAGCACGCGTCCCCCCCGCGAGCGCACCTCCTGCGCGCCGACGATCTCACTCTCCGAGTAGTCGGCACCCTTCACGAGGACGTCGGGCCGCACCGCCTGGATGACGTTGCGCGGTGTCGCCTCGTCGAAGAGCAGCACCGCGTCGACCGACGAGAGCGCTGCCAGGACGGTGGCGCGCGCGTCCTCGCTCATGATCGGGCGGTCGGGCCCTTTGAGGGCACGGACCGACGCGTCGGTGTTCAAGCCGACGACCAACCGGTCGCAGTGCCGACGCGCCCAGTCCAGCGTGTGGACGTGGCCGGCGTGGAGCACGTCGAAGCAGCCGTTGGTGAAGCCCACGAGCTCGCCGGCCGCGTGCCAGGTGTCGACGGTCTCGGTGAGCGCCTCGAGGCTCATGATCTTGAGCGCGGGTGGGAGCGGTTGCGGTTCGTCTGCTCCGAGCGCAGCGAACAGCTCTGCTTGTTTCACGGGCACCGTGCCGAGCTTGCCCACGATGATCCCCGCGGCCAGGTTCGCGAGCACCGCCGCGTCGTGCGGACCGAGCCCGACGGCCACCGCAGCAGCCAGCGCGGCGATGACGGTGTCCCCGGCACCCGAGACGTCGAACACCTCCCGCGCGGCCGCGGGCACCTGGGTCACACCCTCCGCCGAGAGCAGCGTGATGCCCGCCTCGCCGCGCGTGAGCGTGACGAAGTCCAGCCCGATCTCCCTGCGGAGCTGCTCGCCTGCCGTGGCGAGCGTGTCGAACTTGTTCTGCACGCCGAGCGCAGCGGCGAGCTCGTCCTCGTTCGGCGTCACGGTCGTGGCGCCGCGGTACTTGCCGTACTGCAGGCCCTTCGGGTCCACGAGCACCGGGACGCCGCGCTCGCGGGCGTGCGCGATGAGCGGCTGGCACAGCCCGGCGTCGATCACGCCCTTGGCGTAGTCGGAAAGCACGATGCCGTCGTATCCCTCGTCGAGCAGCTCGATGACCCTTGCGTCCCACGCCGCGCGCTCGTGGTCCGGGCGCGGCTCCGTTCGCTCGTCGTCGATGCGGATGATCTGCTGATTTTGCGAGAGCACCCGGGTCTTCGTCGTGGTCGGCCGCGAGCCCACGGTCTCGACGCCGTGGACACGCACCCCTGCCGCACCCAGCAGCTCCCGGAGCATGTGTCCGGCCGTGTCGTCGCCCGTCCATCCCGCGACGTCGGCACGCACTCCCAACCCGGCGAGATTGAGCGCCACGTTGCCCGCGCCACCGACCGACTCGTGGCTGCGGTCGAGCCGGAGCACGGGCACGGGAGCCTCCGGCGAGATGCGCGCCACCTCACCGATGAGATAGCGGTCGAGCATCAGGTCGCCGACCACCAACATCCTGCAACCCGCGAATCCGCCGCGTACCGCGGCGACGACGAGGTCAGTCCGGTCGAACATGTCCACCGGTCTTTCGGTCGGGAGCGCCGGCGGCGGCCTCGACCATGTCGCAGATGGCGTGGCCCAGGAAGAGATGGGCCTCTTGGATACGGCACGTGCGGTTCGACGGCGCGATGAGGGCGGTGTCGCACATCTTGGCGAGCTTGCCGCCGTCGCCTCCCGTCATGCCGACGGTGTACGCGCCGATCGCCTTCGCTGCGTCGATGCCGTGGAGCACGTTCGCGCTGGTGCCGGAGGTCGAGATGCCGACGACCACGTCGTCGCTGCGCACCAGCGCCTCCACCTGGCGCGCGAACACGTCGTCGAAGGAGTAGTCGTTCGCCACGGCGGTCATCACCGACGTGTCGGTACTGAAGGCGACCGACGGCAGCCCGCGGCGCTCACGCTCGAACCGGCACACCAGCTCCGTTGCGAAGTGCTGGGCCTGCGTCGAGCTACCGCCATTGCCGAACCAGTAGACGCGTCCGCCCGCGGCGAGTCTCCCGACCATGACCCCCGCCACGCCCTGCACGTCGGGAATCATGCCCGCTACGGCACGCATCATCACCTGGTGCTCGTCGATAGCCTGCCGAAGATCGGCTTCCGTGACGAGATCAGGCCCCCCGGTACCGCCCGGTACCGCCCCCATGCCCTTCATGGCTCGTCTACTGCCCCCCGATCAGCAACTGACGAAGAATGCAAGGGTACCAACGGCGTCATCCTGCTCGATCGCGATGGCGTCCTCAACGTGGACTTGGTGAATTCGGTACGGAGCGTGGCCGACCTGCAGCTCGAGCGCAACGCCGAGCGCGCCGTGGCCAGGCTCGCCCTCGCGGGATACACCCTGATCGTCGTGACCAACCAAGCCGCCGTGGGGCGCGGATGGCTCGACGAGGCGACGCTCGCGACCATCCACGAGCACCTGAACGACTTGCTCGGTGACCGCATCAGCCGGTTCTACGTCTGCCCTCACAATCCGGACGAAAGGTGTCGGTGCCGGAAGCCCGACACCCTGTTGCTCGAGCAAGCACGCGAGGACTACGGGTTCGAGCCCGAACGAACGTGGTTCGTGCTCGACGCGCCGCGCGACATCGAGGCGGCGACGAGATTCGGCTGCCGGCCCGCGCTGGTGCGCACCGGCAAGGGCACGGCGACCGCGCTCGACCACGACGACGTGCCGGTGTGGGACGACCTGCTCGCGTTCGCCGAATGGCTGCTCGCGCACGATCGGGGAGCGAGCGGCCCTAGTTGAACTGGTTCATCGCGGGCTGCATGCCGTCCGCGGCAATGGTCTCGACGGCGTCGGCAGCGCGCTCGATCGTCACGTCGACCTGCTCCCTCTCGGCCTTCGAGAACTTGTTGAGCACGTGATCGACACCGCGCTCCTTCGCGACGGGCTTGCCGACGCCGATGCGCACGCGTGCGAACGCGTCCGAATGGAGATGCGCCTTGATCGAGCGAAGCCCGTTGTGCCCGGCGAGCCCGCCGCCGTCCTTGACGCGCAGTTGCGCGACGGGAAGATCGAGCTCGTCGTGCACGACCACGATCTGCGGCGGCTCGACACCGTAGCGTCGAGCGAGGCGACGGACTGCTTCGCCGGAGTCGTTCATGTACGTGAGCGGGATCGCGAGGGCGACGCGCTGCTCGCCGAACCGGACCTCGTCGACGAGCGCGCGCTCCTTGCCCTTCTTGAGCTTGGCGCCGTGACGGCGTGCGAGCACCTCCACCACCTCGGCGCCCACGTTGTGGCGGGTGCGCGAGAACTCCGCGCCCGGATTACCGAGCCCTACGACGAGCAGATCTGCCGGCGTGCCGCGCCGCGCCGGCGTGCGACCACGGCGGAGCACAGCTCGAATGCCTATTCGGAGCTCTCGCCGGCGTCGGTGCTCGCGTCCTCGGTCGCCGCAGCTTCGGCGGCACCGGGCTCCGCTGCCTCGGCGCCCTCCTCCCCTTCGGCCACCTCGGCCTCGGTGGGCTCCTCTTCGACAACCCTCGGGACCGTGACGTGCACGACGAGCTCGTCGGGCTCGTGCGCGAGCTCGACACCTTCGGGCGTCTGCAGGTCCTGGATGCGGATCTGGTCGCCGATGTTCAGCTCGGTCACCTCCGCCATGATCGACTCGGGAATGGAACCGGGAAGCGCCGACACGGTGACCGTGAAGAGGTTCTGCTCGAGCACCCCTCCCTCGCGCACACCGGCCGCCTCACCCTGAATGTGCACCGGAACCTCGGCGTTGACCGCGACGTCGCGCCGGATCCGCACGAAGTCGACGTGGAGCAGCTCGCCGCGGGTCGGATGCCGTTGGATCTGGCGGGCGAGCGCGAGGGTCTCGTCGCCGTCGAACTTGATCGTGATGAGGGTGTTCGCGCCGGCAGCGCCGTGCAGGACGTGCTCGAGCTCGCGGGTCGGAACCGTGACCGACAGCGCCTCGCCACCGAGGCCGTAGACCGTTGCGGGAAGCTTGCCGTCGCGGCGGAAGCGCCCGGACGCGCCGGAGCCCAGCTCGTTCCGCTTCTCTGCGGTGATGATCACGTCGGGCATGCGCGTCGAATCCTTCGGTTCCGGTCCTGCGGGCGGGAACCCAACAGTGTGCCCGTTCGGCGGCGGCCGGGCCAACCGCGAACCGCCGGCTAGAGGTTGTCGCCCTTGAAGAGCTCGCTCACCGAAGTGTCGGAGAACACCGCCTCGAGCACGCTCGCGACGATCGGCGCGATCGACAGCACGGTCATGCTGTCGAAGAGCTTCTCGGACGGCACGGGCAACGTGTTGGTCACCACGACCTCGCGGATCGGCCCGTTCTTCAGGCGATCCACCGCGGGACCGCTGAGAATGGGGTGCGTCGCGAGGATTGAGACCGAGGCGGCGCCACGGCCCATGAGCAGCTCCGCGGCGCTGACGACGGTCCCCGCCGTGTCGATCATGTCGTCGATCAGGAGGCACTGGCGGCCCTCGACCTCACCGACCACCTCGGTGGCGACGGCGACGTTGTGCGTGCCCTTGGGGCGGCGCTTGTCGATGAACGCGAGGTCGCTCTCGAGGCCGTGCTCGGCGAGGCAGTTCGCGAAGCGGCGCGCCAGCTTGCCGCCGCCTGCGTCGGGCGACACGACGGTCACGTCGACCGAGCGATCGAGCGCGCCGACCATGTGCTCCGCGAGCAGGGGGACCGCTGTCAGGTGGTCGACCGGGAAGTCGAAGAATCCCTGGATCTGCCCCGTGTGCAGGTCGACGGCAACGAGCCGGTCCGCGCCGCTCACGGTGAAGAGATCCGCGAGGAGGCGTGCCGAGATCGGCTCGCGCCCCTCGGCCTTCCGGTCCTGGCGCGAGTACGAATAGAAGGGACACACCGCGGTGATGCGCTTCGCCGACGCGCGCTTGAGCGCGTCGATCATGATGAGCTGCTCCATGATCCTGTCGTTGATGGGCTCGCAGTGCCCCTGGATCACGAACGCGTCCGCGCCGCGCACGTTCTCACCGAAGCGACAGTAGAGCTCGCCGTTGGCGAAGCTCGAGAGACGGACGTCGCCGAGCGGCACGCCGAGGTTGTTGGCGATCTCCTCGGAGAGCTCCCGGTTGCCGGAACCCGCGAAGACCATCATCCGCTTCTTGGTCATGACCTCCATCACGTACCGCTTCCCTCGTCTTCCGCCGACCTCCGTTCCGCCCATCCTTCCTCATTGGCGGCAGGCACGCCCTTTGCGAGCGCTCCCGGGGGCACGTCCTTGTGCACGACCGCTCCGGCACCGGTGTAGGCGTCGTCGCCGACCTCGACCGGAGCGACGAGCACCGTGTTCGAGCCGATGCGGACGCGCTCGCCGATCTTCGTGCGGTGCTTGTTCTTCCCGTCGTAGTTGGCAGTGATCGTCCCCGCGCCGATGTTGCTCCCGTCGCCGATCTCGACGTCGCCCATGTACGCGAGATGCGGAACCTTCGCACCTTCGCCGATCTCCGCGTTCTTCGTCTCGACGAAGGTCCCCACGTGCGCGTCGCCGGCGAGACGCGTCCCGGGCCGGAGCGACACGTACGGACCGACGGTGCAGTTGTCGCCGATCTCGGCCTCACGGGCAACCGTGTTCTGCACCACGCACTGGTCCCCGACGATCGTGTCGACGAGCCGCGTGTCGGGGCCGATCACGGAGCCGACGCCGATCACCGTGTGCCCTTCCAGGATCGTGCCGGGGAGCAGCTTCACGTCCGGCTCGAGCTCCACGAACGCATCGACGTATGTCGCGGCCGGGTCGGTCATCGTGACGCCCTCGCGCATCCACCGCCCGTTGATCCGCTCGCGCAGCATCGCTTCGGCGCGCGCGAGCTGCTGCCGGTCGTTGACGTGGACGGCTGCGGCAGGGTCCGACGAGCGCACCGCGGTCACGACATGACCGGCCTGGCGCAGGACCGAGACCGCGTCGGTGAGGTAGTACTCGCCCTGCGCGTTCTCGGGGCTGAGACGCCGCAGCGCCGGCGCGAGGAGGCTCCGCCGGAAGCAGTAGATCGACGTGCTGACCTCGTCGATCTCGAGCTCCGTCTCGGTGGCATCCGTGCGCTCCACGATTCGGTCGACCCGACCGTTGGCGTCGCGCACGACGCGGCCGAAGCCCGTGGTCGACTCGCCCAGATCCGCCGTGAGGATCGTGGCTGCGGCATCGGCCTCGCGGTGGGCGGTCGCGAGGGTCGCGAGGACCTCCGGGGTCACGAGCGGAGCATCGCCCGGCATGACGATGATGTCGTCCTCGGCGTCGAGATCGTCGGAGAACTGAGTGAGCGCGACGCTCGCGGCGTCGCCCGTGCCGCGCTGTACGTGCTGCTCCACGAACTCGATCCGCATCTCGGTCGCGAGCTGCTCCTGGAGGGCCTTGGTGACCGGCTCGGCGCCGTGGCCCACGACGATCACGATGCGCTCGAGCGGCAATGCCGCGAGGGCATCGACAACGTGGAGGACCATCGGCCGGCCGCACAACGGGTGCAGCACTTTCGGAGTGGCGGAGCGCATGCGCGTTCCCTCGCCGGCAGCCATCACCACCGCCGCCAGCGGGTGCGCCCTCATCGGCTCCTCCTCCGCTTCCTCGTCGTCCTCGTGGTCCTCGTCGTCTCGTCCTCGTCTCGCCCCGTCTGCTCCGTGCAGTTTGCCGCCTCACGGCACACCCACCGTTGACTTTGGGTCCGCCGGACCATCGGGCACCCTGCGGGGCGGCTCGGGGGCGAGGTTTCGAACCTCGACTTGGGACTCCAAAGGACCCCGTGCTGCCGTTACACCACCCCCGAACGGAACGCGTCGACCTTACCCGCCACTCAATTGCTCCCGTTCGCTGCGGCGCAGGGTACCTGCGCCGCGGTCGCTCACTCCGCGGCGTCGCTGCGCAGCCCTCCGGGCGTGCTCGCTCCTGTTGCTCGGCCGGTTGACTGCTCGATACCCGCTCACTCCGCGGCTCGACCGATGTGACCGTCGATTGCGGTGACCGCTACCCTTGGCGCCTTCATGGGCTCACTCATCAAGAAGCGCCGCAAGCGCATGCGCAAGAAGAAGCACAAGAAGCTGCTGAAGAAGACACGCTGGCAGCGGCGGCAGCAGGGTCGCTGAGCCCCAGAATCGCACCGGGAGAGCCACCTTCGGGTGGCTCTTCTCGCGTCCGGGTTTGTGTCAACCCGTGTGCACGCCGCCTTCGAACAGCGTCGCCTCGGGGAGCTCTGCATGCACGCGCGCGACGAGCGCGGCTCCTGCCTGCGGATCGGGGACGGCCGTCCAGCACGCCGACCCGCTGCCCGCGAGCAACGCGGGCGCCTCGGTGATCGCCTCGAGCTGCTGTCGGAACCCGGCAAGGCGCGGCTCGACGCGCTCGGCGGCGGGTTCGAGGTCGTTGCGCAGCTCCTCGACGAGATGCGAGATGCTCGGAGGAGCCGGGGCCGTCCGCCGGCTCACGGGCGCGCCCAGCTCGTCCCACGCTCGGTACACCGCGGGCGTCGACAACCGCCAGGGCGGGACGGCGACGAGCACGTGCAGCGGACCGTCGAGCGAGACCGGCTCCAGAACCTCGCCCCGCCCGCGCATCCAGGCGGGACCTCCGTCGATGCAGAACGGGACATCGGAGCCGAGCGACGCCGCCACGTCGGCGATACGTGCGGGAGACACATCGCATTCGTCGCGCAGCCACCGGAGTGCAGCCGCCGCATCCGACGATCCACCGCCGAGCCCCGCACCCGCGGGGATCTGCTTGCGGAGCTGCACGCGCGCCGCTGTGCCGGGCGCCGCCTCGCGTACCGCGCGCGCGACGAGATTGCGTTCGTCGTCGGGCACGTCGTCGTCCGCACCATCGACCGAGAGCGTGACGCGTGGTGTGCCGTCGACGGCAGTGAGCTCCAGGTCGTCGCAGGGTGACTCGAGCGACACCGTCAGCGCCTCCAGCTCGTGGAAGCCGTCGGGGCGGGTCCCGAGCACACGCAGCGAGAGGGTCAGCTTGGCCGGCGCACGCACGAGCGCGGTCACGCGGCGGCCCGTGCCAGAGCCGCCCACGCCGCGAGGTCGAGCTGCTCCGCTCGGGCGGTCGGGGCGATGCCGGCGCGTTCGAGCGTCGCGGTGGTGGTGTCGTGCAGCACGGGCTGCAGCGCGCGGCGGAGCATCTTGCGGCGCTGCGAGAAACCGGCGCGCACGAGCGCGAACAGCTGGTCGGTCGAGGGCACCGAGACCGGGGGCTCTGCGTGCCGATCGAGGCGCACGAGCGCGGACTCGACCTTCGGCGGCGGGAAGAACACGTTGGGCGAGACGACACCCTGGACGTGCGCCGCGGCAAAGTACGCAACCTTCACGCTGACAGCTCCATAGGCCTTCGAGCCCGGCGCCGCCGCGAGCCGCTCGCCGACCTCCCGCTGCACCATCACGAGCAACGACGAGACCCGCGGCTCGGTCTCCAGGAGCCGCACGACGATCGGAGTCGCCACGTTGTAGGGAAGGTTCGCGACCACGGACCATCGCTGCCCGGCGTCGAACGGCCCAACGTCGAGCAAGCCGGCGAGATCGACGTCGAGCGCGTCGCCCTGCACGACGCGCACCCCGGGCTCGTCCAGCACGACCTCCTCGAGCGCCGGGAGCACATGACGGTCCAGCTCCAGCGCAGTGACACGTGCGCCCGCCTCGGCCAGGGCGAGCGTGAGCGAACCGATTCCCGGCCCGATCTCGAGCACCGGGTCGCCGGTCTGCACACCGGCCAGCCGCACGATCCGGCGCGCCGTGTTCGGATCGGCGAGGTAGTGCTGACCGAGCGCGCGGGAAGGGCGGAGCCCGTGCCGTTCGAGGAGCTCGGCGATGGAAGCAGGGGTCAGCAGCTGCACCGCTCGCGACCTTCGCACAGACGGCACGCGGCGGATGACTGCGGGCTCGCCGGTGCGCAGCGCGGCGAGCGGGTCAGCCGACGAGGAGCTCGACCTGGAGCACGCCCGCCGAGAGCGGCGCCAGCTGCGAGAAGACGCCCGGAGCGAGGTCGATGATGTGGCCCGTCCAGGCTGCCGGCCCGCGATCCTCCACGCGGCATTGCGCGGACGCCCCATTGGCGAGATTGACGATGGTCACCACCGTCCCACGGGGAAGCGTGAGGTGGGCGCACGTGCCCGGGCCAGGCCCGGTGCCGTACCAGGTCGCCGAGCCGGTCTGGAAGACGTGCCCACCGGGGGCGCCGCGGCCGGCCGCAGGCGCGGAGGCCGCCATCGGGTGCGCGCGCGTCGCCGCCGGGGGCTTCGTGCCCTTGAGGATCTTCCGCGGCACCGGGGGCGTGAGCAGCTCTTCGCCAACCAGACGCCGGGCAACCGGCCTGCCGTTGGACGTCTCGATCTCGTACACGTTGCGCCGCAGACCGTTCGCGCCGGGGCTCGCGACGCGCATCTCGCCGCGTGGCAGCGAGGGGTCGTCGCGGTACTCGGTGGTGAACGGCACGATCACCTGCTCCGCGACCTGGTTGCTCTGGAGCCGGAAGACCTGCACGGTCATCCCGTTAGCGAGCTTCGTCGCGGGCGCCGGCGCGACCTCGTCGCGTGGCCCGAGGCGGATGTGCAGCTGGCTCAGCAGAGCGGCGACGTCGAGCGCGGTCGTCCGCGCGATTCGCGTGGTCCTGCCGTCGTGGCGCAGCATCAGCGTGTGGGGCGTCCGGAAGACCACCGACGCGCCCGCCGAGAGCGGCCCGCGCCCCGACGTGACGACCAGGGTCGCCGGGAGCTGGAGCTCCCTGCGCAGTGCTTGGACCGATGTGCGCGTCGTGCGGACGGTCCGGACCCGCCCGTCGACGTCGACGTCGACCGGGAACGAGCGCAGGACGCGGATCGTGGTGCTCTGCGTCACCTGCGCGTCGGCCGCGGGCACGACCCGGTCGCCGGGATGGAGGACGACCTGCTCCAACGCGAGGACACCACCGACGGTCCGTGTGCGCGTGGCGAACGACACGGTCGCGCCGTCGACCACGAGCGTCACGTCGTGCTCGGGCGCCGTCGAGCCGAGGAGCTTCGGACCCACTGCAGCGCATCCGGCGATCACGACGGCGACGAGCAAACCAACGAGCAGCCGCGAACCGCGGGACCGGTCCGCGAGCCGCGCGGTCTCGACCCGGGGCTTACGCGGACGGGGCAGCCGTGCCGGCGCGGGCGCCGTCGAGCGGCCCGGGACGGCGGGTGACTCGGGAGCGGGAGCAGCCCGGGTCTCGGGAGCGGACCGCCGCTCAGGAGCGGGAGCAGCGGGTGCGGGGAGGAGCGCCACCATCTCATCGACCGGGACTGGCGCCAGGGCCTCGAATGCCTCGATCTCCGCGGCCGACAGCTCCGGACCCTCGACGAGCACGACGCCGGGAGTCTCTTCGGGTGCCGATCCGGTCTCGGGCCGGGTCGCGGGTCCGATGAGCGCGACGGCCTCCTCGAGCCCGCGCGGGGCCGTCTGCCAGAAGCTCGACTCGAGCTCCTGGAGCTCGCGGTCGAGGTCGTACCTGCCGACCTCGAGCTCGAGCAGCTCGAGCTCACCGTTCAGGTCGAGTGCTTCGAGCTCACCGGTGACGTCGAGGATGGGAAGCCACACGCCCGGCTCCGGAGCCTCGGTGCGCGCCGGCGACTGGCGCACCGAGCGCAATGCATAGTGACGTCCACGCGCGTCGTGGTTGTGCCCGCGCGCGGGCCGCGTCGCTCTACGAGTCGATGATTCGGTGATCGGATCCGCCCTTCTCGTCCGCAGCCCCCGCGGAACGCCAGCGCAGCGCGGAACGTACCGACGCCTCTCCGGACGGTCAATCTATCTTCCAGGATATGGAAGTAAGGGGAGGGCGCCGCAGGATCGCCCCAGGTCGGAGCTTGATTCTCCCGTCAGGCCCCGGTCAGGCGAAGACGCGCTCGGCGTTCGCCCGCGTGTCGTCGCGCACCTCGCCCAGCTCGCGTCCGCTCGCCGCGGCAACGGCGGCACCGACGATCCCGACGAGCATCGGCTCGTTCGCGCGGCCGCGGTGCGGCACCGGCGCGAGGAACGGAGCATCCGTCTCGACGAGCACGCTGTCGTGCGGTGTCATCGCGGCGGCCGCGCGCACGTCTCCCGCTTTCTTGAACGTCACGATGCCGCTGAAGGAGATGTGTCCGCCGGCCTCCAACACGCGCGCTGCTTCGGGTTCGCCGCCGGTGAAGCAGTGGAAGACGGTACGGCGCGGCACGCCGACGTCGCCGAGCACGCGGAAGGTGTGGTCCCATGCTTCCCGCGTATGGATCACGAGCGGCCGGTCCAGTGAGTGGGCGAGCTCGACCTGCGCACGGAACGCGGCTTCTTGCTCCTCGAACGGCGAGTGCGTGTAGTGGAGGTCGAACCCGCACTCCCCGATCGCCGCCACACCCGGCTGCGTGGCCAGGACCTGGAGCTCGGGCCACTGTTCGACCAGCGCCGAAGCCTCGTGGGGATGCAGACCCACCGTCGCCCGGACGTCGTCGTGGCGCCGGGCGAGCTCGACGGCGACCCGGGAGCTGGCGAGATCGGTGCCCACGCAGACCAGCCACGCCACGCCCGCGGCCCGGGCGCGCTCGAGCTGCCGGTCGGCTTCGTCGGCGTCGGCGGAGAGGTGGCAGTGCGTGTCGACCCAGCCGGTTCCGAGGCCGGTCGGCACCGGGACGGGATCGCTCGAGTCGTCGTGTGCCATCTACGTGGGCTCGAGACGCGGGAAGAGCGCGGCGCCCTTCTCGAGCCGGTTCCCCGACGTCGTGGCGGAGCCCCAGACCGCCGCATCGGGGAGCCGTTGGGACTCCGTGGTCCCCGTGAGCCCGAGACGGCCCCAGAGCTCCTGCGCGGCGCGCGGGATGACGGGCGACGCGAGGAGCGCCACGATCCGTAGCGCCTCCAGGCAGTCGCCGAGCACCGCCGCGGTCTTCGCGGCGTCGCCGGCCTTGTGCGTCGCCCACGGTTGACGCTCTTCGATGTACGCGTTGGCGTCCTTGACGAGCTGCCACACCGCTCCGAAGCCGCTCGAATAGTCGAGGCGGTTCATGCACTCGGTCAGCTCCGCGAGGGCTCGGCCGGACGACTCGACGAGCGGGCCGTCCTCCCGCACGTCAGGCGTCACGCCGTCCACATAGGAAGCGGTCATGTTGAGCACGCGGCTCGCCAGGTTCCCGAAGTTGTTCGCGAGATCCGCGTTGTAACGAGCGAGCATCGCCTCGTAGCTGAAGTCGCCGTCGGGCCCGAAGCGCTGATCGACCATGAAGTGGTAGCGGAAGCCGTCGACGCCGAACTCCTCGACGAGCTCCGAAGGGGCGATCATGTTGTTGCCGCTCTTGCTCATCTTCTCGCCGCCGATCTGGAGAAAGCCGTGCGCGAAGACGTGACGCGGGAGCGGCAACCCGGCCGCCATCAACATGGCCGGCCAGTACACCGCGTGGAAACGCAGGATGTCCTTGCCAATGAGGTGGTAGTTGACGGGCCAGTAGCGATCGAAGCGCGCCGCGTCGGTACCGAACCCGATCGCGGTCACGTAATTGATGAGCGCGTCGTACCAGACGTACGCGACGTGGGTGGGATCCCACGGAAGCGGGATGCCCCACGTGATCGAGGTGCGACTCATGGAGAAGTCGCGCAGTCCCTGGCGGATGAACCCGAGGACCTCGTTGCGCCTGCCGCCTGGTTGGATCGTCTCGGGATGCGCGTCGAAATACTCGAGGAGCGGCTGCTCGAACCTCGACAGCTGGAAGAAGTAGTTCTCCTCGCTGACGTGCTCCACCGGCTGATGGTGGATCGGGCACAACCCGTTCTCGTCGAGCTCGTCGTCCGTGTAGTACGCCTCGCACCGCACGCAGTAGAGGCCCTCGTACGTGCCCAGCTCGATGTAGCCGTTGTCGTATACGGCCCCGAGGAATTCCTGCACCGCGGTCGTGTGACGCGACTCGGTCGTGCGGATGTAGTCGGTGTTGGAGATGTCGAGCAGATCCCACGCGTCCCGGAAGCGACAGCTGGTCCGATCAGCCCACTCCTGGGGCGGGACGCCGTGCTCCTCCGCGGCCCGCTGGATCTTGAGCCCGTGCTCGTCGGTGCCCGTCAAGAAGACGACATCGTCGCCCCAGAGGCGCCGCCAGCGGGCGAGAACGTCGGCCGCAACCGTCGTGTAGGCATGCCCGACATGCGGTACGTCGTTGACGTAGTAGATCGGCGTCGTCACGTAAAACGGGCTTCCCATCCACGCCTACGATACTGAGCAAGCCCGCGAGCGACCCCCACATTCGCGAGGTAGTGAGTGATGTCTACCGGAATGGCGCGCAAGATCGATCAGCTCGGGCGCGTCGTGCTTCCAGCAGAGATGCGACGCCAGCTCGGCATCGATGTCGGGGACCTCGTCGAGATCTCCGTCGACGACGGGCGCGTCGTGCTCGAGAAGGTGGAGCAGACGTGTGTGTTCTGCGGGGCCGCCGCCGAGCTGCGCGAGTTCTCGGGCAAGCTGGTGTGCGCGGCCTGCAGCGAGCAGATCAGCGCGCGCGGAGCCTGACGGCAACGTCGTAGGCGCGTCGCTTCGAGACACCGAGCGCGCCCGCGACCTCCGCGCTCGCATCGCGCGCGGAGCGCCCGTCCTGCATCGCCGCCGCGACCGCCGTCTCCAGGGTGGCGTCGTCGACGGCAGCCGATCGGGTCACACCTTCCAGCACCACGACGTGCTCGCCGCGTCTCGCCTCCGAGCCGGCCTGCTCGACCACCGAGCCGAGGTCGCCGCGCACGACCTCCTCGTGCAACTTCGTCAGCTCGCGGACGACCGCCACGCGCCGCTGCGGACCGCACACCGCGAGGAGCTCGCCGAGGGTCGCGTCCACCCTGCCCGGTGCCTCGTAGAGCACCACCGTCTGCTCGCTGCTCGCGATCGCGTCGAGCCGAGCGCGCCGCGCGCTCCCTTTCCGGGGCAGGAACCCCTCGAAGCAGAAGCGGTCCGCCGGCAGGCCCGACACCACGAGCGCGGCGAGCACCGCGCTGACGCCCGGCACGACCTCGACATCGAGGCCCGCGTCGAGACACGCGCGCACCAGTCGAGCACCGGGATCGCTGATGCCCGGCATACCCGCATCGCTCGCGTACGCGACGACGCGGCCTTTCTGTATCTCGCCGACGATCTTCTCGGCCTCGCGCGCCTCGTTGCTCGCGTGTACGGCCCGCAGCCGGCCCGCTCCGCTCAGCCCCGCATGCGTGAGCAACGCGCGTGTGCGGCGGGTGTCCTCGCAGGCCACGACGTCCGCGTCGCGCAACGCCTCGACGGCTCGCGGCGTCATGTCGCCGAGGTTGCCGATCGGCGTGCCGACGAGCACCAACCGGCCCGGCGCCGTCACTCCCGGACTT
>DATBHZ010000035.1:0-7812 GCA_036557185.1 Acidimicrobiia bacterium | reverse complement strand
GGCGGGACACCGCCGACGTCGCCCAGCGGCGTCGAGCGCAGCTCTCGCAGGGTCCGGGCAGCGATGACCGCTACTCCACGCCGATCATGTACGGGTACAGCGGCTGCCCGCCCTCGTGCACCTCGACCTCGAGCTGCGGGTGGTTGAACTTGATGTGCTCCCGGATCCGCTGTGGGTCGTTCCCGTGCGCCTCGGCGCCGACGAGAACCGTCACGATCTCGGAGTCCTCGGTCACGAGCGCGTCGACGAGGCCGAACGCGGCATCAGCCGAGGTTGGCGCCGACAGCACGATTCCCGACGGCGCGATCGCGATCCAGTCCCCTGCCGCGATGCTTCCGCACTCGGCCTTGCTCGCACGCACCGCCTGCGTCACCTCGCCCGCCGCGACACGCGAGGCGGCGTCCGACATCGCGGCGAGGTTGTCGTCGAGCGCGGCCTCCGGGTCGTACTCCACGAGGGCCGCGAGCGCCTCGACCACGGACTCCGTCGGGACCACCGCCACCGACTTGTCGGTCAGCGCGTCGACCTGGCGCGCGACCGCGATGATGTTCTTGTTGTTCGGGAGCACGATCACCGCGTCAGAGGTGCACTGATCGACCGCTTCGAGCATCTGAGCGGTGGAAGGGTTCATGGACTGCCCGCCGGCGATGACCTCGTGAACACCGAGGCTCGTGAGCAGCCTCCGGATCCCGTCGCCCACTCCGACGGCCACCACCCCCGTCGCCACCGGGCGTCGTCCATCAGACGTCTCAAGCGCGCCTCCTCCGATCGACGGATCCTGCGCGCGCACCCACTCCTCCTCCTCGACCTGCTCGAGGAGATCCGTCACGCGGATCGTGCGCGGTCTCCCCGCCTCGACGCCCGCTTCGATCGCGCCGCCGATGTCGTCGGTGTGCACGTGGCAGTTCCAGAGTCCTTCGCCGCCGACGACGACGATGGAGTCACCCAGCGCGGACCAGGTCTCCTTGAACGCGGCAATCGTGTCGTCGTGCGCCTCGAGCAGGTACATCACCTCGTAGCGCAACGCCGACACATCGCCACCAGCCAGGTGCGCCTGCACCTGCACCGGCGTCGCGACCTCCTGGGGCTCGGGCATCGGCCGCGAGTCCACGACCTCCAGCAACGCGTCGAGGAGGAGCGCGAAGCCGCTGCCGCCGGCGTCGACGACACCTGCCTCGCGGAGCACGGGCAGCAGCTCGGGCGTCCGCGCGACGGCATCCCGAGCCGCGGAGGATGCTCGGTCGAGCACACCGACGAGTGTGGTCTCACCCGAGGCGCGCGCCTCCTCTGCCGCCTCGGCCGCAGCGCGGACCACCGTGAGGATGGTGCCCTCGACAGGCCGCATCACGGCCTCGTAGGCCGCATCGGAGGCCGTGCGAAGGCCCGACGCGACCGTCTCCGACGTGGCGAGGTCCACTGTCCGGAACGTGTCGGCGAGGCCGCGCAGGACCTGGGACATGATCACGCCGGAGTTGCCGCGGGCCCCCATCAGCGAGCCGTGGGACACCGCCTGGCAGATCTCGTCCATGCCTTCCGCGCTGTCGAGCTCGTTGACCACCGACTCCAGCGTGAGCGTCATGTTCGTCCCGGTGTCCCCGTCGGGGACCGGATAGACGTTCAGGCGGTTGAGCTCTTCCTGATGTGCGCGCAACCCATCGCGGAACCGGGTGATCGCCGCCCGGACGTCATCGGCGCTCAGCTCCTCGAGTGCTGCCATCGCATCGGAGGTTATGCCCGTACGACCCTTTCGGTCCGCGCCGCGGCCCCGCTGCTATCCTCATCCGGTCCCCGCAACGCCCTCCGGGCGTCGGCGCGGGTGCATCCATTTGCACATCTCTCGTCACACCTGAGGTTCTCATGGCATCCGTCTGCGACGTCTGCGGCAAGAAGCCGGTCTTCGGCATGCGCCTCAGTCACTCGCACCGCCGTACGAAGCGGCGCTGGAACCCCAACGTCCAGAAAGTGCGTGCCGTCGTCAACGGCTCACCCAAGCGCATCAACGTCTGCACCTCCTGCCTGAAGGCGGGCAAGGTGCAGAAGGTCTAGGGCGTCGTGCAAGGCGTCGTGCGCACCTTCGACCCGACGACCGGGGAAGGCAGCGTGCTCACCGACACGGACCGGAGCGAGATCGTGCTCGCGTCCGGTGCGCTCGACCGATCGATCTTCCGGATGCTTCGCCAGGGGCAGCGCGTCGTCTTCGAGCTCGACGCGAACGGTCGCGCCACGAACGTGCGCGCCGGCTCGGAGGTCGATATGGGTCTTCCGCCCGACGTCCAGGTGTAACGCATCGAACGACGCCACTGCGGGTACGAAACGCGCAGCGAGCACGTCCGATTCGGCGTCGCAGGGTGCCCTCACTACACTCGATAGACCCTGGATGACGCCCGAAAGCGCTGAAGGAGTCGACGGTGGCACTCGACGTGAACGCACCCACTCGGAACGAGAAGCTGCTGAGCTGGGTTGCCGAGATCGCCGCCGAGTGCGAGCCGGAGTCGATCCACTGGTTCGACGGCTCCGAGTCCGAGAACGAGCTCCTCTGCAAGCAGCTGGTCGAAGCGGGCACGCTCACCGCGCTCGACGACACCAAGCGCCCCAACTCCTATTGGGCGGCCAGCGACCCGTCCGACGTCGCACGCGTCGAGGGCCGCACGTTCATCTGCTCGGAGCAGGAGGAAGACGCCGGGCCGACGAACAACTGGAAGGACCCCGCCGAGATGCGCGAGACCCTCGGCAGGCTGTTCAAGGGATGCATGCGCGGTCGCACGATGTACGTCGTGCCGTTCAGCATGGGTCCGCTCGGCTCGAAGCTCTCCTACATCGGCGTCGAGATCACCGACTCTCCGTACGTCGCCGTCAGCATGCGCACCATGACGCGCGCGGGGCAGGCCGCGCTCGACGTCCTCGGCGACGACGGCGACTTCGTCCCGTGCGTCCACTCACTCGGCGCGCCGCTCGCTCCCGGCGAGGAAGACGTTCCGTGGCCGTGCAACGCCGACGAGAAGTGGATCGTGCACTTCCCCGAGACGCGTGAGATCTGGTCGTACGGGTCGGGCTACGGAGGCAACGCGCTGCTCGGCAAGAAGTGCTTCGCCCTGCGCATCGCCTCGGTGATCGCGCGCGACGAGGGATGGCTGGCGGAGCACATGCTCATCCTCAAGCTGACGTCACCCCGTGGCGAGGCGCACTACATCGCCGCCGCCTTCCCGTCCGCCTGCGGCAAGACGAACCTCGCGATGGTGATCCCGACCGTCCCGGGTTGGAAGGCCGAGACCATCGGCGACGACATCGCCTGGATGAAGTTCGGTGACGACGGCCGCCTGCGCGCGATCAACCCCGAGTTCGGGTTCTTCGGTGTAGCGCCCGGCACCAACATGGAGACCAACCCCAACGCGATGCGCACTCTCACGCGCAACACCGTGTTCACGAACACCGCGCTCACCGACGACGGCGACGTCTGGTGGGAGGGCATCGGCATCGACGCACCGAGCCATCTCACGAGCTGGAAGCGCCGCGACTGGGCACCGGGCTCCGAGGAGCCTGCGGCGCATCCGAACTCGAGGTTCTGCGCGCCCGCGAGCCAGTGCCCGGTCATCGCGGACGAGTGGGAGGACCCGAAGGGCGTGCCGATCTCGGCCGTCCTGTTCGGCGGCCGGCGAGCCACGACGGTCCCACTGGTCTACGAGTCGCGCGACTGGGAGCACGGCGTGTTCGTCGGGGCCACGATGGGTTCCGAGAAGACGGCCGCGGCCGTCGGCGGCCTCGGTGAGCTCCGCCAGGACCCGTTCGCGATGCTGCCGTTCTGCGGATACAACATGGCCGACTACTTCGGGCACTGGCTGACGATGCCGCGCCGCACCGACCCCGCCAAACTGCCGCGCATCTACGGCGTGAACTGGTTCCGCAAGGGCGACGACGGCAAGTTCCTCTGGCCGGGCTACGGCGAGAACTCGCGGGTGCTCGCCTGGATCGTCGGGCGGCTCGAAGGCACGGCCGGCGGCGAGGACACACCGATCGGCGTCGTGCCGCGCCCGGCGGACCTCGATCTCGACGGGCTCGACGTCGCGCACGAGGACGTCGCCGCCGCGCTCTCGGTCGATCCCGAGCAGTGGAAGGCGGAGATCGGCAGGGCCCGCACGTACTTCGAGACGTTCGGCGGCAAGCTCCCGCCCGCGCTCGCCGACCAGCTCTCCGCGCTCGAACAGCGGCTCTCGTAGCGACGGCTCGTCCGGCGTTCGCCGCTGGACGTCGATACCCATAGCCTTGCGGTGTGCTGACCATCCACGACGCCGACGCGCACATCGTCGAGCTGCCGGACGCCTTCATCGAGGTTGCCGATCCCGGCATCCGCGACCGCATGCGCCCCCTGTACGACTTCGGGATCAGCCCGGGCGAGGCAGACCTGCTGACCAGGTACAAGGACGATCAGGAGGATCCCGAGTACCGCGCGAGGGACGCCGACGAGATCTGGCTCCGCAAGAACTGGAAGGCCACCGGGTCCTTCATCAAGAAGGATCGGCCGGAGGCGATCGATCTCCTCGGCGTCAAGAGCCAGCTGATCTTCTCGACGTTCTTCAACGGCGCCCTCTGCCGCGCCGAGCTCGGTGACGACGTCGAGTACGCGTACGGCATTGCCCGTGCGCACAACCGCGTCCTCGCTGACTTCTGCAGCGTCGACCCGCGGCTGCTCCCGGTCGGGTACGTGCCGCTCGCCGACTTCGATCGCTCGGCCGCGATGGCTCGCGAAGCGCTGGAGATGGGCGCCAAGGCCTTCCTCGTGCCGTCCGCGTGCCCGCGCACACACTCGCCGAGCCACATCGGGCTCGATCCGGTGTGGGCAACCGCGCAGGAAGCAGGCATCCCGGTCGTCTTCCACGTCGGCGGTGGCGGCCAGCTGCTCGATCCCCACTACTTCGACAACGGCTTGCCGCCGGTTCCCGACTTCCACGGCGGTGACGGCAACTTCCGCAGCGTGGACTACATCGCGATCCAGTACCCCGTGATGCAGACGCTCGGCGTGCTGATCATCGACGGCGTCCTGGACCGCTTCCCCGATCTGAAGTTCGGGGTCATCGAGCAGGGCGCCTCGTGGCTGCCCGGCCTCATGCGCACGCTCGACTCGGCCGCCGACGCGTTCCGCAAGAACGAGGAACGGCTGCAGAAACTCGCGCTCGAGCCCAGCGAGTACGTACAGCGTCAGGTGCGAGTCACGCCGTACCCGCACGAGGACGCCGGCTGGATCGTCGAGCAGACCGGGCCGTCCGTGTGCATGTTCTCCTCTGACTACCCGCACGTCGAGGGCGGCCGGAACCCGCTCGGCCGCTTCGCTCGGAGCCTCGAAGGCGTGTCCCAGGTGGTCCGCGACGCGTTCTACGCCGACAACTTCATCGACATGATGGGAGCCGGGCTCGCGCCCGAGCTCCGCTGACGTACCCGCAGACGAAGGAGACGAAGCATGGCCGTGCGTGCATACCTCTTGATCCAGACCGAGGTCGGTCAGGCAGCCAACGTCGCGGACGCAGTCCGCGGCCTCGAAGGTGTGAAGTCCGCGGACAATGTCACGAGCTCCTACGACGTGATCGCCGTCGCAGAAGCGGCTGACGTCGACGAGCTGGGCAAGATGGTCGTGTCGAAGGTGCACCTCGTCGAAGGGATCACGCGGACGGTGACCTGTCTTGTCGTGAACCTCTAGCGCGGGCTTCGGTCCGCGGCTACGCGTCGCGCTGGCGACCGGCGCGCTGGGCGCGCCGCGCGTGCCGCTCGAACGCAAGCTCGACGAGACGGTCGATCAGCTTGGAGTACGGCAGGCCGGACACCTCCCAGAGCTTCGGGTACATCGAGATCGGCGTGAAGCCCGGGATCGTGTTGACCTCGTTCACGAGGAACCCTCGGTCGGTGGTGAGGAAGAAGTCGACGCGCGCCATCGCCTCCAACCGGCACGCCTCGAAGGCACGCACGGCGAGACCCTGCACCTCGGCGATCTGCTCGTCGTCGAGCGGAGCCGGCGTGAGCAGCTGGGCGGTCCCGTCGAGGTACTTGTCGGCGTAGCTGTAGAACTCGCCACCAGGGACGATCTCACCGGGCAGCGAGACCTCAGGCGGGCTGTCACCGAGCACGGCGACCTCGATCTCGCGTCCGTCCGCGGCTTCCTCGGCGAGCACCCACTCGTCGAAGTCGAGCGCACGGTCCACGGCTCGCACGAGCTCCTCGCGATCGTGCGCTTTCGTCACTCCCACCGAAGAACCCATGTTGGCCGGCTTGACGAACACAGGCAGTCCGATCTCGCGCTCGACGCGATCACCGAAGGCACGTCGGTCACCGCCGTCCCGGAGCTCCAGGTGACGAACCATCGGCAGCCCGCACGCCGCGAACGCGCGCTTCATCATCACCTTGTCCATCCCGACGGCCGAGCCGACCACACCCGAGCCGACGTACGGCACGCCGGCCAGCTCGAGCATCCCCTGCACGGTGCCGTCCTCGCCGTACGGACCGTGCAGCAGCGGGAACACGACGTCGACGTCGAGGCCACCGGACGCGGGCGCCGCGACCGCCGCGCCGAGCGTGTCGAGATGCTCCCCCGCGATCTCGAACGCCTCGGGCAACGCGTTCGGTCGGGATTCGATCAGCGCGGCAGCGTCGGAAGCGAGCAGCCAGCTCCCGTCCGTCGTGATCGCCACGGGGACGACCTCGTATCTGTCCGGGTCGAGCGCTGCCGCGACCGCGACCGCGGTCACCCGCGACACGTCGTGCTCGGCGGAGCGCCCACCGAAGATCAGCATGACGCGCACGCGCTTCATGGCTGGGTCCTCATGTCACCTGCAGGATCGCCCGGATGCCGAGGCCCATGATGAACAAACCTCCGAGCCCGTACAACAGCTCTTGACGGCCCTTCATCTGCGTGCGGTACTGGTACAGGATCCCGACCGTGATGAAGATCAGGAAACCGTAGAACATGTGGAACCGCGGTACGACCTTGCGGTAGTTCTCGTCTCCCGCGACGAGGATCGTCCCCACGATCACCTGCAGCATGATGGCGCTCTCCGCAACGATCGTCGCGATCCACACCGGCCGTCCTCGCAAGCTCTTCCAACGCCACGCGCACAGGGCGTACAACCCCGCGAGCGCGTTGAGGACGATCGCGATGTACCCCCAGGTCTTGTGGAACTCGAAGAGTGCGTGCATCCGCTAGAGCGCGCTGTCGTCGTCGGTGGACGGCGCGAACGAGCTCTCGTCACCACGGAGCAGGTTCTTCAGCACCTTCCCCGCAGGGTTGCGCGGCAGCGGCTCCTTCCGGATCTCCACGATCGCGGGGACCTTGAAGTCCGCGAGGTGCTCCCTGCAGAACGTCCGGATGTCGTCCTCGGTCGTGTGCGATCCGTCACGGACCTGCACGACAGCCTTGACCTCTTCGCCGAGCTCGCGGTGCGGCACACCGACCACGGCCGCGTCGAGCACGTCCGGATGCTCGAACAGCACGTTCTCGACCTCGACGCAGTACACGTTCTCCCCTGCGCGGATGATCATGTCCTTCGCGCGGTCGACGAGATAGACGAAGCCGTCCTCGTCGATCCGCCCGACGTCCCCGCTCCGGAACCAGCCGCCCTCGAAGAACGCTGCCGCCGTCGCCTCAGGCCGGTTCCAGTACCCGCGCATCATGATCGTGGGACCGCGCAGCACGAGCTCACCGGACTCACCCGTCGGCTGTTCCGCGCCGCGTTCGTCGACCACACGAATCTCGACCGTCGGCACCGCGCGACCGACCGATCCGGGATGCGAGAAGTAGTCCTCCCCCGCGTTCGCCGTCGCGACCGACGC
>DATBHZ010000034.1:0-29344 GCA_036557185.1 Acidimicrobiia bacterium | reverse complement strand
GGCGAGCGGGCTCATCGATCTGCTCGACGGCTCGGTGGCGCGCAACAGCGGGCAGGCGAGCCCCCGCGGAGCGTTCTTCGACTCGGTCACCGACCGCGTCTCCGACGCCATCGTCCTCGGTGGTGTTGCGTGGTACCTCGCCGGCCAGGGCGCGTACCAGCCGATGCTCGCGTTCGCAGCGGTCGCGCTGTCGATGCTCATCTCGTACGAGCGGGCACGCGCGGAGGCGCTCGGGTACTCCGCGAAGGGCGGGATCATGGAACGCGCCGAGCGGATGGTCGTGCTCGGCATCGCCTTGTTCTTCGACATCCTCGTTCCGGCGCTGATCGTGATGATCGTGCTCATGTCGATCACCGCGCTGCACAGGTTCGTGAAGGTCTGGCGGCAAGCATCCGATCTGCCGCCTCGTCCCAAGTTCCTCGAAGCGCGGCACCTCCGGCCGCCCCTCCGTGGCACGCGCACCGGTGAGCGCGTCCCCGTCTTCGCGCGCTGGCGTGAGCAACGTGCGCCGACGGCGCGCCGCGAGGCTCGTGCTGCACGGCGCAGCCGCCCATGACGCGTCGTCGCCCCTGACCACATCGTGCCGCGCCCAACCGATCGCCTCGCGGCGCTGACGTATCGCGCCGGCGCGGGCGTTGCAACGTTGCTTCCCTTTGATGTCGCGCGCCCGCTCGCGGAGGGCCTCGGGCGTCTTGCCATCCCCGTGATGGGCTCGCGGCGGCGGATCGTCGAGCGGAACCTCGTGCGCGCGACCGACGGGCGCCTCGAGGGGCGTGCGCTCGACCGAGCGGTCTCGAACACGTTCGCCTCGTACGGTCGGTACTGGCTCGAGCTGCTGCGTCTCCCGTACGACGCGCGTGGCTCGGTCGAGGACAGGATGGAGGACACCGGCTGGGAGCACATCGCGAACGGACTCGCCGCGGGCAGCGGGGTGATCCTCGCGCTGCCGCACCTGGGCGGGTTCGACTTCGCGGCGGCGTGGCTCGCAGGGCGAGGAGCCGCGCCGACCGTCGTGGTGGAGGACCTCGAGCCGGAGGAGGTCTTCCTGTGGTTCGTGGAGCAACGCGAGAAGATCGGCATGCAGGTCGTCCCGCTCGGGCCGGACGCAGGGCGCGCGATCCTCGAGGCGCTGCGCGCGAAGCGGGTGGTGTGCCTGCTCTGCGACCGGGACCTCTCCGGCGACGGCGTGGCGGTCGAGCTCTTCGGCGAGAAGACGACGATGCCTGCCGGTCCGGCGATGCTGGCCTTCCGGACCGGAGCGCCGCTCCTACCGGTAGGTGTGTACTTCCGTCCGAACGGGGGACACTTCGCGCAGATCGGTCCGCCCCTCCCCGTCGCGCGCGAGGGCCGGTTGCGCGACGATGTCGCGCGCGTGACCCAGGACCTCGCGCATCGTTTGGAGGACCTCATCCGCATGGCCCCTGAACAGTGGCACCTCATGCAGCCCAACTGGCCGTCGGACGTGGCACCGTGAAGGTCTCGATCGTCTCGCCGTACTCCTTGTCGTTGCCCGGCGGCGTGCAAGGCCAGGTGCTCGGGCTCGCGCGGGCGCTGCGCGCGATCGGCATCGACGCCCGTGTGATCGGCCCCTGCGACGGTCCGCCTCCCGAGCCGGGTGTCACGACGGTGGGTCCGAGCGTGAAGTACGTCAGCAACGGCTCGATCTCCCCGATGGCGAGCGCGCAACGCGCGGCGTCGGAGCGCACGCTCTCGGCGATCCGCGCGTTCGGGCCCGATGTGCTGCACCTCCACGAGCCGCTCGTGCCTGGGGCTACCGGCGCCGCCCTGCTCGGCAGCGACCTCCCCAAGGTGGGGACCTTTCACGCCGCGGGCGAGGAGGGGCATCCGGCGTACAAGGCGTTGAAGAAGATCGTGGTCAGCGCGGCGCGCCAGCTGACGATCCGAACGGCCGTGTCGGCCGACGCGCGGCACATGGCCGAGGAGGCGATCGGCGGCTCCTACATCGTCCTGCCGAACGGCGTGCAAGTGGAGGAGTTCGTGAAGGCGTCCCCGACGCCCTCGGACCGGCCGGCCGTGTTCTTCCTTGGCCGCCACGAGCCGCGCAAGGGGCTCGACGTGCTGCTCGACGCGTGGGTCGGGATCGACCGCGACGCCGTGCTGTGGGTCGGCTCCGACGGACCGGAGACGGAGAGCCTGATGGCTCGCCGCACACCCAACGTGCTGTGGCTCGGCCGCCTCACCGACGAGCAGCGGGCGCAGCGCCTCAAGGGTGCGACGGTGTTCTGCGCGCCGGCGCGCGGCCAGGAGTCGTTCGGCATCGTCCTGCTCGAAGCCATGGCATCCGGCACCGCAGTGGTCGCGTCCGACATTCCCGGATACCGCAACGTCGCGCGGCCCAGTCGTGAGGCGCTCGCGTTCCCCGCCGGCGACGCAGACGCGCTCCGGCTCGCGCTACGCCGCGCGCTCGACGCAGACGCGTTGCGCGCGGAGCTCATCGAAGCGGGGGAGGCGCGCGCGGCCGAGTTCTCGATGGCACGGGTCGCAGAGCGATTCGTGCCCGTGTACGAGACCGCCATCGCGCTCGCGGGCTGATGCCCGACGGCGTCGCCGATCTCGCGCTGCACCTCGCGGGGCGGATCCGGTCCGCCACGGCGCCGCACCTCGGCACCTCCGGCGCGCGTTCGGACGTCGGGCGCGCGCCGGGCGGCGACACCACGATGGCGATCGACGAGATCGCCGAGCAAGTGGTCGAGCAGGTGCTCGCCGATGCCGGGAACATCGGCTACTACTCGGAGGATCGAGGCCTGCAGACGTTCGGAGCTCCGCGCGCGTTCTTCGTGATCGACCCGGTCGACGGCACGCGCCCTGCGGCTGCGGGGCTGGAGTCGTGCTGCGTCTCGATCGCGGTGGTCCCGCCGGACGAGCGCGCCACGCTCGGCGAGGTCTCGTTCGGCGTGGTGCAGGAGCTCAAGACGGGCACGTGCTTCACGGCGAAGCGCGGCGGGGGAGCGCGGGTGGTGGACACGACCGGAGCTCCGCTGCCCATCGTCCGCTCCGCCAACACGGACCTGCGGGCGCTTTTCTGGACCGCTGGGCAGAGGGGCCGGCCTCTGTTGCCGACGAGCGTGGTGCTCGAGGAGCTGGTCGACGGGTCGAGCATGCAGGGCGGCTACTTCGAGCTCGGCTCCGCCGCCTTCGCGATCACACGTGTCGTGACCGGGCAGCTCGACGCCTACGTCGACATCGGCAGGCGCGTCGTCGATGAGTGCCCGCAGACCGAGCCCGACTTCCTGAGAGTGGGGCAGGGGGCGGTCTGCACCAACTTCCCCTACGACGTCGCCGCAGCAGCGCTGATCCTCGCAGAGGCCGGGGGAGTGATCACCATGGCGGACGGCCGTCCGATCGCGCCGCACCCCGCGGTCGGCTCCTCCCGCGCGGAAGGCCTCGCCGTGGTGGCGTCGGCGACGCCCGACCTCCACGAGCAGCTGCTCCTCGCCGTCGACCGCGGGATCACACGTCTCGGCGCGAGGTTGCAGCCCTCGCAGTGACGCGTGGCACGCCCTGAGGTGGTCGCGCCGGGGGTGACGTACGATGAGGGCAACCCCCATCCATGAGGAGATCACGCCGTGATCGTTGGGATCATCATCGCGGTCGTCGTGGTCCTGTTCCTGGCGTACGTGGTGTTCACGTACAACGGGCTGGTCCGCACCCGTAACCGGATCGACAACGCGTTCTCGCAGATCGACGTCCAGCTGAAGCGTCGCCACGATCTCATCCCGAACCTGATCGAGACCGTCAAGGGATATGCCGCGCACGAGCGGCAGGTGTTCGAGAGCGTCACGAACGCTCGGGCGAACGCTATCAACGCCGGGCAGAGCGGCTCGCCCGCGCAGCAGGCACAAGCGGAGAACGCTCTCTCGGGAGCCCTGCGGAGCCTCTTCGCGGTCGCCGAGGCCTACCCGGACCTCAAGGCGAACCAGAACTTCCTCAACCTGCAGGAAGAGCTGACGTCGACGGAGGACCGCATCGCCTACGCGCGGCAGTTCTACAACGACAGCGTGCTCGGCTACAACAACAGGATTCAATCGTTCCCGGGGAACATCCTCGCGGGGATGTTCAACTTCACGAAGCGCGAGTACTTCGAAGGCGACCCCGAGGCGCAGGACCCGGTCAAGGTTCAGTTCTAACCGCAGCTACCGGGTTTCGAGGGCGTCATGGGCATGTACGAGCAGATCGCGCGCAACAAGCGCCGCACGTTCCTGATGCTCGCTGCGTTCGTTCTGCTGATCGCGCTGGTTGCGGTGGCGCTCGGCTACCTCTTCCAGGCCGGCGCGGCGATCGTGCCGATCGCGATCGTCATCGCGATCGCGATGGCGTGGGGCTCGTACTTCTACTCGGACAAGGTCGCCCTCGCCGCGAGCCGAGCCAAGCCCGCGGACGGACCCGAGTACCTGCGGTACCACAACCTGGTGGAGGGCCTCTGCATCGCCGCGGGCCTGCCCAAGCCGCGGCTGTACGTGGTCGACGACCCTGCACCCAACGCGTTCGCGACCGGACGGAACCCGAAGCACGCCGCTGTCGCCGTGACGACGGGGCTGCTCGAGAAGATGAACCGCGTGGAGCTCGAGGGTGTGCTGGCACACGAGCTGAGCCACGTGAAGAACTACGACATCCTCGTGAGCACGATCGCTGTCACAGCCGTAGGGGCGGTCGCGCTCATGGCAGACCTCGGCATGCGATACCTGTGGTTCGGCGGCCGCGTGGGCCGGCGGGACAACAATGACCAAGGCGCTGTCGGGCTCATCATCGTGATCGTCGCCCTCGCGTTGCTGGTGCTCGCGCCCTTCGCCGCGCAGCTGATGCAGTTCGCGATGAGCCGGCGCCGCGAGCTGCTCGCCGACGCGTCCGGAGTGCAGCTCACCCGGTACCCGCCAGGGCTGATCTCGGCGCTCGAGAAGCTCAAGGACGATCAGGCCGTGGTGCACCATGCGACACGTGCGACCGCGCAGCTCTGGATCGAGTCCCCGCTCGACCGCGACGAGGAGGCGGAGAGCGAGGGTTCGACCAAGCGCGGGAATTGGTTGAACCGCATGTTCGACACGCACCCGCCGCTCGACGAGCGGATCGCGGCGCTCAAGGCGATGTGATGACCGACGCCGGGATTACGGGGAGCCCCGGCGGGGAGGGCCGGTAGCATGGCGCGCATGCCGGCTGATCGCTCCACGGGAACGGCCCGCGTCAAGCGGGGCCTGGCGGAGATGCTGCGCGGCGGCGTCATCATGGACGTCGTCACGCCGGAGCAGGCCAAGATCGCCGAGGACGCAGGGGCCGCCGCCGTGATGGCGCTCGAGCGCGTCCCCGCCGACATCCGCCGCGACGGCGGCGTCGCGAGGATGTCCGACCCGTCCATGATCGAGGGCATCCAGGCGGCGGTGACGATCCCCGTCATGGCGAAGTGCCGCATCGGGCACTTCGCGGAGGCGCAGGTGCTCGAGTCGCTGGGCGTCGACTACGTCGACGAGTCCGAGGTCCTCACGCCGGCCGACGAGGCGCATCACGTCGACAAGTGGTCGTTCACGGTGCCGTTCGTGTGCGGCGCGACGAACCTCGGTGAGGCGCTGCGCCGCATCTCCGAGGGCGCGTGCATGATCCGGTCGAAGGGCGAGGCCGGTACCGGCAACATCGTCGAGGCGGTACGGCACCTCCGTTCCATCCTCGGCGACATCCAGAGGCTGACGGTCGCCCGGCCCGAGGAGCGCTTCGGATGGGCCAAGGACCTGCAGGCTCCGGTCGAGCTCGTGCAGGAGGTCGCCGAGACCGGCGAGCTGCCGGTCCCGCTCTTCTGTGCGGGCGGCATCGCGACGCCGGCCGACGCCTCCCTGGTGATGCAGATGGGCGCGCAAGCCGTGTTCGTGGGCTCGGGAATCTTCAAGAGCGAGCACCCCGACGTGATGGCGAAGGCGATCGTCGAAGCAACGACGCACTTCGCGGACGCGTCGATGGTTGCCAAGGTGTCGCGCGGGCTCGGCTCCGCGATGCGGGGCGCCGAGATCGCGGAGCTCGACGTCAAGCTCGCCGAACGCGGCTGGTAGCGCGTGCACGGTCGGAGGCCCCCAGGTGAAGGATCGGAGCGACCGGCCGCGGCGTAAGTACCCTGCGCCGCAGGGAGCGCAGCAATGAAGGTCGGCGTGCTCGCGCTGCAGGGAGCGGTGCGGGAGCACCGTGAGACGCTCGAGACGCTGGGCGTCGAAGTCGTCGAGGTCCGGCTACCGCAGCACCTGAGCGGGCTCGACGCGATCGTCCTCCCGGGCGGGGAGTCCACGACGATCACGCGCCTGCTCGACACGTCGCAGCTGCGCGCTCCGTTGCTCGACGCGATCGAGGAGGGGACTCCGGTGCTGGGCACGTGCGCGGGGCTCATCGTGCTCGCCGACGAGGTCCTCGACGGCCGGGCGGACCAGGAGCCTCTGCACGCGATCGATCTCGCGGCGCGGCGCAACGGCTACGGACGCCAGGTGCAGTCGTTCGAAGCCCGGCTGGAGCTCCGCGGGCTCGATCAGCCGTTCACGGGCGTGTTCATCCGCGCTCCCTTGGTCGAGCGGGTCGGCGCTGCCGTCGAGGTGCTCGCGGAGCACGAGGGGAGCCCGGTGCTGGTCCGCCAGGGCGCGGTCTGGGGCTCGACGTTCCACCCCGAGCTCGCGGGCGATCTGCGCGTCCACCAATTGTTCCTCCGGGAGGTTGCCGCGTGAGCGGTCACTCGAAATGGCATTCGATCAAGCACGCGAAGGGCGCGGCGGACGCAGCGCGCGGGAAGCTCTTCGCCCGGTTGGCGCGCCAGATCGAGGTCGCCGCGCGTGCGGGCGGAGGTGACGTCGAGGCGAACCCGACGCTGCGCACGATGGTGCAGAAGGCACGCGATGCGTCGATGCCGAAGGACAACATCGAACGTGCCATCAAGCGCGGTACCGGTGAGCTCGAAGGCGTCAGCTACGAGCAGGTCAGCTACGAGGGGTATGCGCCGAACGGCGTGGCCGTGTACGCAGAGGTGCTGACCGACAACCGGAATCGCACGGGGGCCGAGGTCAAGAACGCGTTCACGCGCAACGGTGGCTCCCTCGCCGAGCCCGGCGCGGTGAGCTGGCAGTTCGAGCGCAAAGGCGTGATCATCCTCGAGAAGCAGGCGGCGACGGAGGA
The DNA here is from genome assembly GCA_036557185.1 of Acidimicrobiia bacterium. Taxonomy (GTDB): domain Bacteria; phylum Actinomycetota; class Acidimicrobiia; order IMCC26256; family JAENVU01; genus DATBHZ01. Next base: position 22,189 of record DATBHZ010000034.1, on the reverse strand, counting down.
CGACCTCATGCTCGCCGCGCTCGACGCGGGGGCGGAGGACATCGAGGACCAAGGGGACACCTGGCAGATCACGAGCCCGCCGACCGATCTCCACGCCGTCCGGGCCGCGCTCGACGCCGCCGGGATCTCCTTCACCAGTGCCGACCTCACGATGCTGCCCAGCACCACCATCCGGCTCGAGGACGCGGCGAGCGCGAAGCAGGTGTTGCGGGTCATCGACGCGCTCGAAGAGCATGACGACGTGCAGAACGTCTACGCCAACTTCGACATCCCCGACGACGTCCTCCAGAACGTCGTGGCGTCCTAGACCTCACGAAACCTCGGGGGCGAGCGCCTTCTGGCATGATGCCGCCCGTGCAGATCTCCGTGAACGTCAACGGCGCCGCCCGGTCCTACGACGCAGAGCCCCGGACCCTGCTCGTCCAGTACCTGCGCGAGCAATGCGGCCTGACCGGCACGAAGGTCGGTTGCGACACGTCGAGCTGCGGAGCGTGCACCGTCCTCGTCGACGGCGAGAGCGTGAAGTCGTGCACGATGCTCGCGGTCCAGGCCGACGGCTCCGACGTCACCACGATCGAAGGTCTTGCCTCGGGCGGCGAGTGGCACCCGGTGCAACAGGCCTTCCACGAGTACCATGGCCTGCAGTGCGGGTACTGCACCGCAGGCATGGTCCTCGCGGCCGTGTCCTTCCTCGAGGAGAACCCGTCACCGAGCGAGCGCGACGTGCGCCTCGGTCTCGAAGGGAACCTCTGCCGCTGCACCGGCTACCACAACATCGTGCAGTCGGTGCTCGCCGCCGCGGAGACGATGCGAGCCGCACGATGATCCCCGCCGCCTTCGACTACGTGCGCGCCGGCTCGGCGGACGAGGCCGCGGCGCTCCTCGCCGAGCACGGCGACGAGGCCAAGCTGCTCGCCGGCGGGATGTCGTTGCTCCCGTTGATGAAGCTGCGCCTCGCGGTACCGAGCGTGCTCGTCGACGTCGGTCGGCTCGACGACCTGAAGTACGTGCGCGAGGACGGTGAATCGATCGCCATCGGTGCGCTCACTCGTCACCGTGAGCTCGAGACGAGCGACCTGCTCGCCAAGCGATGCGGGGTGCTGCGCGCGGTGGCAGCAGAGGTCGGCGACAACCAGGTGCGCCACCGGGGCACGATCGGCGGGTCGGTCGCGCACGGCGACCCCGCGTCGGATCTCCCCGCGGTGCTCCTCGCGCTCGACGCGGAGCTCGTCGCGCGCGGGCGGTCCGGCGAGCGCGTGCTTTCCGCGTCCGAGTTCTTTCGCGGCTTCCTCGAGACGGCGCTCGAGCCCGACGAGCTGCTCACGGAGATCCGGGTGCCCACTCCAGGCCCCGACGGCTACGACTACCAGAAGTTCAACCGGCGCGCGCAGGACTGGGCGATCGTCGGGAGCCTCGCGGTGCGAGTCGACGGGCACACGAACGTGGCGCTCGTGAACATGGCTCCAACGCCGCTGCGCGCCATCGCCGTCGAACAGGCACTCGCCTCGGGCGCGAGCGTGGTCGACGCGGCTGCTCAGGCGGCGGAAGGCACCGAGGCGATGGGCGACGTCAACGCCTCCGTGGAGTATCGCGAGCACCTCGCGCGTGTGCTCACGCGTCGCGCCCTCGAGGCCGCCGCGCGCCCGTGAGCCAGGCAGGGGTCGCCATTGCGATCCTCGCAGCCGGGACGGGAACGCGCCTGGCGCTCGGTGTGCCGAAACAGCTGACCGACGTGGGCGGCCGCCCGCTGGTGACCTACGCGATCGATGCGGCGCTCGGCTCGGAGCTCCGGCCCGTCGTGCTCGTCGTCGGGTACCGCGCGCGTGAGGTCGAACGCGTGGTGCCGCAGGGCGTGTCGGTCGTGCGCGCACGCGGGTACAGGAACGGCATCGCGCACAGCCTGCGCGCGGCGTTGGACATGCTCGAGCCGTGGGCGCAGGTGGGAGCGGTCGCGGTCGGGCTCGGCGACCAGCCGCTGGTCGGCAGCGGCGCCTACGGGCGCCTGGCGGGTGCGTACCACGGCGGCGCGCTCCTTGCCGTTGCCACCTATTCGGGGGTCCGTAGCAATCCGGTCCTGCTCGCACGCGACCTGTGGCCCGAGGCCCGAGCGCTCCGGGGTGACGAGGGAGCACGGGCGCTCATGCGGACCCGGGAGGTCGTCGAGGTCCCCTGCGACGGCACCGGCAGCCCCTCGGACGTCGATACTGTCCACGACCTGAGTGCGATCGAGCAGCAGCTCGGGCACGACGAAGAGTGAGGCGAGATGCTGATCGAGGACTCCTTCAGGGTGGATCTCCCCGTCGACGAGGCGTGGGGCGTCCTGCTCGACATCGAGCGGATCGCGCCGTGCCTGCCGGGCGCGCAGCTGCAGGAGATCGACGGCGACGAGTACCGCGGGGTCGTCAAGCTCAAGGTCGGCCCGATCACGGCGCAGTACAAGGGGACCGCAAAGCTCGAGCAGGTCGACAATGCCGCGCACAGCGCGGTCCTGGTCGGCAACGGGCGTGACACGCGCGGTCAGGGCAACGCGTCGGCGACCATCACGATCGACGCGTCGGAGGACGCCGGCGGCACGCGCGTCGAGGTCAGCACCGACCTCTCGATCACGGGCAAGGTCGCCCAGTTCGGGCGCGGCGTGATGGCGGATGTGAGCGCGAAGCTGCTCGCCCAGTTCGTCGAGAACCTCGAGCGCGACGTCCTGGCCGGCCGTAGCGCCGGCGACGCTGCCGGCGCCGAGACCGATCGCGGCACCGGCAACGATCGCGGCACCGGCGCGACCGGCGATGGCGCCGACGCGCGCGTCGTCGATCACCCGGAGCCCGAGGCGGTCGATCTGCTCGGCGTCGGTGGCGCGCCCGTGCTCAAGCGCCTGGCGCCGATCGCGGCGGTGGTCGTCGCGCTCTGGATCGTGCGGCTGGCCGTCAAGCGCCGCCGCGCCAAGCGCTGAGCTCGGGCACCGGAAGGTGCACGAGCCGCGGTAGGTATCCGCGACCGTCGGGACGCTCGGCCCTACGCTACGAACTCGTGTTCGATGACGTCGCGGGCCGTGTCCTGGGCATCGACCCCGGTCTCTCGCGCTGTGGGTACGGTGCGATCACCGCGAGCCGGGGAGATCTCCGCGCGACCGCGTACGGGGTGATCCGGACACCGGCCGAGGCGCCGGTCCCGGAGAGGCTCGCGATGCTGCAGCGCGAGCTGGAGGCGCTGATCGACGACGTCCGCCCCGAGCTGGTGGCCGTCGAGCGCGTCCTGTTCCAGACGAACGTGCGGACCGCCATGTCGGTCGGGCAGGCCAGCGGGATCGCGCTCGCGACGGCCGCCCTCCGCTCGGTGCCGGTGGCCGAGCTGAGCCCGAACGAGGTGAAGCTCGCCGTCAGCGGGTACGGCGCGGCCGACAAGGCCCAGGTGCAGGCGATGGTGACGCGGCTGCTCGGCCTGGCGAGCGTGCCCTCGCCCCCCGACGCCGCTGACGCGCTCGCGCTCGCGATCTGCGCGACGACGGGGCGGGCGCGCCGGACCGCGGCCGACGGCCATCCGGTGTCGGACCGCTACGCGGCCGCGGTCGCCGCTGCGGTCGCGAAGGAGGAGCGGTGATCGGTTCGGTGCGCGGCACCGTGCTCGAGCGGAGCGCCACGGGCGAGGTCCTCGTCGAGGTCGGGGGAGTGGGGTATCGCTGCCTCGTTCCCTTGGGAGCGACCGCCGCGCTCGAGCCGGGCGGCGCGGCGTTCCTGTTCACCCATCTGTACGTGCGCGAGGGCGCGATGGTCCTCTACGGCTTCGCCTCTCGCGAGGAGCGCGACACCTTCGAGGTGCTCATCGCCGCGAGCGGCGTCGGCCCGAAGCTCGCGCTGGCGATCCTGTCGGTGCACTCGCCCGGCGCGCTGCGGCGCGCCGTCGCGTGCGAGGACCTCGAGGCGCTCTGCGCGGTACCGGGCGTCGGGAAGCGGACGGCGCAGCGCCTTCTGGTCGATCTCGGCGCGCGGTTCGGCGCGCTCGACCTCGACCTCACCGACAACGGCGAGGCACCGGGAGTCCGGGCGGAGGTCCGCGCCGCGCTCACCCAGCTCGGTTACGAGCCCGACGAGGTGCGCGCGGTGCTCGCCGACCTCCCCGACGAGGAGCCGGTCGAGGTGCTCCTCCGCAGCGCGCTCAAGCAGCTCGCTGTCCAGGCGTAGGTGACGAGCATGCGCGAAGAGCTCCTGCGTGCGGGCGCCGACCCGCTCGAGGCGGCGGAGGAGACCACGCTGCGCCCGCGTCGGCTCGACGAGTTCGTCGGGCAGCCGCGGCTCAAGGAGCACCTCGAGATCGTGCTCGGTGCTGCGCGCCAGCGCGGTCAAGCGGCGGACCATCTGCTGTTCGCGGGTCCTCCAGGTACCGGCAAGACGAGCCTCGCGGGCATCGTTGCCGCAGAGATGCAAGTCGGGCTGCGAGTCACGAGCGGCCCCGCGATCGAGCGCGCCGGAGACCTCGCCGCCATCCTGACGAACCTCGACGACGGCGACGTGCTCTTCGTCGACGAGATCCACCGCCTCGCCCGGGTCGTGGAGGAGGTCCTGTATCCCGCGATGGAGGACTTCCAGCTCGACATCGTGATCGGCAAGGGGCCGTCGGCGCGATCGATCCGGCTCGACGTGCCGCGTTTCACCCTCGTCGGCGCCACGACCCGGACCGGCCTGATCACCGGGCCCCTGCGCGACCGTTTCGGCTTCGTCGCGCGGCTCGACTACTACGAGCCCGAGGACCTGGAGATGATCCTCGCTCGAGCCGCCAGGATCCTCGGGGTGCCCCTCGAGGGCGACGGCGCACGTGAGATCGCTCGCCGGGCACGGGGCACGCCGCGCATCGCGAACCGTCTGCTCAAGCGCGTACGCGACTTTGCCCAGGTTCGGTCCGACGGAGTCGTCGACGGTGAGACCGCACGCGACGCGCTGGCGCTCTTCGAGGTGGACGCGCTGGGCCTCGACAAGGTGGACCGCTCGATACTGAGGGCGCTGTGCGTGGGCTTCGGTGGTCAGCCCGTCGGGCTCGGGACGCTCGCTGTGGCCGTCGGCGAGGAACCGGACACCGTGGAGGACGTCTACGAGCCGTTCCTCCTGAAGCAAGGGCTGATCATGCGTACGCCGAGAGGGCGGGTCGCGACCGCCCGGGCGTTCGCGCACCTCGACGTCGCAGCCCCGGCGAGGCCGCCGACGCTCTTCCAGGAGGAGCCGCCCGGTACCGGCTCCGACACCGGCAATTGAGGGTCCCGCGCTAGCATCGATGGTCCTGCTGCCCGACCGGCCGCTCCTCTCGGTGTCCTGACTGCATGATCTTCGTCGTCTATCTCGCGATCCTCGCGGTCCTCTTCTTCGTCCTGATCGTGCTGCCGCAGCGGCGGCAGGTCTCGGCGCGGCGGTCGCTCGTCGCCAGCCTGGTGGTCGGGGACCGGATCATCACCGCCGGCGGCCTGTACGGAACCGTGCGCGAGCTCGACGACGAGACGATCGAGCTGGAAGTGGCGGAGGGCGTGCGGATCCGGATCGCCCGCCAGGCCGTGAACAGCCGAGTCTCGGAATTGCCTGAGAAACCTGCCGCGGAGCCCGGCGCGGACGCCGGGCGCGACGTTATGCCCGGAGAATCGGCACAGGAACCCCTCGGAGACTGAGGCCCGCGTGCGTCGTTACGTCTGGTATCTCGCGATCACGGTCGTGGTCATCGTGGGCTCGTTCGTGGGCACCCTCGTGGTGGGGAACAAGCCGGTGCTCGGGCTCGACCTGCAGGGCGGCATCTCGCAGGTGCTCCAGCCGACGTCCAAGCACTACACGAAGGATTCGATCAATCAGGCGGTCGAGATCATCCGGAGCCGCGTGAACGGCCTCGGTGTGGCCGAACCGGAGATCAGCCGCCAGGGCAACAACGTCATCATCGACCTGCCGGGCGTCAAGGACCGCGACAAGGCGAAGCGCCTCGTGGGGCAGACCGCGGAGCTCCAGTTCCGTCCCGTGCAGTCGGTCGTGACCGAACCCGAACCGCCCAAGCCCCCGCCGACCACACCGGGGAAGACCACGACACCCACGACGATCCCGAAGGGAACCGTGGCGACGACTGCGCCCCAGGACGCGGTCGCGAACAAGCCGGCCGTCCTCCCGAACCGTGATCCCAAGTTCGGGCGGCTGCAGCTCGGCCCGGCATCCTTCATCGGGAAGGGGAACGTCAGCAGCGCGAGCGCGCAGCTCGATTCGCAGGGCAGCGGCGCGTGGCAGGTGGTGCTCAACCTCACCGACAAGGGCGAGACCAACTTCAACGCGCTCGCTGCGAAGGCCTTCGGGGCGCCTGCGCCCACGAACGAGGTCGCGATCGTCCTTGACGGCATCGTCCAGTCCGCGCCGACGATCCAGGACAAGCAATTCGGCAAGCAGGTCTCGATCACGGGCTCGTTCACCCAGACGCAGGCGAAGGACCTTGCGACCGTCCTGAACTACGGGGCGCTGCCAGTCACCTTCAAGCCGCTGACGACGGAGAGCGTGTCGCCGACCTTGGGCAAGGACCAGCTCTCGGCGGGCATCGCCGCCGGCCTGATCGGCCTCGCGCTCGTCGCGCTCTACATGCTGCTCTACTACCGGATCCTCGGCCTCGTCGTGATCCTGGGACTGGGCCTGTCCGGGATGGCGATCTACTCGATCATCTCGCTGCTCGGCACGCTGTCGCCGCTCTCGCTGCCGGGTGTCACGGGCCTGACGCTCACGCTCGCCGGTGTCACCGGTCTGATCGTCTCCGTCGGCATCACCGTCGACTCCTACGTCGTGTACTTCGAACGGCTGAAGGACGAGGTGCGCACCGGCCGGACGGTCCGGTCCTCCGTGGACCGCGGCTTCGTCCGGTCGTTCCGGACGATCGTCGCCGCTGACGTCGTGTCGTTGATCGGTGCCGTCGTGCTCTACGCGCTCGCGGTGGGCTCGGTGCGCCAGTTCGCGCTCTTGCTCGGCATCTCGACGGCGCTCGACCTGATCCTCTCCTACTTCTTCATGCACCCGCTCGTCGTGCTCCTCGCGCAGAACAGGGAGCTCGTGAGAGCGAAGGCCGTCGGCATCAGCTCCGGCCTGGACGTCGCTGGTGCGGAGGCGTAGATGCCGAACCTCGAGGGCAAGCGCCACACGCTCAAGGACCTCTACCACGAGCGGACGAACTTCAACTTCCTTGATCGGAAGTGGCGATGGGCGCTGCTGTCCGGCACGATCATCCTCGCGGGTGTGCTCGCGTTCGCGCTGCGCGGAGGGCTCAACCTGGGCATCGACTTCACCGGCGGTCAGTCGTGGGAGGTGAAGGTCCAGGGCCACACGCCGTCGACATCCGAGATCCGCACGACGGTCGAGGGAGCCGGAGTGACGGACCCGACGATCGTGATCGTGGGTGGCAACACGATCCGCGTCGAGAGCAAGGACGTCAGCACGGCCGAGCAGGACCTGGTGCGCACCAAGCTGGCCTCGCTCAGCCATGTGGACAGCAACGCGGTGTCGGTGAACACCGTGGGCCCGACGTGGGGCGGGGAGGTGAGCCGCAAGGCCATCGAAGCGCTGATCGTCTTCTTCTTCCTGATCGCGATCTATCTCTCGGTGCGCTTCGAGCTGAAGATGGCGGCGGCCGCGCTGGTGGCAGTCATCCACGACATCCTCATCACGGTCGGCGTCTACGCCATCACCGGGTTCGAGGTGACCCCGTCGACCGTTGTCGCGTTCCTGACCATCCTCGGCTTCTCGCTCTACGACACCGTCGTGGTGTTCGACAAGATCAAGGAGAACACACCGCAGCTGCAGACCGTGAAGGGCCTGACCTACACCCAGATGGCCAACCGGTCGCTCAACCAGGTTTTGATGCGCTCGCTCAACACATCGTTCGTCGCGCTGCTTCCGGTGGCCTCGCTCCTGGTGGTGGGCGTGTGGATCTACGGCGCGCTCGCCCTGCGCGACTTCGGCCTCGCCCTCTTCGTCGGCCTGCTCGCCGGTGCCTACTCGTCGATTTTCGTGGCGACGCCGCTGCTGGCCTGGTGGAAGGAGCTCGAGCCCCGGAACCGCGCGCTCCGGGATCGCTCGGCGGCGCGGAGCGGCCGGCTCGCCGGGGCGGCGGCGAACGCGGTGCCCCAGCTCGCACCGGTCGTCGAAGAGCCTGAGGAGCGTGAGACCGTCGACGCAGGCGCTGCACCGCGAGGGTCCAAGCGCGCAGCGGTCGGCGCACCGTCGTCCGCACCCCCGCCCGCGCCACCGCCCCCGAGCCGCCAGCCGGGGGATCCGTTCTCGTCGAGCCAGCCGGGCATCACGCCACGGGCGCGACAACAGCGGGGGAAGAAGCGGCGGTAGCCGTGCCCGCCACGCGGGCGTGCGAGAATGTGGGCTCCGATGAGCCTGACCCAGCCGCCCGACACGCAGGTCGAACGCAGGTCGGTGCTGCCTTGGCGTCGCCATCAGGTCGACGTCGCCCTCGCTCCGCTGCTCGACGCCTACCGGCGGCGTCACCGCCGGCCTGACACCGAGCGCATCGAGCGGGCGTACCACATGGCCCGCCGGGCACATGCCGAGCAGGTCCGCCGCTCGGGTGAGCCGTACATCTCGCACCCGCTCGGCGTCGCGATCATCCTCGCGGATCTGGGTCTCGACGACGTGACGATCGCGGCGGCCCTGCTCCACGACTCCGTCGAGGACACGTCGGTCACCCTCGACGCGATCCAGACCGAGTTCGGCGGCGACGTCGCGGCCATCGTCGACGGCGTCACCAAGCTGGACCGGCTCCAGTTCGACTCGCGTGAGGAGCAGCAGGCGGCGACGATGCGCAAGATGCTCGTTGCCATGGCCAAGGACATCCGCGTCCTGCTCATCAAGCTCGCGGACCGGCTCCACAACATGCGGACCATCGCATCGCTGCCCGACGTGAAGCAGCAGCGCATCGCGCGGGAGACGCTCGACATCTACGCACCGCTCGCACACCGGCTCGGCATCGGTGACGTGAAGTGGCAGCTCGAGGACCTCGCGTTCGCGGTGCTGCATCCCAAGCGCTACGCGGAGATCGAGCAGCTCGTGCTCACCCAGGCGCCCGAGCGCGAGGAGCACCTCGAGCGCGTGCTCAAGGAGCTGCGCGCCCGCCTCGAGGAGATCGACATCGACGCCGACGTGCGCGGGCGGCCGAAGCACTACTGGTCGATCTACGAGAAGATGATCGTCCGCAACAAGGAGTTCAACGAGGTCCAGGACCTGCTCGGCGTCCGCGTCGTCGTCGACACCGTCAAGGACTGTTACGGAGCGCTCGGGTCGATCCACGCGCTGTGGCGACCGGTACAGGGCCGGTTCAAGGACTACATCGCGATGCCCAAGTTCAACCTCTACCAGTCACTGCACACCACTGTGGTCGGTCCGGGCGGCAAGCCGGTCGAGGTCCAGATCCGCACGGCGGAGATGCACCGGCGCGCCGAGTACGGCGTTGCCGCGCACTGGGGATACAAGGAGCAGGACGGCGCGGCGAGCGCCGACGATCTCGTGTGGCTGCAGCGGCTCGTCGACTGGCAGCAGGTGACCGACGACCCGGCCGAGTTCATGCAGTCGCTGAAGGTGGATCTCGAGCAGGACGAGGTCTTCGTCTTCACCCCCAAGGGCCGCGTGATCACCCTCCCGACCGGCGCAACGCCCGTCGACTTCGCATACACGATCCACACCGAGGTCGGGCACCGTTGCATCGGCGCGCGTGTCAACGGGCGGCTCGTGCCGCTCGACTCCGAGCTCAGCTCGGGCGACACGGTCGAGATCTTCACGAGCAAGGTCGAGGGTGCCGGGCCAAGTCGCGACTGGCTCCAGTTCGCCCGCACGCCCAGGGCCCGCAGCAAGATCCGCCAGTGGTTCTCGCGTGAGCGCCGCGTCGATGCCATCGACAGTGGCCGGGAGGAGCTGGTCAAGGCGCTCCGCAAGGAGGGCTTGCCCGTCCAGCGCCTCGCGGCGACGAAGGTGCTCGACGACATCGCTTCCACGCTGCACTACGCGGACCTCGACGCGCTCTATGCCGCGATCGGGGAGGGACACGTCTCGGGACGTGCGGTGGCGCAGCGCGTCCGGCGCGAGATGGCCGGCGGGGAGGAGCAGCTGCCCATCACGGCGCGCCGCCCGGGCCGCCCCGCGGCGCGCCGGCGGGCTCGTGGCGTGCACGTCGAGGGGCTCGACGACGTGCTGGTACGGCTCTCGCGGTGCTGCACGCCGGTTCCCGGCGACGAGATCATCGGGTTCGTGACGCGCGGCCGCGGCGTCTCGGTGCACCGCGCCGATTGCGCGAACGCAGGCGGTCTGGCCACCCAGAGCGAGCGGCTCATCGAGGTCGAGTGGGACCACGACGCGCCCGCGACCTACGTCGTGTCCGTCGACGTCGAGGCGCTCGACCGATCGCGGCTGCTGCGCGACGTGGCGAACACCCTTGCGGACCACCACGTGAACATCCTCTCCTGCACCAGCCAGACGTCTCCGGAACGCGTCGCGAAGTTCCGGTTCGACTTCGAGCTCGCCGACCCGAGCCACCTCGACTCGATCGTCGCGGCGATCAAGCGCGTCGACTCCGTGTACGACGCCTCACGCGTGCTCCCTGGTCGCACGCGCAACACGCCGTAGGGCGTCGCTAGTCCCCGCGCACTACGCGCGGTGCGCGGAAGGCTCATTGCCACGCTGAGTGCTCAAGCGCTCCTGGCCCTCTGCCGATAGCGCAGATGCCAGGGGAGCAGGGGATGACGCCGAAAAATCGACCGCGCAGGGCGCCGACGTCGGTACGCAGTGGTCGCGCGCGAGGCGAGCAAGGCCTCACGCTCATGGAGCTCGTCGTCGCGATCAGCATCTTCGCGGTGCTCTCGAGCGGCGTCGCGATGATCGCGAACTCAGGTCTGCGCCTCGTCGGGTACAACCGCGACCGCACCGCAGCGGCAAACCTCGCGAGCGAGGACTCGGACGCCGCGACGCAGACCGACTTCAACACACTTGCTGCAGAGGTCGGTACGCCCACCACGACGTCGAAGCTCGTCGGAACCGTCAAGTACACGATCACCCGCGACGTGCACTGGGAGCGCGCCGACTCCAGCACCAACATCTGCAGCTACACTGCCGGCGGCTCGACGAGCGACTGGCTCCTCGCGGTGACGTCGAGCGTCACCTGGCCCAACCGGCAGGGGGTCCCGGCGGCCACCTCGACGACGACCGTGTCACCGCCTGTCGGCAACAACCCGGTTGCTAACGCTGCAACCGTTCCCGTGACGGTGCACGACACGGACGGCAACGGCCTGCCGGGTGTCACCGTGACCGCCACCGACGGCGGCGGCAACACCTCCACGGCGACCACGGACTCGAGCGGCTGCGCGTTCTTCGTGGTCGATCCGGGGACGTACACGGTCTCGCTCAACTCCGCCGGCTTGGTGGACCGGACCGGAAACGCGACCCCGAGCGCCGTCTTCTCGATCAGCAAGGGCGGCAACGTCCCCGAGACGTTCGACTACGACCGCGCCGGCTCCATCACGCTTGTGTCAGGAGGTCCGGCGGGGGCCGCGCTCCCGAGCGGCGTACCCCTCGTGCTGTCGTACCAGTTCTTCCAGCCGAGCGGGACGGAGACGATCCCGCTCACCGGCTTCCCGCAGACGCTCGGCAACCTCTTCCCCGACTCGTACGGGATCGCGGCGGGGGACTGTGCCGACGAGCCCGCTGCTGACCAGATCGCGGTACCCCAGGGCGCCGCGGCCACCGAGCAGTTGTCGTTCGGCGCCGTCGCGGTGACCGCGATGCAAGGTGGCCTCCCGGTGGTCGGCGGCACCGTGACGGCCCAGCACGACGACGCGGCCGGCGGCACGTGCACGAGTGGAACCCCGAGCTACACCCTCGGTACCACGGACGCGACCGGGCAGCTGCTCTCCGGCCTGCCCTGGGGCCACTGGCTGATCTCGGTCAACGGCTCCGCACCCCAGAGCGTCTTCGTCGATGCCACGCAGCCCAACGCGTCGACCACGCCGTTCCCGGTCTCGGTGTCGCTGCCATGACAGGCGCGCTGAGGCGGCGAGCGATCCGTGACAGGGCGCGGCAGCGCGGCTCGAGCGAACGCGGCTCGATGATCTTCGAGATGACGCTGACGATCCTCATCCTGTCGATCGTCATGGCAGTCGTGTACGCCGGCATCGCGTCGATGACGAACACTGCCGCGGGTACGAACGTGCGTCTCCAGAACCTCGACGAAGCCCGCATCATGATGGCGACGGTCACAAAGGACATCCGGACCGCGACCTCGCCGCAATCGGGCACGTCGGCGTTCGTCAACGCCGCCCCGACCGATCTCCAGTTCTACGCGAACCTCAACAACGTCGGCTCCGCGGCGAGCCTCGTCCACGTCTACATCGACGCGTCGACCCAGCTCGTGGAGACGGTCACGCCGGCCACCGTGGCAGGCGGAGGGTCGTGTGCAACGTGGCCGTGCCTCTACAACACGGGAATGAAGACGCGGTTCGTCGGTCGTTATGCGGTGAACACCGCGGCCAACCCGCTCTTCACCTACCTCGACGTCAACCGCAATCCCATCGGGAACGGGACGCTCACCGCGGCCCAGCTCGACTCAGTGCGCTGGGTCCAGGTGAGCCTCTCCGTGAGCAAGACCCAGAAGTACAACACCGCGGTGATGTCGATGGAGAACACCGTCGGGCTCCCCAACGTCGCCTACCAGCAGAACACGGGGTGATGAGATGAGCATGTACCAGCTCGTCCGACGGTGCGGGCACCCGGGCGACGAACAAGGCTTCGCGCTGATCACCGTCATGCTCTCGATGCTTGCGATGATGGCGCTCGCCACGGCCATCGTCGCCTACGGGATCGGCTCCCAATTCACCTCGCACCATGACGAGAACTGGAACGCGGCGCTCGGCGCGGCGGAGGCAGGCGTCAACGACTATCTCCACAGGATCAACAGCAACCAGAACTACGCGACGACGTACGGCAACTGGCCCGGCGCCGTCCCGGCACAGACGCCCGATCCGAGCAACAAGGCGTTCACCCAGTTCGTGAACGTTCCCGGTTCGTCGACGTCCCAGTACCGCTACTGGGTCAACTCCCAGAGCAATGTGAGCTCCCTCGGCAAGAGCGGTTTCGTCGAGCTCACGGTGACGGGCAAGGTCGGGAACGCGGCGCGGACACTCGACGTCCGACTGCGGGTCAGCACCTATCTCGACTTCCTCTACTACACGGACCTCGAGATCTCCGATCCGCAGCTCGTGGGCGGCCAGCCCGCCAACTGCGTCGAGCCCCACCACGCCTACACGCAAGGAGGGGTGGTCGGATACAACCCGACACCTTCCAACAACGGCGGCGGCTGCTCGATCATCACCTTCATCGGAAACGCATCCCGCCAGGACACGATCAACGGGCCGCTGCACACCAACGACCTCCTCCGGGTGTGCGGCAGCCCGAAGTTCCTCGGCAAGGCGACGACGAGCTACCCCGGCTACACGCCGACTGCGACCACGCCCGTCAAGGCCGGGCAGAGCCTCTGGTACGGCTCGACGGCCGCCGGCTGCACCAACGCACCGCAATTCCCGGCGAACACCGACACGTCGAACCTCGACTACTCGGATCCGATCCCGCCATTGCCGAGCAATGCGGCCCTCAAGACGTACACGGGCGGCAGCACCGGTGGGTGCCTCTACACCGGTCCGACCTCGATCACGTTCAACTCCGACGGCGGGTGGACGGTGAGCAGCCCGACGACGTCGTCACCGAGCCCCGGCTGCCCTGCGAACGGCGCGAACGACGTCAAGCCTGGTGCTGCGTTCAATGGCGTCGTGTACGTCGACACCTTCACCCCTGGCAACCCGAACCCCTGCAAGAACAAGACCGGGAACCTGCTCGGCTACCCGAAGAACGGCGACACGCAGACCTACAGCTGCACGGCCGGCGACGTGTTCCTCTCCGGCAACCTCAAGGGACAGGTCACCGTCGGAGCCGCCAACGACATCACGGTCGTTGGCAACCTGCTGTACCACGACAAGACGCCGGGGGTGATGAGCTACCAGGGCAACGACCTGCTCGGGCTCATCGCGAACCGGTTCATCGCGGTCTACCACCCGGTCAACTCGAGCGGCAACGAGGTCAGCGGCTCCCTCCTCAACCCGGAGATCGACGCCGCGATGCTCTCCGTCCAGCACTCCTTCTACGTGCCGCAGTGGGGGTCCGGTGATCCGTCGAAGACGGGCACGCTCACCGTGTTCGGCGCGATCGCACAGGAGTACCGAGGCGCGGTCGGCACGTTCTCCGGGGCCTCGATCAACTCGGGCTACATCAAGAACTACAACTACGACAACCGGCTGAAGTATCTCGAGCCTCCGTACTTCTTGAACCCGACGGCAACGGTGTTCCAGCAGTCGACCTGGAGCGAGGAGAGCCCGAAGCTCACGGATCCGCGCTAGCCGCGGGAAGACCCGAAGAGCCGCGAGGTGGTCCCGGTAGCATCCGGGCGTGCCCCGTGTTCCCGACGAGCTGTTCCGCGCTCCGAAAGGTGTGCACGACGTCCTCCCGCCGGCGTCGGGCGCATGGGTGGACCTCGTCGCAGCCTTCGCGGACCGAGCGGCCAGGTTCGGCTACGGCCTCGCCATCACGCCGATGTTCGAGCACATCGAGGTGTTCGAGCGCGTCGGCGAGGGCACCGACGTGGTGGCCAAGGAGATGTACGAGCTCACCGACAAGGGCGGGCGACGACTCGCGCTCCGGCCGGAGGGGACGGCGTCCGTCGTGCGGGCCTTCGTCGAGCACCGGCCCACCACGCCGTGGAAGGTCTGGTACCTCGCCCCGAACTTCCGGTACGAGCGGGCGCAGAAGGGCCGGTACCGCCAGCACTGGCAGCTCGGCGCCGAGGTGCTGGGAGCCGAGGACCCTGCCGTCGACGTCGAGGTCATCTCCCTGCTCGACGGCTTCTACCGCGCGATCGGGCTCGACCGTGTGTCGCTGCTGCTGAACTCGATGGGAGACGCGGCGAGCCGCCGCGAATACGTCGCCGTCCTGCGCCAGCACCTCCTCGCGCACGCGGACGCGCTCGGGCCGGAGTTTCGCGAGCGAGTCGAGGCGAACCCCCTGCGCGTGCTCGATTCGAAGGTCGAGGAGTGGGCCGATGTCATCGAGCGATCACCGCAGCTGCCGGAGCACCTGAGCGACGCGGCGCGCGTCCACTTCGAGCAAGTGCAGGAGGGCTTGCAGGCACTCGGGATCGACTTCGAGCTCGCCCCGCGCCTGGTCCGCGGTTTCGACTACTACACGCGCACCGCATTCGAGTTCCAGAGCGCGGCGCTCGACGCCGCGCAGAACGCGCTCGGAGGAGGGGGCCGGTACGACGGCCTGGCCGAGGAGATGGGCGGACCGCCGACACCGGGCATCGGCTTCGGCACCGGCATCGAACGGGTGCTCATCGCCCGTGAGGCCGCCGGTGTCGCGCGCGAAACGCACGCGCTGGACGCGTTCGTGATCGACGGGCTCCAGGACGCGGGCGGCGTCACCGCGAGCGTCGTCACGGCGGAGCTCCGCGCAGCCGGCCTGGGCGCCGACCGCGCCTATGGGGGCCGTTCCCTCAAGGCCCAGATGAAAGCGGCTGACCGCTCCGGTGCGCGGTTCGCGGTGGTGCTCGGCAAGGCGGAGATGGCGGCGGGAGCAGTCGGTGTCCGCGACCTCGAGTCGGGCGAGCAGGTCGACGTGCCACGAGCCGAGGTGGTCGCATGGCTGCAACAGCGACGCGAGCAGCGAGACAAGGGAACGTGACGACACGATGATGCGAACGCATCTGGCCGGCACGCTGCGCTCCGCCGACGAGGGCAGCTCCGTCGCGGTGTGCGGGTGGGTCGCGACGCGCCGCGATCACGGCGGCGTCGTGTTCCTCGACCTGCGCGACGTCTCGGGCATCGTGCAGGTGGTCGTCGACCCCGACGCGGTCGGCGGCGCCGATGTGCACCGCATCGGTCGCGAGTGGGTGTTGCGCGTCGAAGGCGTGGTCCGGCCACGGCCCGAAGGCACGGTCAACAGCGAGCTCCCGACGGGAGAGGTCGAGGTCGGGGCGACGAACGTGGAGATCCTCAACGAAGCCGAGCCTCCGCCCTTCCCGATCTCCGAGCGGGCGGACGACGTCGACGAGGTGCTGCGCCTGCGCCACCGGTATCTCGACCTGCGCCGGCCCCAGATGCAGGACAACCTCCGACTGCGGGCCCAGGCCGTCGCCGCGCTGCGCGTCTCGATGGCGGAACAGGGCTTCGTCGACGTCGACACACCGATGCTGATCGCGTCGACCCCGGAGGGCGCCCGCGACTTCGTCGTGCCGTCGCGGTTGAGCCCCGGGTCGTTCTATGCGCTGCCGCAGAGCCCCCAGCTGTTCAAGCAGCTCCTGATGGTCGGCGGGCTCGACCGCTACTTCCAGATCGCGCGTTGCCTCCGCGACGAGGACCTGCGCGCCGATCGGCAGTTCGAGTTCATGCAGTACGACGCCGAGATGTCGTTCGCGGACGCCGAGGACGTCATCGAGGTGGTGACCGAAGCGGTGAGTGCGGCCGTGGAGGCGGTCACCGGCAGCCGGCCCGGACCGTTCATCCGCACGACGTGGCACGAGGCCATGGATCGTTACGGAACCGACAAGCCCGACGTGCGCTTCGGCATGGAGCTCGCGGAGCTGACCGAGATCTTCGCAAAGACGGAGTTCAACGCCTTCAAGGGGGTCGAGGCCGTCAAGGGCATCCGCGTCGAGGGAGCAGGGGCGGCGTCCCGGTCCACGGTCGACGGGCTCGTCGACCGGGCGACGAAGCTCGGTGCACGCGGGCTCGTGTGGCTCAGGGTGCGTGATGGCGGCGAGCTCGAGTCTCCGGTCAGCAAGTTCCTCTCCGACGAGGAGCAGTCGGGGATGGTGGCCGCACTCGGAGCACGGCCCGGCGACCTCCTGCTCGTCGTCGCCGGCGAGCGGCGTGTCGCGAACGAGGTGCTCGGCACGATCCGCCTCGACCTCGGGCGGCCGCCGATGACCGAGGGCGGGCTCCAGTTCGTCTGGGTCCTGGACTTCCCCTTGTTCGAGGACGTGCGCGACGACGGCCGGCCCATTCCGGCGCACCACCCGTTCACCCGCCCCCACCCCGACGACCGCGAGCTGCTCGCGACGGCGAAGGGCGAGGATCTGCTCGCCGTGCGGTCGCTGGCCTACGACCTCGTGCTCAACGGGTGGGAGCTGGGATCGGGGAGCGTCCGGATCCACGATCCCGAGCTCCAGCAGGAGATCTTCACGCTGCTCGGGATCACGCCGGACGAAGCGCAGGCGCGCTTCGGGTTCCTGCTCGACGCGTTCCGGTACGGAGCGCCGCCGCACGCCGGCTTCGCGTTCGGGATCGACAGGTTCGCCGCGTTGCTCGCGGGCGAGGAGAACATCCGCGAGGTGATCGCCTTCCCGAAGACGCAGTCCGGGACGGACCCGCTCACCGGTGCCCCCACGCCGATCGAGGACGGGCAGCTGATCGAGCTCGGCTTGCGCGTCAACCCCAAGGAGCACCCGCCGAAGCCCACGTAGCCTGGAAGTCGTGGGTGACGACTTGTTTGCGGCTGCTGCGCTGGATCGGCTCCAGGGGCGCGCGCCGCTCGCCGCCCGCTTGCGGCCGCGGTCCCTCGACGAGGTCGTCGGTCAGCGGGACCTCCTCGGCCCCGGGCGGCCGTTGAGGGCGCTCATCGAGGCCGACCGCATGTCGTCGGTGGTGCTCTGGGGGCCGCCGGGAACGGGCAAGACCACGATCGCGAGGCTCATCGCCGGCGAGACACGCAAGGCGTTCGAGGCGCTGAGCGCCGTGAGCGCAGGCGTCAAGGACGTCCGCGAGGTCGCCGAGAGGGCCCGTCAGCGACTCGGCGAGCACGGCCGTGGCACGATCCTGTTCCTCGACGAGGTGCACCGCTTCAACCGCGCCCAGCAGGACGCGCTCCTCGGGTACGTCGAGGACGGCCTCCTCGTGCTGGTGGGCGCCACCACCGAGAACCCCTACTTCTCGCTCACCGCGCCGCTGCTCAGCAGGTCGACGCTGTTCCGGCTCGAGCCTCTCGCGTCGGCCGACCTCGGCGAGCTCCTCGAACGGGCACTGCACGACCCGGAGCGCGGGCTGGGCAGCGACGGCCTCCGGATCGAGCCCGGAGCCGCAACGCACATCGCCGACCACTCGGAGGGCGATGCCCGCCACGCGCTCACGAGCCTCGAGGTTGCCGCCGCGCTCGCGTCGGAGGCCGGGAGCTCCACGATCACGCTCGAGCACGCGGAGATCGCGCTCTCGATGCGCGCGCTCCGGTACGGCGACGACGAGCACTACGACATCGTGTCGGCGTTCATCAAGAGCATCCGCGGCTCCGATGCCGACGCCGGCGTGTATTGGCTGGCTCGCATGCTCGAAGCCGGTGAGGACGCGCGCTTCATCGCGCGTCGGCTCGTGATCCTCGCGTCCGAGGACGTCGGGATGGCAGATTCTCAGGCGCTGCCGATCGCGACGGCTGCCGCGCACGCGGTCGAGTTCGTCGGGCTCCCCGAGGCTCAGCTCAACCTCGCCCACGCTGTCGTGTACCTGGCGAACGCGCCGAAGTCGAACAGCGCCATGAAGGCGCTCGGCGCCGCGCTCGCCGACGTCCGGGAGCGCCCGTCCGGCGCGGTTCCGGCGCACCTGCGTGATGCCAGCTATCGGAGCGCCGCGAAGCTTGGGCACGGTGAGGGCTACGTCTATCCTCACGACCACCCGGGGGGCTGGGTTCCCCAGGAGTACCGGCCTCCCGAGCTCGCAGGCCGGACGTACTGGCACCCGACGGGCCGAGGCGACGACGTGGCGCGCCGGGAGGGGCCGGCCCACCCGGCGTCTGGTGACGGAGACGATGATGAGCGCGAGTGAGTGGTTGGCGGCGACGAGCGCGGTGCTGCTCGCCATGCTGCTCGGCGGTCTGCTCGTGGCGCTCTTCGCCGTGATGTCGACGCTGCGCGAGCTCCGACGGACCGTCGACGCGCTCCGCGAGGAGAGCATGCGGCTCGCGAGCTCGATGCAACGATCGCTCCACGACGCCGAGGGCGAGGTCGACCGGGTCGATGCGTTGCTGACGGCGGCCGAGTCGCTCGGCGGCCGCCTCGACACGGCTTCGAAGCTGGTGACCAACCCTGTCGTGAAGGCGATGGCGCTCGGCACCGGCACCAAGCGGGCGCTGCACAGGATGCGCAGCGGCAATGGCAACGGCAACGGCGCCGAGAGGCACCGATGATCCCGAAGCGGCTGTTCTGGCTGACGGTGGGCTACGGCGCGGGGGTCGGGTCGTCGCTGTACGCGGCCCACAGGGTCCGCGTGGCTGCGCGCCGGATGAGCGCCGACCATCTCGCGAGCCGGGTGAGCGACACCGTCACCGGCACGGTACGCGACGTGCGCGCTGCCGTGTCCGAGGGACGCGAGGCGATGCGCGCCCGCGAAGCCGAGCTCAAAGGCAGAGCGTGAGGTCGATGACGGCGGACGAGCTGCGCTCGACGTTCGTCGAGTTCTTCGCGGAGCGCGCACACACGGTGGTGCCGAGCGCGAGCCTCATCCCGCACGACAAGTCGCTCCTCTTCACGGTTGCCGGGATGGTCCCCTTCAAGCCGTACTTCGTCGGCGAGGAGCCGGCACCGTACCCGCGTGCGGTCTCGGTGCAGAAGTGCGTGCGGGCCGGCGGGAAGCACAACGACCTCGACGACATCGGCAGGACCAACCGGCACTTCTCGTTCTTCGAGATGCTCGGCAACTTCAGCTTCGGCGACTACTTCAAGGACGAGGCGATCCCGTACGCGTGGGAGCTGTACACGGAGGTTCTCGGGCTCGATAGGAGCCGCCTCTGGGTGACCGTGCACGAATCCGACGACGAGGCGGAGTCGATCTGGCGCGACCGAGTGGGTGTCGCGCCCGAACGGATCCAGAGGCTCGGCGACGACAACTTCTGGAGCATGGCCGAGACGGGCCCGTGCGGACCCTCTTCGGAGATCTTCTGGGACCTCGGTCCGGAGCACGGCGCCGAGGGCGGTCCCGCGCACGGCGCCGAGGACCGCTACGTGGAGATCTGGAACCTCGTCTTCATGCAGTACGACGCGCAGCCGGACGGCAGCCTCGTCCCGCTCGCGAAACCGAGCGTCGACACCGGCGCCGGCCTCGAGCGGAACCTCGCTGTCCTCCAGGGCGCCGCCTCGATCTGGGACATCGACGTCTTCCGGCCGCTGATCGCCGCCGCCGAGCGCGCGACGGGCGCGACCTACGGCACCTTCCCGGGGACCGACGCCGACGTCTCGCTGCGCATCATCGCCGAGCACGCGCGGACCATGACCTTCCTCGTGGCCGACGGCGTCGTGCCCAGCAACGAGGAGCGCGGCTACGTGCTCCGCAGGATCATCCGGCGAGCGGTGCGCCACGCGTACCGGCTCGGGTCCACCGACCTCGTGACGCCCGCGATGGTGGAAGCGACGGTCCGTGTGATGGGGGACGCGTACCCGGCGCTCGGGGAGCACCACGATCTGGTCGCCAACATCATCACGCGTGAAGAGGAGCGCTTCCGCTCGACGCTGCAGCGTGGCGAGGACCTGCTCGCCGAGCTGCTCGACGAAGGCGACGTCAGCGGGGAGCGGGCCTTCTTCCTCCACGACACCCTCGGCTACCCGATCGACCTCACGCGCGAGGTGGCGGAGGAGCGCGGCCGGACCGTCGACCTCGACGGCTTCCGGGCGAACATGGAGGAGCAGCGCACCCGCGCGCGCGAGGCCTTCAAGGCCGAGGGTGGTGCCGCGGCGGCGCCGGTCGAGCTCTACCGCGAGGTGCTCGACGATTTCGGGCCGACCGACTTCACCGGACGCCAGGAGTACGCGAGCCGGGCGAAGGTGCTCGCGATCGTCCAGGCGGGCGAGCGCGTCGGCCGGGCGACGAGCGACGAGGGGCCTGTCGACGTGTTCCTCGACCGCACGCCGTTCTATGCCGAGTCCGGTGGCCAGGTCGGTGATGTCGGGATCCTCACCACCGCCGACGGCTCCACGACCGTCCGCGTCACCGATACGCAGTTCGCCATCCCCGGGACGCTCACGATGCACCGCTGTGTCGTCGAGTCGGGCGAGCTGAGCGAGAGCGACGAGGTGACCGCCGCGATCGACGGTCCGCGACGCGACGCCATTCGGCGCAACCACACTGCGACGCACCTCTTGCACTGGGCCCTGCGCGAGGTGCTCGGTCCGCATGTGAAGCAAGCCGGGTCCCTCGTCGCTCCCGATCGACTCCGCTTCGACTTCAGCCACTACGAGCCGGTGAGCCAGGAGCAGCTCGACGAGATCGAAGCGCTCGCGAACCAAGAGGTCATCTCGGACGCGTCGGTTCGTCACTACGAGACCTCGAAGGCGCACGCGGAGAGCATCGGAGCGATCGCGTTCTTCGGTGACAAGTACGGCGACATCGTCCGGGTCCTCGAGGCGGGCGAGCACTCCCTCGAGCTCTGCGGCGGTACGCATGTCCACGCGCTCGGGTTCATCGGGCCGATCAAGATCGTGAGCGAAGGCTCGATCGGCTCGAACTTGCGGCGCATCGAGGCGGTGACCGGTGCGGGCGCGCTCGAGCGGGTGCACGGCGAGGAGCTGCGCCTGCGCGCTGCCGCCGCCCTGCTGAACGTCGGGCAGGCCGAGGTCCCCGAGCGGATCGAGCGGTTGCTCGAGCAGGTTCGAGGTCTCAACGAAGAGGTGACGGCACTCCGGGCGCGGGGCGCGGCGGCGGAGGCGCAAGAGCTCGCGGCGGCCGCGGTCGACCGCATCGTCGTGCTCCGGCGCGACGGCTTGTCGAACGAGGATCTCGCGCGCCTCGCGACCGCGACGCGTGACTCGCTCGGCAGCGGCGTCGTGGTCCTCGCCGGTGCCGGCCCCGAAGGACAGAAGGCGGGCATCGCCGTGATGGTCTCCGGCGATCTCGTCGCCGAGGGTGCCTCGGCGGCCGAGATCGCGCTCCCCGCGGCCAAAGCGCTCGGCGGGGGCACCCAGAAGAGCCCCGAGCGCGCGGTCGGTGGCGGGCCGCGCGTCGAGGCTGT
Organism: Acidimicrobiia bacterium; assembly: GCA_036557185.1. Lineage (GTDB taxonomy): Bacteria > Actinomycetota > Acidimicrobiia > IMCC26256 > JAENVU01 > DATBHZ01. The sequence continues at coordinate 116 of DATBHZ010000034.1, read as the reverse complement.
CGACGAGGCGCTCGAGTTGGCACGAGCCGGAGCAGAGCGGGCCGTAGGCTCCGCGCGGTGAGCCGCATCCTCGGCGTCGACCTCGGCGCCCGCCGGATCGGGCTCGCGCTCTCGGA
>DATBHZ010000033.1:0-61616 GCA_036557185.1 Acidimicrobiia bacterium | reverse complement strand
GCGGCCTCCTGGCCGACGATCCGCTTGTGCAGCTCGTCCTCCATGCGGAGGAGCTTCGCCGTCTCCTCCTCGGTGAGCTTGTAGACGGGGATGCCGGTCCAGAGCGCGAGCACCTCGGCGATGGACTCCTCGTTGACCTCGTTGAAGAGGTCGACGCCCTCCGCCTTCCACTCGGTCTCCTTGGCCGCGCGCTGCTCGAGCAGCTCCTTCTCGCGGTCGCGCAGGCTCGCGGCACGCTCGAACTGCTGGCCCTCGATCGCGGCTTCCTTCTCCTTGCGGACCTTCGAGATCTCGTCCTCGAGCTCGCGGTAGTCCGGCGGCGCCTGCATGCGGCGGATGCGCAGGCGCGAGCCCGCTTCGTCGATGAGGTCGATCGCCTTGTCCGGGAGGTGGCGGTCGGAGATGTAGCGGTCGGCGAGGTTCGCCGCGGCGACGACCGCTTGATCCGTGATCGAGACGCGGTGGTGCGTCTCGTAGCGGTCGCGCAGGCCCTTGAGGATCTCGATCGTGTGCGCGACCGACGGCTCCTCGACCTTGATCGGCTGGAACCGGCGCTCGAGCGCTGCGTCCTTCTCGAGGTGCTTGCGGTACTCGTCGAGCGTGGTCGCGCCGATGGTCTGCAGCTCGCCGCGCGCCAGCATCGGCTTCAGGATGCTGGCCGCGTCGATCGCACCCTCTGCGGCACCTGCCCCGACGAGCGTGTGCAGCTCGTCGATGAACAGGATGATGTCGCCGCGGGTGCGGATCTCCTTCAACACCTTCTTGAGGCGCTCCTCGAAGTCGCCGCGGTAGCGGGACCCGGCCACCAGGGCGCCGAGGTCGAGCGTGTACAGCTGCTTGCCCACCAGCGTCTCGGGCACGTCGCCCTCGACGATGTCGGACGCGAGGCCCTCGACGATCGCCGTCTTGCCGACGCCGGGCTCGCCGATGAGCACGGGGTTGTTCTTCGTGCGGCGTGACAGCACCTGCATCACGCGCTCGATCTCCTTCTCGCGCCCGATGACGGGATCGAGCTTTTTCTCGCGCGCGAGCTGCGTGAGGTTGCGGCCGAATTGGTCGAGCACCAGCGAGCCGGAAGGCGTGCTCTCGCTCGAGCCGCCGCCGGCGGGCGCACCCTCCTTGCCGCCGGCGTAGCCGGACAGCAGCTGGATGACCTGCTGGCGCACCCGAGACAGGTCCGCGCCGAGCTTGACGAGCACCTGCGCGGCGACACCCTCGCCCTCGCGGATGAGTCCGAGGAGGATGTGCTCGGTGCCGATGTAGTTGTGTCCGAGCTGCAGCGCCTCACGAAGCGAGAGCTCGAGGACCTTCTTGGCGCGCGGCGTGAACGGGATGTGGCCCGACGGTGCGGAGCCGCCGTGACCGATGATCTCCTCGACCTGTGCGCGCACGGCTTCCAACGAGATCCCGAGCGACTCGAGCGCCTTCGCCGCGACACCTTCGCCCTCGTGGATCAGACCGAGCAGGATGTGCTCGGTCCCGATGTAGTTGTGGTTCAGCAGGCGCGCTTCCTCCTGCGCCAGCACCACGACTCTGCGGGCTCGGTCGGTGAAGCGTTCGAACACGGTGCAGTCCGCCTCTCGTCTCCAACGTCGAAGTGAAGATCGGTTGCGCCGGCACCTCAACCGACGCCCCGGATCCCCGACTCCGAGTTCCTCTCATTCTATCGGCAGCGTGCGAAATTCCCGTCGCGTCTGTGTTTCCGGTCGTTTCCAGCTTTGCGCTCGTCTGGTCCCATCGACTCGTCGAGGCAGTCGCTGTAGTAGCCCCGTACCGACGCTTTCCGCTTGGAGTTTGTTCCCGGCACGCCGTACCCTGCCCGGATGCAGCCGCTCGAGACGCTCGGGATCGCGCCACTGCAGGACGATCTCGAGCGGGTCGAAGAGGCGCTGACCAGGTCCGTCGGCTCAGAGGACCCCTTCCTGGGGGACGTCGCCGCACACCTCGTCAAAGCGGGCGGCAAGCGGCTCCGGCCGGTGCTCACTCTGTGCACCGCGTATGCAGCGAGTGGCGCGGACCCCGCATCCGAACGGGCCATTACAGGTGGGGTCGCGGTGGAGCTCGTCCACCTCGGCTCCCTCTATCACGACGACGTGATCGACGAGGCGCAGACCCGGCGCGGCGTTCCGAGCGTCAACGCGCGCTGGAACAACATCGTCGCGATCCTCGCCGGCGACTACCTGCTCGCGCGCGCGTCGGACCTCGCCGCGTCGCTCGGCGCGGACGTCGCGGGCCTCCTCGCCCAGACCATCGGGGAGCTCTGCCGCGGCCAGGTGGAGGAGCTGCAGCACCTGTTCGACGTCGACCGCACCGACGACGAGTACTTCTCGGCGATCGGCGGGAAGACCGCCGCGCTGTTCGGCACCGCGTGCCGCATCGGCGGCATCGTCTCGGGCATCGACGCGGAGGGTCTCGACTCGATGACCGCGTTCGGCCAGCACGTCGGCACCTGCTTCCAGATCGTCGACGACGTGCTCGACGTCACCGGCAGCGACGCGTCGCTGGGCAAGCCCGCCGGGAACGACCTGCTCGAGGGCGTGTACACACTGCCCGTCATCTACGCGATCGAGCGCACGCCCGAGCTGCGCGAGGTGCTCGGGCGCAAGCTCGAGCCGGATCAGCTCGAGCGGGCCCGCAAGCTCGTCCGCTCGGACGGCGCCATCGACACGGCACTCGACGCCGCCCGCGACCACGCGGCGCGTGCCGACAAGGTCCTATCGTCGCGTTCCGGGCTCGACCCGGAGGTGACCGGGGGCCTGCGGCGCCTGGTCGACGACCTCGTCACGCGCGACTCGTAGGCGGCCTCTCCGACATCACCTCGTGGGCGCCGGCGGGGAGCGTCTCGTCGGTGCCCACCGACGCGAGGAATCGCAGCACTGCGTCGTTGAACGCGTTCGGCGCCTCGACCATCAGGCCGTGCGCGGCGCCGCTCAGCACCTCGAGGCGTGCTCCCGGGATCAGCTCCGCCAGCTCCTCGGCGTCACCGACGGGTGTCAGCGAATCCTGGGAGCCGGTGATCACCAGCGTCGGGCACGTGATGGTCGCGAGCTCGATCCGCAGCTCGTCCGGGGCATCGAGGATGGCCTCGACCTGCGCGATGAACTGCTCGCCGGGCTGCTGCAGCGTGATGCGAGCGAGCAGGTTCAACCACACACCGAACCGGCGGCGCAGCCGAGGTCCGACGAGCCACTGGAGCGCCTCCTGACCCAGCGCCGGCATCCCGTCGCGCCGCACCGCGTCCGCCCACTGCTGCAGCAGCTCGCGGCGCCACGGGTGGTGCCGGCACGCCGTGCACGCGAGCACGAGGGACTCGGTGCGCTCCGGATGCATCACGCCGATGATCTGGGCGATGACGCCCCCCATTGACGCGCCCATCACGTGCGCCCGCTCGACACCCTCGTTGTCGAGCACGCTCAGGGCGTCGTGCGCCATCTGCCCGAGCGAGTAGGGACCGGGCGCGCGGTCCGACCGCCCGACGCCGCGGTTGTCCATCACGATGCACCGGTACCGGCGGCCGAACGCGAGCCGCTGCAACGCCCAGCCCCGCGAGTCCGCCCCCAAACCCTGGATCATCAGCACGAAGCTTCCGCCCTGACGGCCGAAGACGTCGTAATGGATCGTGGTGCCGTCTGCAACGACGACCTCGGACACACGCACTCCTGGCTCGCGGGCGATGCAACGTCCAGGGTACGCGCGCAGCGTGGCTGCGACGTGCAACGACGGGCGTCAGCCGCTGGGATTCAGCAATGCGTGCACCGCGTCGCGCGTCGCCTCGGCGAGCTCTGCGGCGGCAAGCGGGTCGTCGTGATCGGCGTCGCCGGTGGTCCGGAGCGGCGCCCCAACCCTCACACGCCACCCGCGCATCGGCAGGCCGAGGGGCCCGGAGGGCAGCACGGCGACGGGCAGGATCTCGTAGCCGAGCGCTGCCCGCAGGAATGGCAAGGGCGGTTGCCCCGCGCCCCGCAGCCACGTGGCGCCGAGCGCGATCGCGGCCACCTGCCCGCGTCGGAGCAGCGCACGAAGATCGCCCGGGTAGGAGTTGACACAGCCGAGCCGGCGGAGCAGGTCGCCCGCGACCGGCAGATCGGGAGCACCCGCGACGCGCAGACGGCGCCCTGTCTCCTGACGGACCGCGACGCTTAGGACGGTCGGCTCGACCAGGCCCGAGCCACGATTCGACACCAAGAGAGCCGGACCCGTCCGCGGCAGCTGCTCCGCTCCGTCCACCTCGACGCGGACGAAGGCGTGCACCAACGGCGCAACCATGTCCTGGAGCTGCGGATCGCCGCCGAACTCGTCGATCTCGTAGCTGCCCTCGAACCTTCGTCGCAGGCCCCCGGCTGCATGCGGGGTGGACGTCTGCGGACTCACAGGCCCTGCGCTCTCGGCAGCGCGCTGGAGATCGTCGTGACCGTGGCCCACTCGAAGAGCTCCTTGCAGACCTCCTGCGTCGCGTGCATCGTCTCCAGCCCCAGCTCCTCCACCGCGCGCGACCCGTCGCCGGCTCGCCCGAACCGGAGGAGCTCGACCACGTGCTCGGGCGCGGGCGCGCCGGCAAGCTCCGCGAGAGCGGTCGCGATCGTCCAACCGGGGCCGAGCGTGGGCACCGGCACCCGGCCACCGAGCCGCACAGACTGCCAGACGCTCGCGGCGCCTGCCCCGACGACGTTCAGCGGGCCGTCGAACCCGCGCAGCAGCGCCTCGACCATCGAGCGCGCCGCGTCGTGGTGATGGAGCAGCTGGTACGCGGGGTCCGCGAGCGCCGGGACGGGGACCGCTGGGAGGCGGAGGACGCGACCGAGCGGCGACGGGACGTGGGAACCGGCGACGTCTGCCATCCGGAGCGCCGACACAGGGAACCCGTGCCGCCGTCCGAGATCGACCGCCAGCGCCTCGACCTCGAGACACGTGCGGCCGAACGCCGTGGTCGGGCTGACAGGCGCGCTCTCGTCGGGAACGCATGCCCGCCCGCGTCCACGCCCATAGACAACGAGTCCGCTCCTCACCGCGACGGCCTCGAGCTTGCCGGTCCGGGCCGCGGCGCCCAGCGCCGTGATCGTGCTGGCACGTGTGTACTCGGCGGCGAGCTTGGGCGTAATCTGCGAGGCCGGCTCGTAGATCCCGAGGTGCAACACGGCAGTGGGCGCGAAGTCCTCGACCAGGGTCGCGAGCTGTTCCCGCTGACGGGGGTCGATCCTGTGGAAGTCGCTCCGCCGCAGGCGGCGGCGCGGCGGCACGAAGTCGACGCCCGTGATCTCGGTCACCTCCGCGCGGTCCTCGAGGAGCTGGGCCGCCCGTGTGCCGAGCTCACCGCCCATCCCGGTCACGAGCACACGCACGACTAGGACTCGTCTCCGTCCGCCTCTTCGGCGTCGGCCGCCAAGCCCTCTTCCACGGTCTCGGGACGCAGCAGCGGGAACAGGATCACCTCGCGGATCGTCGTCACCCCGGCGAGCAGCATGATCAGCCGGTCGACGCCGATCCCGAGGCCGCCGGTCGGGGGCATGCCGTACTCGAGCGCGCGGATGTAGTCCTCGTCGACGTCGGTCGCCTCCTCGTCGCCGAGCTGGCGGAGCCTCGCCTGCGCCTCGAAGCGCCGACGCTGGTCGACCGGGTCGTTGAGCTCGCTGTAGGCGTTGGCGAGCTCGCGTCCGTTCACCACGACCTCGAACCGCTCCACCAGGTCGGGGTCGTCACGATGCGACCGCGCGAGCGGCGAGACCTCGCGCGGGTAGTCGAGCACCATCACGGGCCCCGAGAGATTCGGTTCGACGAGCTTCTCGTACACCTCGAGGATCAGCTTGCCCGGTCCCCAGCCGTCCATACGCGGGACGCCGGCGCGGTCAGCTGTCGCCTCGAGCTCGGCAACCGGCATCGACGGGTGGAGCCGGCCCCCGCCGTGCTCCTCGATCAGGTCCAGCATCGGCTTGCGCTCCCACGGCGTCGTGAAGTCGACCGTGCCGTGCTCGGTCTCGATCACGGTCGACCCGACGGCGCGCATCGCCGCATCGGCGACGAGCTCCTCGGTCAGCGTCATGATGTCCGTGTAGTCCACGAACGCCTCGTACAGCTCGAGGAGCGTGAACTCGGGGTTGTACCGGGTGCCGAGCCCCTCGTTGCGGAACACGCGCCCGATCTCGAAGACCTTCTCGTAGCCGCCGACGATCAGGCGCTTGAGGTGCAGCTCGGTCGCGACGCGCAACGAGAGATCGAGGTCGAGCGCGTTGTGGTGGGTCTCGAACGGCTTCGCTGTCGCGCCGCCCGCTTGGAGATGGAGCAGCGGTGTCTCCACCTCGACGAATCCGCGGTCGGTTAGCAGCTCACGCATCGCGTTGATCGCGGCGAACCGGATCTCGAAGACCCTGCGCGCGTGCTCGTTGACGATGAGGTCGGCGTAGCGGCGCCGAAACCGCGTGTCGACGTCCGAGAGCCCATGGTGCTTCGGGAGCGGCCGCAGCGACTTGGCGAGCAGCTCGAACGCGCGCACCTTGATGCTCAGCTCACCGCTGCGCGACGTCATGACGAGCCCTTCGACGCCGACCCAGTCGCCCAGGTCCAGATCGTCGAAGAGACGCTTGCGCTCGGCGCCGAGCTCCGCCACCGCGACGAACAGCTGGATCTGGCCCGTGCCGTCACGCAGCTGCGCGAACGTCAGCTTGCCCTGCTCGCGCTTGAGCATGAGGCGGCCGGCGACGCGGACCTCGTCGGTCGTCTCCGTATCGGCCGCGAGCTGCCCGTGCTTCTCGCGCACCTCCGCGATCGTGTGATCTCGGTCGAAGCGGATCGGGTAGGGATCGACACCCGAGTCACGCAACGCGTCGATCTTGGCGAGCCTGCGCGCCCGCTGGTCGCGGCGGTCGTCCACTCAGCGATTCCTCTCGAACACGATGCGCAGGCCGAAGAGCGTCAGCCAGGGTTCATGATGCTGGATCGTGCGCGAGAACGGCATGATGGGCTCGGCCAGCCCGCCCGTCGCGACGACGGTGCACGGACCGAGCTGCTCCTGGAACTTGTCGACGATCGTGTCGATCTGGCCGCTGAAGCCGTAGATCGCGCCCGATTGGATCGACTCGATCGTCGACTTCCCGATCACGTTGCGCGGCGGCACGAGCTCGACGCGGCGGAGCGCCGCGGCACGGCCGAAGAGCGCGTCGAGCGAGATCTCGACGCCGGGGAAGATCGCGCCCCCGAGGTACTCACCCGCTGCGCTGATCGCCTCGACCGTGTTGGCCGTGCCGAAGTCGACCACGATCGTCGGGCCCCCGTAGAGCTCGTAGGCCGCGACGGCGTCGGCGATGCGATCCGGTCCGACCTCCTTGGGGTTGTCGTAGAGGATCGGCATGCCGGTGCGGACACCCGGCTCGAGGACGAGTGCCTCGAGGCCGAAATAGCGCTCGGTCATCTCGCGCAGCGCCGCCGTCAGGCTCGGCACACCGCTCGCGACCACGACGCCGTCGATCTGCGAGTCGAACGCGAAGCCGTGGGATCCCAGGAACTGCTGGATCATCAGCGCGAGCTCGTCGGACGTCCGCGAGGCGACCGTCGCGATCCGCCAGTGGTCGGACAGCTCCGCGCCGTCGAACAGCCCGACCACGGTCTGGGTGTTCCCGGTGTCGACGGCGAGCAGCATGCGCGGAACCTGATCAGAAATCGAGGCCGATGTCGAGCGCCGGTGCGGAGTGCGTGATCGCGCCGAGCGAGATGTACTGCACGCCGGTCGCCGCGTAGTCCGCCACCGTCTCGAGCGTCACACCACCCGAGACCTCGAGATCCACCGAGCCCGCGGCGAGCCGACGCGCTTCGCGCACCTGCGCGGGAGACATGTTGTCGAGCAGCACCAGGTCTGCGCCCGCCTCGACGGCAGCGGTGAGCTGCTCGAGCGTGTCGCACTCCACCTCGACGACGCGCCCTGGCCACATGGACTTGCAACGTTCGACGGCTTCCTTGAGGTCCAGACCCGCGAGGTGGTTGTCCTTGACGAGCATCGCGTCGGAGAGGGACTCACGATGATTGAAGCCCCCGCCCGCGCGCACCGCCGCCTTCTCCAGCGCCCGGAGGCCGGGCAGCGTCTTGCGCGTGTCGCGGATCCGGGAGCGGCCGGCAGCACTGTCGACGAATCGTCGCGTGAGCGTCGCGATCCCGGAGCAGTGCTGCAGGAAGTTGAGCGCCGTGCGCTCGCCGCCGAGCACCGACCGCGTCGGTCCCGTGATGGTCGCGATCGCGGTACCGGCGCCGACCCCGTCGCCGTCGTGCGCGTGCCAATCGAGACGAACGTCCGGATCGAGCTGCCGGTAGGTCTCCGTCGCCGCCGCCGATCCCGCGAGCACGCCGTCGATGCGGACCACGAACCGGCCCGTCGCGGCGGCCTCGGCATCGATGGTCGCGAGCGAGGTGAGATCGCCGAGGAGCCCGAAGTCCTCGACGAGGGCTGCGGCGACAACCGCGCGCACCGCGCCGGCAGGAGGATCGAGATCACGCATGGCCGGCGCCGCCCCCGTCTCTACGCGGTGACTTCGGCGCTCAGCGGGACGAACGAGAGGTCACCGAGGCCGACGTGCACCAGGCGCCCGCGAAAGTCCTCCGATGTCTCCGGGAAGTCGAGGCGCGTATGCGTGCCGCGCGACTCCGTTCGCGCCAGTGCCGCGCTCGCAAGACGAGTGGCGACGGCAACGAGGTTCCGCAGCTCCCGGCCAGCCGGATCGCGATCCGTGCCGTCCGCAGCGAGATCGAGCTCGGCCAGCTTGGCCAGCGCCTGTTCGAGGCTCAGACGGTCGCGGAGCACTCCCGAGCACGCCGTCATCGTCGCCTGGAGCTCCGACCTCACCGGGGAGGGATCCGCGTTCCCCGACACGTCGCGCGCAGGCCTGGGAAGCACCCCGAGCAGCTCCTCGCCGAAACCGCGGAGCACTCCGGTGGGCTCGCACTCCTGCTTGCCCCGAAGGATCGCCTCGACCGCGCGGGGAGCGAACACGAGCCCGTCGAGCAGGGAGTTGCTCGCGAGACGGTTGGCGCCGTGCACGCCCGAGCAGGCCACCTCGCCGCAGGCCCAGAGACCGGGGATCGTCGTCGCGCCGTCCAGATCCGCGCAGACGCCTCCCGACAGGTAGTGCGCCGCCGGCGCGACAGGGAGCCAGTCCTTGCGCGGGTCCAGGCCGATCGCCTGCGTCGCGCGCCAGATCGTCGGGAACCGGTCGGGGAAGTCGGCGATCACGGTCGCGTCCAGCCAGAGGTGGTCGAGATGCCGGTCGACGAGACGGCGCGCGATCGCGCGCGCCACGACATCGCGCGGAGCGAGATCCGCGAGCGGGTGCTCATCGGCCATGAAGGCGACGCCCTGCTCGTCTCGCAGCACCGCGCCGTCGCCGCGAAGGGCCTCGCTGAGGAGGGGGCGGGGCATCGACGGGTGGTGCAGCGCCGTGGGGTGGAACTGCATGAACTCGACGTCGGCGATCGCGGCGCCCGCCCGCCATGCCATCGCGAGGCCGTCACCCGTCGAGACGCGCGGGTTCGTGGTCACCTCGAAGAGCTGTCCGGCGCCGCCGGTGGCGAGCAGGGTGTTGGTGGCCACCACGATCTCGTCGGAGCCGTCGGCGTGCACCGCGCGGGCGCCGGTACAGCGGCCGTGCTCGCTCACGAGCTCCGTGGTGAACCAGCCCTCGCGCACCTCGATCTCGCCGGAGACCGCAGCCGCGAGCGCTCGCTCGATCTCGGCGCCGGTGGCGTCGCCGCCCGCGTGGACCACCCTCGCGAGCGAGTGCCCGCCCTCACGCGCGAGTGCGAGCTCGCCGCCGATGCGGTCGAACACGGCACCGAGGTCCATGAGCTCGCGAACGCGGTCCGGACCCTCGGACACCAGGATTCGCACGGCGTCGACATCGCAGAGCCCCGCACCGGCCGTCAACGTGTCGGCCTGGTGCAGCGCGGTGGTGTCCGGCTCCTCGAGCGCCGCCGCAACACCGCCCTGGGCGTAGCTCGTGGCCGATGTGGCCAGCTCCCCCTTGGTGAGGACCGTGACCGACAGCCCGCGGCGAGCGGCGTGGATGGCTGCGCTCAGCCCGGCGATGCCGCTGCCGAGGACCAGGAGATCGGTCATTCGATCGAGGTTAGGTGACCGGCGCGGCCGGCCACCCGCTGCTACTCACCGTTCAGCTGCCACAGCTCACGTTCGAGCGCGATACCCGACTCGTCGAGCGGGCGGTTCCTCGAGTCGACGTGCACGACGAGCGGCTCGTAGTCGTCGAGCTCCACGTCCTCGTAGTCCGCGTACGAGATCACGATCACGCGGTCTCCGGTGTGGACGAGGCGCGCCGCGGCACCATTCAACACCACATCGCCGCGTCCCGGCTCACCGCGAATGATGTACGTCTCGAAGCGCGCGCCGTTGTCGATGTCGAGCACGTGGACCTGCTCGTACTCGCGCATGTCGGCGAGGTCCATCAGCACCGGGTCGAGCGTGATCGAACCCACGTAGTTGAGGTCAGCGCCGGTCACCGTCGCCCGGTGGATCTTGGATTTCATCATCGTCCGTCGCATCAGCTCAGCTCCTCGTGCATGACCATACCCATGTCCACCTCGATGGCGCTCTCCGTGGTGTGCAGCACGACGTTGTCGATCAGCCGTGTCTTGCGCACCTGCGCGGCGAGCGCCAGCACCGTGTCGTCGGTGATCCGCTCCACCGGCTCGAGCGTGCGGGCGTCGCGCGCCTCGATGTACTCGAGCTGCACGAGGTGCACGTCGTCGATCGCCGCGCGCACTCCGTCGGACAGTCGCGTGGCATCCCGCTCACCGTCGACGACCGCTTCGGCAGCCGCGCGCAGCGACCGGTGCAGGACGAGAGCGGCGGACCGCTCGGCATCGCCGAGGTAGGCGTTGCGGCTGGACATCGCGAGCCCGTCCGGCTCGCGCACGAGCGGACGACCGACGACCTTCACCGGAAGGTCGAGATCACGGGCCATCTGGGTGATCACGGCAACCTGTTGGTAGTCCTTGCGCCCGAAGTACGCCGTGCAGGGCCCGACGATCGAGAACAGCTTCGCCACCACCGTCGTCACGCCGTCGAAGTGCGTCGGACGCCCGACGCCGCACATCCCTTCGGTGAGACCCGCCACGTGCACCTTCGTGCGCGGAGGCCCGTCGGGGTACATCTCCTCGACCGGCGGCGTGAACAGAACGTCGACGCCCTCGAGCTCCGCAGCAGCGCGATCGCCTTCGAGGTCGCGCGGGTAGCGGCTGAGATCCTCGTCCGGCGCGAACTGGGTGGGGTTCACGAAGAGCGTCACGACCACCAAGTCGTTCTCCGCGCGCGCGGCGCGCATCAACGACCGGTGCCCCGCGTGGAAGTAGCCCATGGTCGGGACGAGACCGACGCTCTGGCCCTGCGCGCGGGCGCGGTCGCAGTGCTCGCGCACTTCACGGATGCGGTCGACGACGATCATCCGGTGAGCTCCACCAGCTCGGGCTCGTTCCGGTCCGCCAAGCGGCGCGCCTCGCCCGCCAGCGCGCGGTACAGCTCGTGCTCGGGCTCCGGAAGTGCATCGAGGTGCGCGCGGATCGTTGCGACGTCGCCACGCGCGACCGGTCCGGTCAACGCCTGGCGAGGGCCCAGCTCTTCGACGTTGTCGACGGTGGAGCGGACCAGAGGGACGAACGCCTGCAGCGGCACCGGCGCGATCCTCTCGACGGCGCCGAGCAACGCGACGAGATGGTTCGACGCGATGCACGCCGCGGCGTGGTAGCGGGCGCGGTCCGCGTCGGGCACCGCGAACGGGTGCATACCGAGCTCGCGCGCCAGCACCTCGACCTCGGGATCACCCGCGACCGCGGCCCACGCGCCTTCGAGATGTGCGGTCGACGGCGGGCGGAGGCCCTCCGAGCGGGCGGGCAACGACTGGAGCGGGTGCAGCACCGCGCGGCGGGCGGCGACAGCGTCGAGCGCGTCGAGGCCCAGCGCGCCGGACAGATGGATCACGAGCGCACCGGCCGAGACCCCGCCGAGCTGCGTCGCGACGTCACGGATCGCTCCGTCGGGGACGGCGATCACCACGAGCGCCGCGCCCCGGGCAACGTCCTCGATCGTGGTGGCAGCGGCGCCGAACCGCTCGGCGGTTGTCACTGTCGAGGACGCGGACGGGTCACGACCCGCGACAGCGTTCACCGACCAGCCGCGCGCGACGAGGCCTGCGGCAACGGCGGTACCTGCGCGGCCCGGCCCTACCAACGCGAGCACGCGCGCATCCTGCTCCAATGGTTCGCTCCCCACGGTTCCGGCCCTTGCGGGTCCGGACTGGATCAAGGGACACGCAATGCTACCGCCGCGCGCCGGATGCCCGTCCATCGGGTCGGCGGTTCCGGCACGAGGGCAGGGTCGAGATCGTGCAACGGTGCGAGCACGAAATCCCGCGTTGCCATGCGCGGGTGGGGGATGGTCAGGTCCGGATCGTCGATCTCGAGGTCGTCGTAGAGCAGGACGTCGACGTCGAGGGTGCGGGGGCCCCATCGCTCGGCACGTACCCGGTGCGCCGCCGCCTCGGCCGCGTGCGCGGCACCGAGGAGCTCGTGCGGGCCCAAACCGGTGTCGACCGCGACTACCGCGTTGATGAAGTCGTCCTGCGCCGGCCCTCCGACCGGCGTCGTCTCGTAGACGGGCGACACACCGACCACGACGACGTCCTCGGTTGCCGCGAGGTGGTCGACGGCGCCCTGGAGGTGCGCGAGGCGATCACCGAGGTTCGACCCGATGCCGAGATACGCGCGCGCCATCCGCGACCGTCACACGGTGACCTGCACGGCGACGTGATCGAGCATCGCACGGACCGGCGGGTGCAGCTTCCGGACCGTCACGGTCGCGGACGAGATCCGCTCGTCGCTGCGACAGACCTCTCCGATGCGCGTCGCCAGGCGCTCCATCAGCTTGAACTGCTCATTCGTCACGACCCGGTGCACCGCTTCGGCGACGGCCGAGTAGTCGACGGTGTCATCGAGCTCGTCGCTCGAGCCGGCCGCGGCCATGTCGAGGGTGAGCTCGACGTCGACCTCGAACGGCTGCGGCCGCGCCTGCTCCTCCGGCAGCACGCCGTGGACACCCATGGCCCGGAGGCCACAGATCTGGATGGTCCCCATCACGCCTCGGTGGAGGTGGCGCGTGGCGAGCGCGCGATCTGCTCCGAGAGCGTGATCGCCACGATCTCGCGGCCCGTCGCGCCGAGCTCCCGGCCCGACAGGCGCTCGATGACGCCGATCGCGTGCGGCCCCTCGGTGATCAGTCCCGTATAGAGGAGGTAGCCGCCCATCACACCGAGCAAGCGGTCTCCCAGCTCCTCGTGGTGCACCAGGACGCGCTCGGTCGGATCGTCCATGCGCCGCGCGATCGCCTCGTAGATGACGGGCAGCCGGTCGGGGAGCTCGTCGTGGCGGCCGAGCGGGATGTGCTCGTAGTCGATGCCGGCGTCGTCGTACGCGTGGAGGTTGTGCGGCGAGTCGAGCAGCGAGAGCACGCGGGTGAAGCCGTTCTGCGAGAGCCAGATCAGCTCTTCCTGCCGCCGGATCTTGCGGTGGTTGCGCGCGAAGCCGCCGGGCCGCTCCGACACCGCGAGCCTGTCCTTGGCGATCCAGATGAAGAACCGGGGCTGGAGCCCTTGCGCCCACCGCCCCCGCAGCGCGCTCATACTTCCCGCTCTCGCGCGTTCGGCGCGGGCCGCTCGGGCCACGCTCGCTGCTCGCCGGGATACCCGGCTCGCGGTCGCTCGCTCACGTTTCCTTCACGCCCCCCTCATGCCCGCACCGCCGGGGAAACGCGTGCAAGAGCGGCCAGGACCTTGGCGACCTGGACGGCACGGCGAACGTCGTGGACCCGCACCATCGCGGCGCCTCGGTCGAGCGACCACACGACGGTCGCGAGCGTTCCGTCGTCGCGGCGTTCGGGGTCGTCCACCCCGAGGATCCGGCCGATGAACGTCTTGCGCGACGTGCCGATCAGCAGGGGCGCGTGCACCTGCTCCACGAGCTCGCGGAGCCGCGCGAGGAGCTCGAGGTTGTGGTCGATCGTCTTGCCGAACCCGATCCCGGGGTCGGCCATGAGCGCCGCATCCCGGATCCCGGCGGCAGAGGCCGCCTCGAGGCGCCGGCGCAGGAACTCGCCGACCTCGCCGACGACGTCGTCGTATCTCGGATCGTCCTGCATCGTCCGCGGCTCGCCCTGCATGTGCACCGCGACGTAACCGGCACCGCCCGCGGCGGTCACGTCGAGAATCGTGGGGTCGAGGCGCCCGGCGGACACGTCGTTGACCACCACGGCGCCCGCGTCGAGCGCGGCTTCCGCGACCTGCGCGGACATGGTGTCGACGCTGATGGGCACGGCCGTCTCGTCGGCGAGCCCTCGGATCACGGGCACGACGCGGCGTGCCTCCTCGGCAGGATCGACGGGCGCTGCTCCGGGTCTGCTCGACGCGCCACCGACGTCGAGCATCGCCGCGCCTTCGGCGGCGAGCTCCAGACCGTGCGCGATCGCGGAGTCCGGGTCGAGGTAACGACCACCGTCGGAGAACGAGTCGGGCGTCACGTTGATCACGCCCATCACGCGCCCGTCGACGCCCTTCCAGTCGAACATCAGGCCAGCGAGCGTACAGGGAGCGGCGGGAATCCGCGCCCCCTCAGGAGCGGTTGCCGGGCTGCCCGATGAAGCTCATCGCCTCCGCCCGCGTGGCCGGGTTGTCCTTGAAGAGGCCGCGGACTGCGGAGGTCACGGTGAGCGATCCGGGCTTCTTCACACCACGCATCGACATGCAGAGGTGCTCGCACTCGATCACGACGAAGGCGCCCTTCGGGTTCAGCGCGTCCATCAGCGCGTCGGCGATCTGGGTCGTGAGCCGCTCCTGGACCTGCGGCCGCCGCGCGAATCCCTCGACCAGCCTGGCGATCTTCGACAGGCCCGTGATCCGGCCGTCGTCACCCGGGATGTACGCGACATGCGCCATCCCGTGGAACGGCACGAGATGGTGCTCGCAGAGGCTGTAGAGCGGGATGTCGCGGACCATGACCATCTCGTCGTGGTTCGCCTCGAACGTGACGGTCAGGTGCTCGCTCGGGTCCTCGCGGAGGCCGGCGAACACCTCCTCGTACATGGCGGCAACTCTGGCGGGCGTGCCTTGGAGGCCGTCGCGGTCCGGGTCCTCACCGATGGCCACGAGGATCTCTCGCACTGCAGCCTCGAGTCGGTCGCGATCGATGACGACGCCCGCGCCGTCGATCCTCCTCAGGGGATTGGCCTCGCTCACGTGGATGTCCTTCCTTGTTGCGGACGATCGCTGGTCGCGACCGCCGACGGGCGTCGCGCGCCGAGATCGTGCTCGGGAGACGGCGCCCACTGTTGGACGTCCGCGAGCACCTCGACGACACGGTCCGCCTCCAGCGTCTCGTGCTCCATGAGTGCCGTCGCCAGGCGATCGAGTGACGTGCGATTGGTACGGAGGATCGTCGTCGCGACGTCGTGCGCTCCGTCGATGAACGCGCGCACCTCGAGGTCGATCCGGCCGGCAACCTCCTCGGAGTAGTCGGGGGTCGATTGGAGGTCGCGGCCGAGGAAGACCTCGCCGCGGGGCTGCCCGAGCCGCACCGGGCCGAGCTCGGCGCTCATCCCGAACTCGGTGACCATCTGGCGCGCGATCGTCGTCGCGCGCTCGATGTCGTCCTGCGCACCGGTGGTCGGGTCGGTGAAGATCAGCTCCTCCGCGCAGCGGCCCCCGAGCAGCATCGCGAGCTCGTCGAGCAGCTCGCTGCGCCGCACGAGGAAGCGGTCCTCCGTCGGGAGCGTGAGCGTGTAGCCGAGCGCATGACCGCGGGGAATGATCGAGACCTTGTGCACCGGATCGCTCTTCGGCAGCGCGTGGCTGACGAGCGCGTGCCCACTCTCGTGGTACGCGATCACGCGCCGCTCGGCCTCCGAGATGACCCTGCTCTTGCGCTCCGGTCCCGCCACGACGCGATCGATGGCCTCTTCGAGCTGCGGGAGCCCCACCTGGTCGAGGCCACGGCGCGCCGCGAGCAGCGCCGCCTCGTTCATCAGGTTCGCGAGGTCAGCACCGGTGAAACCCGGCGTGCGGCGCGCGATCACGTCGAGATCGACACCGGCAGCCAACGGCTTGCCGCGCGCGTGCACAGCGAGGATGGCGCGTCTGCCGTCGAGGTCGGGACGGTCCACGACGATCTGGCGGTCGAACCTGCCCGGGCGCAGCAGCGCCGGGTCGAGGATGTCGGGACGGTTCGTCGACGCCAGCAGGATCACGCCAGAGTTGGCGTCGAAGCCGTCCATCTCGACCAAGATCTGGTTGAGCGTCTGCTCGCGTTCGTCGTGGCCTCCTCCGAGACCCGCGCCGCGATGGCGGCCGACCGCGTCGATCTCGTCGACGAACACGATCGACGGCGCAGCGGCCTTCGCCTTCGCGAAGAGGTCCCGCACCCGCGAGGCGCCCACACCGACGAACATCTCGACGAAGTCGGAGCCGCTGATCGAGAAGAACGGCACGCCGGCCTCTCCGGCAACGGCTTTGGCGAGCAGCGTCTTGCCGGTGCCGGGCGGGCCCTTGAGGAGCACCCCTTTCGGGATCGTGGCGCCAATGCGCTCGAACCACGCGGGCTCGGCGAGAAAGTCCTTGATCTCCTGGAGCTCCTCGACCGCTTCGTCGAGCCCCGCGACGTCGGCGAACGTCACGTCCGGATGGTTCCTGACGGCTTTCGCGCGGGACCGGCCGAAACCGAGGATGCCGCGTCCGCCCGGGAGCTGGCCGAGCAGCAGCATCAGCAGGCCGATCACGAGCACGAACGGCAGGACGCTGAGCAACAACGTGATCCACGGACTCTGCTGCTGGCCGTTGGTGTCGAACTTCTGCACGCCTGCCGCGCGGATCTCGTTGGTGATCGTGGGCGTGTAACGGTCGGGGAAGCGCGTCTTGAAGTCGGTGCCGTCGCGCAGCGTCCCCTTCAGCTCGTGGTCCGAGTCGTACAGCGTGACCTTCGCGACGTCGCCGGACTTCAAGCGTGCTTCCAGGACCGGCAGATCGAGCGTCTTGCGATCCGACCGGTCGATCAGCTGGGTGAAGACGAGCACGCCCAGCAGTGCCAGCACGATGCCGGCGATCAGGAAGCGGCGTTGTCTGCTCACGTGGCGAGGCCGGGGAGTTCGGGGAACGTGGGCCCATCAGGCTACCCGGTCAATCACCGCGCTCCGCCGGGCGACCGCGTCGGAAGGCGGTCGCAAGAGCGGAAGACCGAAGGCGAGGAAACGCGGCGCACGTACCGTGCGCCGCCCGAGCCGGGGCCCGAGCGGCCCGCGACGAAGTCGCAAGAGCGGGAAGTCAGCGGTGGTTGAGGTACTCGATGATGCAGTCGAGGTTGCGGTAGCGCTCCTGCACATCGAGCCCGTACCCCACGACGAACGTCGGTGGGATCGTGAACCCGGTGTAGCGGATCTCGGGATCCGACTTCTGCAATCCCTCCTTGACGAGGAGCGCGCACACCTCGACCGAAGCAGGGTTGCGCGCCTTCAGGTTGCGCCTGAGGTACGCGAGCGTGAGACCCGAGTCGACGATGTCCTCGACGATGAGCACATGGCGATCGGTCAGATCGATGTCGAGGTCCTTGATGATGCGCACCACGCCGCTCGTCCGCGTCGCCGATCCATACGACGACACCGCCATGAAGTCGAACTCCACGGGAAGATCGATCGCGCGCGCGAGATCACTCATGAACATGAACGCGCCCTTGAGGACTCCGACGAGGAGCGGGGGACGGCCCTGGTAGTCGGCGGTGATCTCCCGGCCGAGCGCACGCACGCGCTCGCGCAGGACATCGGCGGCGACGACGACCTCGCCCAAGTGCTCGTCCGTCACGGCGACGAAGCTAGTTCCTGGTGGAGACGGCCTTCCGAACGCCACACGCGCCGGTGGCCGTTGAGCTCCGTCGCGCGGTGTTCGCAACGCGCGACGGCGAGGACACGGTCGACCTCCGCTAGCGACGGCGGCGGGCTCCCGAGCCAACGGCGAACTGCTCGCCGTGCGACAGCCGGGTGGGCAGCCGCGAGCACGCGTGCCGAGGGCTTGACGTCACCGGCCTCCACCAGCAGCTGGTCGGCCATCGCGTCGAGCAGCTCCGACTCGGCCCGCAACACCGAAGCCTGTCGCACGAGAACGGGCACGAGGTCGCGATCCGCGCCCTTCGACAGCAGCGGGAGCACCTCGTGACGCAGCCAGTTCCGGCGAAAGGCCTGCTCGTCGTTCGACGGGTCGTGGACGGTGTCCAGGCCGCGTGCGCGGACAAGCGCGGCGAGATCGGCGCGCCGCGCGTTCAGCAGCGGCCGCGCGATGTGGTCGCGTCGCGCGGGCATACCTGCCAGACCCGGGCTCGCGCTGCCACGCAACAGGTTGAGCAGGACCGTCTCGGCCTGGTCGTCGGCGGTGTGGCCGACGAGGACAGCGCTCGCTCCTCGGCGGGCGCGGCACTCCTCGAGCGCTGCGTACCGGGCCTCGCGGGCGCGGGCCTCGAGGTTGCCCCCGTCGCCGACTGAGACGGTCACCGGCTCGAAGGCAGCCCCGAGCTCGGACGCCGCCCGCTCGACGACCTTCCCGTCGTCCGCGCTCGACGGACGGAGCCGGTGGTCGACGTACACCGCGACCGGCTCGAGGCCGGCCTCCACCGCGAGCACGAGCAGCGCCACCGAGTCGGGGCCACCGGAGCAGGCCACGATGACGGGCGCGTCGATACCGTCGAAGTCCGCCTCGATCACCGCTGGCCGAGCATTCGGCCCTGCCGAACGAAGGCGAGCAGCTCGTTCGTCCCCTGCAGGCCGAGCTTGCGTCCGATTCTCCGCAGCCCCGCGTACACGTTGCTGCGACTCATCCCGAGCTCCGCGGCGACTGCAGTGACCGACATGCCGCTCGCGAGCTGTTCCAGGAGCTTGCGCTGCTTGGGTGTGAGGTCGTCGACGCGCTCGGCCGCCGCGCGCAGACGCGCGGGAGTGCTCGGTGCCGCGGGGAGCTGCTCGAGACGCGTGAGCCGCACCCGCGGGATCCCGGGGTCGGCCTCGCCGCGCTCCGCGCGCGCGAGCGCCTCGAGGGACTCGGCCTGGACGCGACGACGGAGCTGTGGCTCGGGAAGACCGTCGGGGTCGAGCACCGAGGCGAGCGCGCGCAGGAGATCGTTCGGATCGAACGGCTTTGTGATGTAGCGCACCGCTCCCTCGATCCCGCCGCGGATGCGCTGCTCGTTGTCCGAGATCGCGGTCACGAGGAACACGGGGATCTCGGCCAGCTTGCGGCTCCCGCTCGTCTTGAGCTCCTGGAGGACCGACCAGCCGTCGACACCCGGCATCATGACGTCGAGCAGCACGGCGTCCGGTGGCTCGGCGCGCAGCGCGGCGAGCGCCTCCTCACCGTTGGCCGCCATCACAACCCGATAGCCCGCCTGCTGCAAGTTGATCTGAATGACCGTGCGGATGTCGGGTTCGTCGTCGACGACGAGCACGAGCGGCATGGCGTCACGTTATCGAGCGGCCGACGCCCCCGCACCGACCCGCTCCAACCACGCTGTCGGTGTTGTCAGCTCGGCAAGCGTCGGAAGGAATTCGGGGCCGCGCCACGCCGCGTCGATCGCGCGCACCCCCGCTTCGCGCTCGACGCTCGCGACGAATGCCTCGCCGACTTCGTACTGACGCATCTTCATCTCCAACCCGAGCACGCGCTGGAAGAGCGCCGACGTGCCGCGCGCGTTGCGGCGCGCGTGCAATGCAGAGGCCATGCGGTCCTGACCTTCGACCATCTGCGCGCCGAGCTTGTTCATGACCGCGTTGCCATGACCTTCGAGGAGCGACATGAGCGCCTGCATGCGGTCGAGCACGAGCCGCTGGTCCTCGTTCGCGAACAGCGCGACCACGCCGTCGTCGAGCGGGTTCCGGCCCTTGCGCAGGTCGTCGACGGCGCGCCCGGCGGCACCGAGCAGGCGGCGGGCATCCGGCTCGACGGAGCCGAGCAGCGTGCCGACCTGTTCCACGAAGTAGCCGTGGAGCCACGGGACACCCGTGAACTGTGCGCGGTGCGTGAGCTCGTGGAGCGCGATCCAGAGGCGGAAGTCGCGCGGACGGAACGCGTACCGCTTCTCGAGCACGAGGATGTTGGGGCCGACGTAATAGACGGTGTCGCCCGCGTGTCCTCCGTCGTTCTCGTCGGGCATCAGCAAGTCGTACTGCCCGAGCACGCGTTGCGCGACGTAGCCCAGCAGCACCCCGAGCTCACCTCCGGCGACGGTCCGGCCGATCGGTGCGATGGGGCTCCTCGCGAGCCGCTCACGGACGCGCTCCGTGTAAGGAGCGAGCATGCGGCGCATCGAGCTGACGTTGTTCTCGACCCACGCCGCCCTGTCGACGACCATTGCGCGCCCAGGTGTCGGCCCGTGGAGCCCGGTGAGCGCGGCAACGGCCTCCTCCGCCTCGACCGTGACCTCACGAAAATCGCGGTCGAGCGAACCGCCCAGGTACGAGAGGGAGAGCGGCTCGCGACCGGCGACACGGCACGCGATGCGCTCGGCGAGACGCCAGTCGACAGGCTCCGCAGCCCCGCGTACCGGTGCCTCGCCGGGAAGCGCCATCGTGTCAGCGGCCCCGATGCTTGAGGCGCCAGACCTTGAAGTAGTAGCTGAACGGGAGCACGGCGATCACCACCACGATGACCGAGAACCCCAGCACCGGGGCGATCCAGTAGTGCCAGGGCAGCGCAGCCGTGTTCTTGCGATAGAAGGCGTAGTAGATGACCGTGCCGACCGCCGAGGCCAGGACGACGAGGACGGCGACGCCGAGGGCCACGGAGATCGCGATCTCCCCCCAGCTGCGCTTGGGTCGCTTGGAGCCTGCCGATCCGGCGGGAGCGGTGCCGGCAGACGTGGTCTCGGTGGCGTCGGTCACGAGGACTCCAGATTGCATGGTGCGGGCACGATCGGAGTCATCGTAGAGCCGCGCGCTCGCCGTACACCGAACGCGGACACTGCACGGGAGCGTGGGGTGCCGGGGTCGCCCTCAGGCACTCGGATCGGTGTGCCCGAGCGAATCTGCGATCCGGCGGCGGAGGTCCGCCGGCGCCTCGTCGCGGCAGCGCATCGAGATCACGCGCCGGATCTCGACCTCGAATGAGAAGCCGTCCGCACAAGGAGGGCACTCGTCCAGGTGACGGGCGATCGCCCGCCGCTTCCAGACGGTGAGCTCTCCGTCGAGATAGTGATAGACGCGGTGCATCGCGCCTTCACAATCCATCGTGCTGACCTTCCCCCCGCGATCTTTCCGAATGATCTACTGCACTGCTGTGCGCACGACCTTCCTGATGCGCTCTCCAACCGCAACAGGCAAGGCTAGAGGCTGGCAACGCTCGTCTCCACCAATCTGCCTCGCGGCCTTCGTGATTCGTTCACGTCCTCTCCGCGATCCGTGCGCGTGTCGCGACTCTCTCAGCTGGGAACAAGACCTCGTTCCCGGGCCAAATCCCACAACCTCTTCTGCAGCTGCTTTCTTCCCCGGTGGAGACGGCTCATGACGGTGCCGATCGGGACGTCGGTGATCTCTGCGATCTCCTTGTAGGAGAAGCCCTCGACGTCGGCCAGCATGACCGCCATGCGGAACTGCTCCGGGAGGCTCTCGAGCGCCTCCTTGATCGTCTCGTCGGGGATCGACTCGAGCACCTCCGCTTCGGGTGAGCGGTCGGCGTCGACCGCCTCGAGCCCGCCGAGGCGCTTGTAGAGGTAGAAGTCCTCGACGTCGTCGAGCTGCTCCTGCTCCGGCCGACGCTTCTTGGCCCGGTACGTGTTGATATACGTGTTGGTGAGGATCTTGTAGAGCCAGGCCTTGAGGTTCGTCCCCTCCTTGAAGCCAGGGAACCCGCGAAAGGCGCGGAGATACGTCTCCTGGACGAGGTCCTCCGCATCCGCCGGGTTGCGGGTCATGCGCAGCGCCGCCGAGTACAACGCGGACATGTACGGCATTGCGAGATCCGCGAACTGAGCCTGATCGGCCATATGCCGTACAGGGTACCCAGCACCTGCAAGTTTCTTCCGAGCGTTACCCCGCGACGCTCGAGGAAGCTCGGCCCCGGGCAGCGCACGCGGCATGCCGGGGGCCGGAAAGGATCTATCGGCGACCACGCACGTGGCGAGGTCGTGTCCTCGGCGACCCGCCGGATGCGGATCGCCGAGCACGCGAGCTAGATACGGCTCGAACCGCGCGACGGCTTGGCCGACGCGGCCTTCTCACGCTTGCGCATCACGACGAGCAAAGCGATGAGCCCGAGCACAACCACGATTCCGACGATCTGAATCATTCCGTATGACCTCCAAGTGGAAACGGCTCGAGTCCTATCGGCACCGCGATTCCGGAGGTTGAGCGCGCCCGGAGGGTCCGATCGGCCTACGAACGGGGCGTTTGCGAGCGCGCAGACGGGCTCAGCGCGGCGAGGCGACGACGGATGAAGGTCATCAGCTGCCTCGTGTGTGCTGCGTCGGCAAGGGTGGACACGAAAACCTCGGTGTGCCCGTCGAGCGCGACCACAGTCCGGTTCACGCCCGTGCCGCTCTCGAGCACCGACACATATCCCGCGTCACCGACCCCCGGCAGCGGTTGCACCAAGTTTCCCTGAGCGAACGACTGCTTCGCCGCCTCGAATCGAGCGAGGTCCATGCCGGTTCGATAGCGGATGACGACGACTCCGAGGGAGTTCGTCCCCGGATACCTGCAAAGCGCCGTTGCGCCGGACAGCGCGTGCGTCGGCGGCGCGGACTCGGCTCCCAAGAGGCGGTCGAGGTCGCGCGGCAGGACGAGATCGCACAACGTTGGTGGCGGGGCCGAGACGGGCACCACCGTCGTCGTGGTCGTCGTCGTCGAACGGTGCAGCGTGGTCGAGCTGCCCTTGGACGACGAGCCCGACGAGCAGGCCGCGATCAGTGTGGCGCCCGCGGCGAGACACGCGATGCCGACCCCGACACGCACGTGCACACCACGGCGGTCAGGCATCGGGCGACCCCGCGTCCGGCACGACGACACGGAGCCGGTGAGCGATGGCGGCCGACGACGAGCCCACGCGGAGCTCGTAGGACCCTGGCGCAACGACCCATCCGGGTGATCGCTCCTCGGCTTCCGGCCGCGGTCGCCCGGTGTCGGGGACACGGGCTCGAAGCGCGATCGTCTCGGCCGTTCCGACGTCCCAGTATGCGAACGCCCGATCGTCGAGCTCGAGCACGACGTCGCGCACCTCGCCGGGCTCGAGGTGGACCTTCGCAAAGGCGACGAGCTCCTGCTCCGGTCGCACGACCGGCGCGTCGAGCGGAGCGACGTACAGCTGGACGACCTGGGACCCGCCCCGCGACCCGGTGTTCGCCACCGGAACCGTCACCGCGAGACGGTCACCGCTCCGGAAGACGGATACCGGACACGCCGGCTCGCCGATCGAGAAGGTCGTGTACGCGAGCCCGTGTCCGAAGGGATACCGCGGTGCGATGCCACGCGTGTCGTACCAGCGGTAACCGACGAACAGTCCCTCGCCGTAACGCACCTCCGAGCTCTCACCCGGGAAGTTGCCGAACGACGGATTGTCCTCGAGCCGGAACGGGATCGACGTCGGGAGCCGGCCGCCGGGCTCGGCGTCTCCCGTCATGATGTCGGCGAGCGCACCCGACATCTCTTGGCCCCCGAACCAGAGCTGCACGATCGCGCCGACGTCGTCGGCCCACGGCATCGCGACGGGCGCTCCCGTGTTCAGCGCCACGACCGTACGCGGGTTCGCAGCCGCAACACGCCGGACGAGCTCGTCCTGGGCGCCGGGGAGCGTCATCGAGACACGGTCGAAGCCCTCGGACTCCCACTCGCGGGTGGTGCCGACGACGGCAATCACCACATCGGCCTCGGCTGCCGCCGCGGCAGCGCGATCAAGGGCGTCTTCCGCCAGCACCTCTCGACAGCCGACCTTGACGACGTTCACCCCCCGTGCGCCGCTGCTGGAGTACTCGATTGCGATCTCGACCTTCGCGTGCGCCTCGAGCTCGACAAATGCGCGCATCTCCTCGCTCCCGTAGCCGAGATACGCGGAGCTTCGCGGAGGCGGGCTCTCGAAGCCGTCGAGCAGGACCTCGCCGTCGACGAGGAGCCGGGCCCGGCCACTCTGTACGAGTGTGAGCTCGTAGCGCCCGGTGACCTCCGGCTCGAGGACACCGACCGCCCGGAAGGAGAACGGCTTCTCGACGCCCGGCGGCGGACCGAGTGAGACCACCTCGAAGGCGCGGAGGCTCGTGACGAGCAGCGCTTCACCTCCGAGGCCGGCACCGGCGTGGTACTCGACCTCCGTCGGCACCTCCAGGGTCGGCACGGTTCGATCGATGCGCGTGCCAGGCTCGAAGCGAACCTCGGTTGCGGGACCGAAGCTTGCACGGAGCGCCTGCAGCGGCGTGATCGTGTACGCCTGCCCGACCTGTGCCGAGCCACCGCCGTTGAAGCTGGGCCGGTCCGCGTTGGGGCCGACCACGAGCACGCGACCGGTGGTCGCGGAGTCGACGGGCAGCACACCGCGGTTCTCGAGCAGCACGATCGATGCGGCGGATGCTTCCCGCACGAGCTCCCGCTCCTCGGGCAGGTCCTCAGAGCGAGGCTCCTCGCCGGTTGCGTCGAGCGCACCGACGCGGTCGAGCACCGACAGCAGGTGGCTCACCTGCGCGTCGAGGCGCGCCTCGTCGAGCTCGCCGCGCTCGACGGCCGTGGCGATCGCGGGCCCGAACGCGCGTGGTGGTCCCGGCATCTCGAGATCGACGCCCGCATCCGCGGATCGGGTCGTCGACGCGACGCCGTACCAGTCGGTCAGCACGAAACCTTCGAAGCCCCATTCGTCACGCGCGATGGCGAGGAGATCGCCGCGCTCGCTGCACCATTCGCCGTTGAGCCTGTTGTACGCCGTCATGATGCCGAGCGATCCGCCGTCGCGCACGGCGTGCTCGAACGGAACGAGATACAGCTCGCGCAGCGTCCGCTCGTCGACGACCGAGCTCATCGTGTACCGCTCGGTCTCCGCGTCGTTGCAGACGAAGTGCTTGACCGTCGTCGCGACTCCTTCGCCCTGCGCGCCGCGGATGAAGGCGGCGGCGAGCGCGCCCGAGAGTCGGGGATCCTCCGAGTAGCACTCGAAGTTGCGGCCCGCGAGCGGCGAGCGGTGGAGGTTCACCGTTGGGGCCAACAGCACGTGGCATGTTTTGCGCCTCGCCTCCCGGCCCAGCAGCGCGCCGACGCGCTCGACGAGCTCGACGTCCCACGTCGCTCCCAGCGCGCTCCCGCACGGAACACACACCGACGTCCATCCGCCTCCCTGCCCGGGCAGCTGCGGCCCGCGCGCGCCACTCGGTCCGTCGGTCACGCGCACCTTCGGGATGCCGACGCGCTCGATCGCGGGCAGCGACCAGAGGTCCTCGCCGGCGGTCAGCAGCGCCTTCTCGTCGAGTCGCATCGCGGCGAGCAGCTGCTCGACGCGTGAATTGTCCGACTGCGGCATGGGCTCCCCGTTCGAAGGTCCTCCGCATTCAAGCAGCGTCCGACGCGACACGGGCAGCGGCATCGGAGGCTGTTGCGACGTTCCTCCGTGCGAGCCGGCCGGCTCCTATCCCTTGACGTACGAGAGCTTCTGCGCGACGAGGCCGTCGCGGACGACGATCACGTCGATACCTCGCACGTGTCCGCCGTCCCACTCGTAGCGCCAGGTCTGCACGAGCCGGTCCTCCGCGACGAACGACTCCTCGGTTGTGAAGCTGGCGGTCGTGTCGTCGAAGATGGGCTTCCAGGCGGCGCGGACCGCGTCGCGTCCCACGTGACGGGTGCCGTCCGGCGCGGGACCCGTCGCGTCGAAGACACAGTCCTCGGTGACGAGAGCGATCGCCGCATCGAGATCGTGTGCAGCCCACGTCGCGTTGAACGCGTCGACCACTTCCTGCACCGACGGCTTCGCCATCCCACTCCCCGCGGTCGAGACGACCACAGGCTAATGGCGCGCCCGATCACCGCCGCGCGAAGGTGGGAGCGGGCCAGGGAGGAGACCTTCGATGGGGAATGGATTCGCGTCGCCGATCAGCCGACGGGGACTCTTGAAGGGGGCAGCCGGGGTCGCCGGTGGTCTTGCCGTCTCACAGCTCGCGGGTTGCCGGTTCCTGCCGCCGGGTCTCGGCGGTCCGCTCCGCAAGCCGGGGTCGGTGCCGAACCCGCGTGTGCCGCAGGGCGTCGACATGCTCCCGCAGATCGATCACGTCGTCGTCGTGATGATGGAGAACCACTCGTACGACGATCACTTCGGAGTGCTGCGACGCGGTGACGGCTTCACGATCGGGCGCGACGGCAAGCCGCTCCACTTCAATCCCGACGGGCAAGGGCACGAGATCCGTTCGTTCCACATGCCGTCGACGTGCCAGCTGAACAGCACGCCCGGCCAGAACTGGAACGCCAGCCACACGGCATGGGACCACGGCCGCAACGACGGCTTCGTCGAGGGGAGCAGCCCGGTCGCGATGGGCTACTGGGACGAGACCGACCTTCCCTTCTATTACGGGCTCGCGAACACGTTCCCGCTCGCGGACCGCTGGTTCTGCTCCGTGCTCGCGCAGACCTACCCGAACCGGCGCTTCCTGGTGGCCGGCACCGCAGCGGGGATCGTCAGCACGAGCCAAGCGGCGCTGACTGCTCCGCCGCCACCGAACGGAACGATCTTCGACCAGTTCGCTGCACACGGCATCTCGTGGCGCAACTACTTCTCGAATGCGCCATCCGCCGCGATCATCATCAAGACGATCATTGACTATCCGTCGAACTTCTCGTCGATCGACCAGTACTTCACCGACGCGGCAGCGGGGACGCTTCCGTCGTTCTGCATCGTCGATCCGGACTTCGACACGCAGTCGGAGGAGGACCCACAGGACGTTCGCCTCGGGGAGCAGTTCGCTGCGAAGGTGATCAACGCGGCGATGCACGGCCCGAAGTGGGAGAAGACGCTGCTCATCTGGACCTACGACGAGCACGGCGGGTACTACGACCACGTGCCGCCGCCGCCGGCGGTGAAGCCCGACGACATCCCGCCCGACATCACCGTGCCCCCGGATCTCCCCGGCGCGTACGACCGGTACGGCTTCCGCGTGCCGTCGGTCATCGTGTCGCCGTTCGCGCGCCCGTATTACGTGTCGCACCGCGTGCACGACCACACCTCGGTGCTGAAGCTCGTCGAGACGAAGTGGAACCTCCCGGCGCTCACCTATCGCGACGCCAACGCTGACAACTTGTTGGACTCGATCGACTTCTACAGCCGGCCCGCGTTCCTCGACCCGCCGACCTTGCCCGAGCCGGCGCTCGCCAACATGAGCGACGTGTGCACGCCCGGCAACCCCGGTGGGCCCATCCCGCCGCCCGACGCCGTGTTCCCCGTCGGCGTGCCCGCGAGCGTCTAGTCAGGGTTGGAGCAGGCGCGTCAGGCGCTTGCCGGCGATGCGGAGACCGACGATGCCCATGACGGCGAGGTACGCCGCGTGGAGCAGGAGCGTCCAGTCGAGCTGGCCGAGCGTGAGCGCGCGCTCGATCGCGACCCCCTGGTAGAGCGGTGTGATCGAAACGAGGAACTGGAGGCCCGCCGGGTAGCGCGAGAGCGGGAAGAAGGTCGCAGAGAACAGGAACATCGGGATCAGCGCCATCGTCACGTAGTCGAAGTCGACGAACGAGCGCATCCACGTGGTCGCCGCCATGCCTGCGCCGGCGAACCCGAACCCGATGAGCACCGCCGCCGGCAGTGCCAACACCGACCACCACGACTCGACGAGACCGAAGGCGACCATCGTGACCAGGAAGGCTGCGGAATAGATCGTGCCGCGCAGCAGGGCCCACACGAGCTCGCCGCTCGCAACGTCGCCGGTGCCGATCGGGGTCGCGAGCATCGCGTCGAAGCTCTTCGAGTACTTGAACTTGAAGAAGAAGTTGAACGTCGTGTCGAACACCGCGCCGTTCATCGCAGAGGTTGCGAGCAGCGCGGGCGCGGCGAACGACTGGTAGGAAACTGACGTTCCGCCGACGTTGATCGAACCGACGAGGTGCCCGACGCCGAGGCCGATCGACAGCAGGAACAGGAAGGGCTCGGCGAAGCCCGAGAGGAACACCACCCACATGCGGCGGTAGGCCATGAAGTCGCGCTCGACGACATAGACGAACATGGCTACAACGTCAGTTTTCTCGCGAAGCTCCGGATGCCCCACAGCCAGCCGCCCGCGACGCAGCCTCCGAGCACCGCGAGATGCACGAGCGCGCTCCCGAGACCGAGCGTCCCCGTCGTCGCGCCGCGGCAGAGCTGCACGCCGTGCCACAACGGTGAGAACCATGCGAGGGGCTGGAGCCACGTCGGCAGCTGCGAGATCGGGAAGAAGGTTCCCGAGAGCAGGAAGAGCGGCAGCACACCCAGCCGCATGATCACCGGGAACCGGAGATCGGTCTCCTGGGTCGCGGCGAAGGCCATCAGGGGCGCGGCGAAGGCCGCGGCGGTGAGCGCGGCGAACGGGATCGCGAGCACGCCCCACGGCGACAGGACGAGACCGAGCAGCAACGCAACGAACAGGAAGATCGCTGCCCCGGCCGCGCATCGCAGGAAGGTCCACATCAGGTGGCCCTCATAGACATCGCGGGATCGCAACGGTGTCGCCACCATCGCGTGGAAGACGCGAATCCACTTGGTGCCCGCCATGATCGGCCACAGCGAGTCCGATGCGGCTCCCTGCATCGCGGACGCTGCCATCAGGCCCGGCGCGACCCATTCGGCGTACGTCAGCCCGTCGATCTTGCCGCCGTGCTGCGTGATGATGCCCCCGAGACCGAAGCCGATCGCGCTCAGGTACAGCACCGGGTTGAGCACGTACTGGAACACCGTCCCGCGCCAGAAGCGCTTGAACACCTGGATCTGGTGCTCGACGACGCGCAGCGAGAGAGGAACCTGCACTACTCCTCCAGGCTCCGGCCGGTCAGCGTGAGAAAGACGTCTTCGAGGGTGCTCCGCCTCACGAGGAGCGACTCGGGACGCACACCGTCGGAGGTGATGCGCTCGACGTCGCCGTCACCGTCGCCGCTGTAGAGCAGCACCCGATCAGGGAGCTCCTCGATCCGCTCCACGAAGGTCGCGAGCTTCGGCAGCATCGACCGCTGCTCCTCCGGTCCGGAGAAGCGGAGCTCGACGACGTCGCGCGTCGAGTACCGGTCGATCAGCGATCGCGGCGAGCCCTCCGCGACGATGCGCCCGTCGTCCATGATCACCAGCCGGTCGCACAACTGCTCGGCCTCGTCCATGTAGTGCGTGGTGAGTACCAACGTCGCGCCATTGCGCTTCAGCTGGTAGAGACGTTCCCAGACGAGGTGACGCGCTTGCGGGTCGAGCCCGGTCGTCGGCTCGTCGAGCAGCATCAGCTCGGGCTGGTTCACGAGCGCCCGGGCGATCGTCAGCCGGCGCTTCATCCCGCCGGACAACGCGTCGACGCGGTCGGCGCTCCGGTCGGTGAGCTGCACGAAGTCGAGCAGCTCGTCGGCGCGGTCACGCGTCTCGCTGCGCGACATGCCGAAGTAGCGGCCGTAGATCAGCACGTTGTCGCGGACCGTGAGCTCGAGGTCGAGCGTGTCCTCCTGCGGGACCACGCCGAGCCGCGCGCGGATCTCGGATCCCTGCGTCGCCGGGTCCATGCCCAGGACGCTCAGCTCCCCGCTCGTGCGCTGGGAGACGCAGGCGATCATCCGCATGGTCGACGTCTTGCCGGCGCCGTTCGGCCCGAGGAAGCCGAACGCCTCGCCGCGCTCGACGGCGATGTCGATGTCGTCGACCGCGGTGAAGTCGCCGAACTGCTTGCGCAGGGCTCGGGCGGTGATCAGATGCTCGCCGGGCACGACCCTGCAAGCTACCGCCGGTCGGCGCCGGCCTTCCCCGAATACACGTCGATCGAGCCGGGCGACGGTCAGAGCAGTGACGGGCTCTTGCAGGCGATGGGCGTCGTCACCTCACCGGTGAGGATCCGCGCCAAGGCCCGAGCTTCCGGCTCCCATTGCTCGTACGCGGTCGGAGCGCTGCTGCGCTGCACGCGCTGCGCAGCCTCGGTCACAGGCATGGTCTGCCAGCCGTCGATCTTGACGAGCTCCCGGTAGAAGGCGGTCGTTGCGTACGCCGGGTCCAGGAGCAGTGCACGCGGACCCCAGCCCTGCGACGGACGTTGTTGGAACAGACCGACCGAGTCGCGATCGCCGCCGGAGAGGTTCCGGAGCTTCGATTCCTGCAACGCAGCGGCAAGCGCGATCGTGACCGCGTGGTGCGGGAGCCCCCGTTCCCTGGCGATCGACGCGACGGTGCGCGCATTCGCCAGCTCCTCGGGTGAGACGTGGAAGGTCGCGTTCTCGCCCTTGAACGTGCACGTGCGGTCGCCGAGCGCGAGCCGGTGGGCAAACAGCGCCCCGAAGATGATGACCGCGACGAGCCCAACGCCCGCGAGCACCAACGCGAGTCTGCGTTTGGTCACTGGGCCCAGCCTCGCGGGGTCCCCTTCGGAGTACCAGTCGTGTGGCGGGAGCTTCGCGGACCCGCGCGGTGGGTCGGCTGCATCACGCGGAGGCGCGTAGTCGCGTCGGCTCATCTTGGGAGCGCAGTCCGACTGGTCATCAAGGGGGCCACGGGTCGTGTCGAACGTCGGGGACATGGAGCAGTACAAGATCCTGTATGCGCCACAGAGCGGCCGGGAGGCGGAGGCCGTGGAGGCCGAGAGCCTGCTCGAGACCGGCGAGTGGGTCGTGTTCTACGCACCCGGTGGTGGCAGCAACCGAGTGCTCAACGTCCACGAGGAAGAGGTGCTGCGCGTCGAGCGTGGCTAGGCCTCAACCTTCCAGCAGCCCGCGCACATAGGCCGCCTGACCGACGTGCTGCAGGCCGTCGTCCGCGACGCTCACCAACCGCACCCCGAGCGTGACGGGCGGATCCCACCGCCGATCGACGATCCGCTCCAGGTCGTCGGGCACCAGGCGCTCCAGCATCGATCGGGTGCGTGCGTCGACGGCTCCGAGGTAGCCGAGGAGGACCTCCGCTCCCTTCGGACGCACGGCCAGCACCTCCTTCGCACTGTGTCCGTACCCGGTGTTGTGCGGATCGGGCTCCAGTCCGAAGCTCGACGCCCAATCGTCACGCGTCCAGACCTGCGCGACGTCGAGCAGCTCCGCGATGTGGTGATCCTGGACACGCGCGGTGTGCCAGACGAGCCACGCGATCGTGTTCGCACCCTTTGCCGGCGTCTTGGTGAGCTGCCCGGGATCCAGCCCCTCGACCACTGAGGTCGCGAGCGGCGGGATACGCCCGTAGAGCTCCAACAGAAGGGGTGCAACGTCCATCCCGCGATTCCAGCAGGCCGTGCCGCGCCGGTCCACCGCAGCGCCTGCATCGAGGACGACCGATCCCGTCACCTTCGTACAATGAGATCGTGCGAGGTTCGAGCCGGGGCCCGACCGACTAGAGGCCTGCCTGGTGCCACCCGCCGAACGCCGTTTGCGCGCGTACCGCGACAAGCGCGACTTCTCCCACACGCCGGAGCCGTCCGGCGCGCGCGCTGCCGAGCCAGCCTCCGAGGGTCCGCGCTTCGTCGTGCAGCGCCACCGGGCGCGGCGCCTGCACTACGACTTCCGCCTCGAGATCGAAGGAGTCCTCGTGAGCTGGGCGGTGCCCAAGGGAGTGACCCTTGACCCTGCAGCGCGTCATCTTGCGGTGCACGTGGAGGACCACCCGTTGGAGTACATCGACTTCGAAGGCGTGATCCCACGCGGTGAGTACGGCGGCGGCGACGTGATCGTGTGGGATCGAGGTACTTGGGAACCGCACGCAACAGACGACCCGGCGCGCGCGGTGACCGAAGGCGAGCTCCACGTGGACCTCTTCGGCGAGAAGCTCAAGGGCAGGGTCGTCCTTGTGCGCACGGGTCGCGGCAGCGCGGACAAGGAGCAGTGGCTCGTCCTCCACAAGAACGATCCGGAGGCATCTTCCGGCTGGGATCCCGAGGACCATCCGCGCTCCGTGCTCAGCGGGTTGACGAACGACGAGGTCGCGGCCCACCCCGAACGGATGTGGACGACCGAGGGGGAGCGCACGCTCGTCGCGCCCGTCCCCGAGATCGCCGGGCCGGACGACGACGAGCTCGCGGCGCTCGACGCGCTCGTCGACAAGGGCACGTGGGAGCTCCAGGGCCACTCGATCGCCCTGACCAACTTGAACAAGGAGCTCTTCCACGGCCACGGGCGGTCGAAAGCCGTGACCAAGCGGGATCTGATCCGCTACTACGCGAGCATCGCCCCCGTCATGGTCCCCTACCTCGTGGACCGGCCCTTGAACCTGCACCGCTACCCCGACGGCGCGGACGCCAAGGGCTTCTGGCAGAAGCAGGCGCCGACCTATACACCGGATTGGATGCGCCAGTGGCGCTACGAGGGGGCCGACGCGGGCAAGAGCGAGTCCTACATCGTTGCCGAGAAAGCCGCGGATCTCGCCTGGCTCGCCAATCACGCCGCGCTCGAGCTCCATCCCTGGACGTCGCGGATCCCTGCCGTGGACGAACCCACGTACGCGCTCATCGACATCGATCCGGGAGACGACACGTCGTGGGAGGAGCTCGTGACGCTCGTGCGGCTCCATCGCACCGCGCTCGAGCATCTCGGCGTGCGCGGCTACCCGAAGCTGAGCGGCCAACGCGGCCTCCAGGTTTGGGTGCCGATCGTGCCCGGGCCGTCGTTCAGCGAGACGCGGGCATGGGTCGAGCGTCTTTCTCGCACCATCGGCGCCGTTGCAGGTGATCTCGTGAGCTGGCAGTGGGAGAAGAACGAGCGCGCCGGGCGAGCGCGGCTCGACTACACGCAGAACGCGATCAACAAGACGCTGGTCGCCCCGTACAGCGTTCGCCCCTCGGCAGGGGCACCCGTGTCCGTGCCGATCGAATGGGACGAGATCGAGGAGCCCGATCTCCGATCCGATCAGTGGACCATCCGGACCGTGCTCGAGCGTGTGCAGGAGCGCGGCGACCCGATGGCTGCCATGCTGCGCGACGCGCAGCAGCTCCCGGAGCTCGACGATTCCTAACCCGCAGGTCACTGCTCGCGGACGACATCGGCAGCGTCCTTGTCGTCTCGCAAGCCGAGATACGTCGCGTGCCGGACACGCCCCGCGTCGGTCCAGCCGGTGAACGCGACCTCGACCACGAGCTCGGGTCGGACCAACCGCGCGTCACGTGGCACTCCGCCGCCGCGCAGCGCGAGCCGAGGGACCTCGAGCGGTGTCAACAGCGCGGCCAGCCGCTCGAGCTCGGCATCGGACATCCCGGTACCGACCTTGCCGGCGTAGCGCAGGTCTTCGCCTTCGCGGTACGCGAGGAGCAGGGAGCCGAGCGTGGTGCTGCGCGATCCCTTACCCGGCTGCCAGCCGACCACCACCAGCTCCTGCCGAAGCTGATGCTTGACCTTGCGCCACGCCTGCGAGCGCCGGCCCGGCTCGTAGCGCGAGTCGCGGCGCTTCGCGACGACGCCTTCGAAGCCCAGCTTCCTGCTCGCCTCGAGGCTCGCTTCTGCTCCGGCGTCACCAACGCGCGGCGTCTGCCACGCGGGCCCCGAGAGACCGAGACCGCCGAGCAGGCCGCGCCGGTCGTCGTACGGCAGCTCGATCGTGAGCTCGCCGTTCAGCCAGAGCACGTCGAACACGATCAACACGACCGGCGTCTCGGCCGCCCGGCGGGCCGCGACACCGGGATCGAACACGTGCATCCGGGATTGGAGGAGCTGGAAGCTGGGACGCGCGTGCTCGTCCAGAGCGACGATCTCGCCGTCGAGCACGGCGCCGCGCTGCCCGAGGGCATCGCCGAGTGACGCGAGCTCCGGGAAGCTGACGGAGACGTCGTTCCCGTTCCGGCTCTCGATTTGGATCCGGTCACGAGCGTCCCACGTGACGATCGCTCGGATGCCGTCCCACTTCATCTCGTAGGCCCAGGCTGCGGAGTCGGCCAGCTCGTCGGCGACGGAGGCGAGCATGGGCTGGAGACTCGGTGCCGCATCCCTCGGCGCTCTCGGGCCGCTCATCGCATGGTCTCCAGACTCCATCCCGATCGTCTGCTGCCGGGCACCGGCGGGAAGGGCGCGGTAATCCTCGGTCAGCGCCTCGCTAATTCTGACGCGCTGCCTGCCGCCGCTCGGCAACGCACGGCGAGCATGGAGGCGTGGACAGGGAGACGCTTCCTCTCGCCTCGCGTCGCGCGCTCCTGCGCGTCCCCGCGATCACCGCGCTGTTCTGGATCATCAAAGGTCTCTCCACGGCACTCGGGGAGTCGACCTCGGACTTCCTGGTCCACACGCTCCAGCCGGTCCCTGCGGTGCTGCTCGGACTGATCGGCTTCGTCGGGGCGCTTGCGCTCCAGCTCTCGATGCGGCGCTACGCAGCCGTCACGTACTGGCTGGCCGTCGTCATGGTCGGCATCTTCGGCACGATGGGCGCGGACGTCATGCACGTGGGCTTCGGCGTGCCGTACGCCGTCTCGGCGGTGCTCTGCGCCCTGGGACTCGCGGTCATCTTCGTGTCGTGGTACGTGTGCGAGGGCACGCTGTCCGTGCACAGCATCGATACGGCGCGCCGGGAGCTGTTCTACTGGGCCGCGGTCGTTGCCACGTTCGCGATGGGCACCGCGCTCGGCGATCTCACCGCGGTGACGCTGAAGCTGGGCTATGTCGCGTCGATCGCGCTGTTCGGCGTGCTGATCCTCGTGCCCGCGCTCGGATACCGCTTCTTCCGCTGGAACGCCGTGTTCGCCTTCTGGTTCGCGTACGTGATGACGAGACCCCTCGGCGCCTCGTTCGCCGATTGGTTCGGCAAGCCGGTGAGCGCCGGCGGCCTGGGAGTCGGATCCGGCCCGGTGACCGTCGTGCTCGCGCTGGTCATCACCGCGTTCGTCGCGTACTCGGCGGTCACGCGGTGCGAGGTCCAGGAGGAACGAGCGACCACAAGTGGCACGGGCTGAGCGAACCCGTTCAGCGGCGCTGCGCGCGTGTCGCGTGCACGATCGACACGCTCAGCAGAGCGAGCACCGCGCACGGCATCAGCCACCAAGCGTCCGCGCCACGATGCGTCGCGAGATAGACCACGGCGACGGTGGCGACCACACCGACCGCGATCCGCCAATCGTCGCCGACGACGAAGTCGTACCAGAACCTGCCGAACGCGACGAGGTATCTCACGTGAGCGTCGCCTCCGCGAGGGCGTGACGTCGACGCGCGATCGAGACGAGCGCCAGGCTCGCGCCGAGCACGCAGGCCAACAGGCCGATGATCGCGGCGTCGCCGCCGGGCCACGAGACGCCACTGCCCTCGCCCGACCAGAACATGCCGAACGTCGTCAGCATCACGCCGACGGCGAACTTCATCGTGTTCTCGGGCACTCTGCTGAGCGGCCTGTGCACCACGAGCCCGACACTGAGGACAACCACCGCTGCTGCAACGGCACCGACCACGGCGAGCCCGACGTTGCGCTGGGCGCTTCCGAAGGTGATCACGATGAACGCGACCTCGAGGCCCTCGAGGAGGACGCCCTTGAACGCGACTGTGAACGTGTACCAGTCGATCGCCGCGTCGGACCGGGACGCATCCTGCGCGGCTCGCTCCTCCTCGAGGAAGATCGCGTCCTCGTCGTGCAGCGCCTTGAACCCGCTCGCTCGAAGGATCGCCTTGCGCAGCCACTGCAGACCAAAGATCAGCAGCAGGCACCCCACGAAGATCCGGAGACTGTCGATCGGGACGAAGGCCAGGGCAGGACCGAGCACTGCGACGAAGACGCCGAGTACGCAGAGCGCCGCGACGGTTCCGATGATCGCTGAGCGCCAACCGCGCGTGACACCCACGGCGAGCACGATCGTGAGGGCCTCGACCATCTCGACCGCGCACGCGAGGAACGAGGCGGCGACGAGGAACGCGTCGTGCGTCATCGCGGCATCTCTACCCGACAGACGTAGCGTATGCTACGGCGGTGGCCGCACATGCAGGAGACACTACAGCGGTCCTGGCGGATCGTCGAACGCGGCTCAGCAGCCCGGCCGAGCGCCGTGTCGCCGACGTGCTCATCGACATGGGACCGCGCGCGGCGCCCTTGTCGGCGAAGGAGATCGCGGCCGAGGCCAACACGAGCGACGCGACGGTGGTCCGCGCGGTCCGCTCGCTCGGCTACGAGAGCTTGCGCCAGCTGCGTCGTGCGCTCACGAGTGAGCCGGGCGAGCCCGATCTCACGCAACGCTTCGAGGCCACGATCGCGGGGACCGCGGCCGCACACGACGTCCTCGCGACCGCCGCCGAACGCCAGCAGAACGCGCTCGACGCGCTGTTGCGCCGCGTGCCCGCCATTGCGTTCGACGCCGCCATCGGGACCTTGATGGATGCAGAACGAGTGTGGTGGTCGGGCATCGGGCCGTCCGCACACCTCGCGGGTTACGCGGCGTTCCTATGCAGGCGGCTCGGCAAGGCGGCCGGCGTGATGACGCACGCCGGCACTGACCATGCCGACGAGCTGCTCGCGCTCGAGGCGCGCCATGCCGTCGTCGTGCTCGCGTACGGACGGATCCATCCGTACGTGCGCGTGCTGCTCGACCGCGCGGCGCGTGTGGGTGCGAGTTCCGTGCTGGTGACGGACTCCGCCACCCGAAACCTGCCGGCGACCGTGCAGCTGGACGCGGGACGCGGCAGCCCGGGTCTCTTCGCGAGCCACGGCCCGACGATCGTGCTGATCGAGGCGCTCGTGCTGGCCCTGGCAGCGACCGACCCTCAGCGCTCCGACGCGTCGCTCGCGACGCTCAACGAGCTGCGCGGGGCGCTCGCCGGCCACCGCCTCGACGTGGACCCGGCCTGAGAGTTCGCGTCACACACCGGCCGCGGCGCGGAGGTCGGGCGCCGAGCACGCGTGCGCCAGGCACGGCAAGCCCAGCGCGGATTCCCAGGCCCGCAACGTCGCCGCGTACCCCATCCCGGGCGTCGCGAGCGGACCGGGCCGCCCCGATGGCGCGAGATACAGGTTGGAAACCGGGTGGTCCTCGTCGTACCAGACCTCGACGAGCACCTGACCGGCGCGGTAGCTCGCGGAGTCGAGCACGGGTTGGATGTGTGCGGCTGCCCACCGATCCACAACGTCGTTCCCGCAGTCATGGCCGTCGTTGCAGAGACTCGGCGTGATGAAGGCAAACGTCGGCAGGTGGTTCGGATCGAGCTGGGTCAACGGGCGGACCTCCGTCGTGCACGCAGATGCGTCCTGGCGGTCCGAGAAGTAGAGCGCCGGAATGTGCTTCGCCGCGTTGCCGTCCGCGGAGCAGGGCTTGGTGGCTCCTTCGACGTACGACCGTGCGGTGCCGCCTGCGTCGCGCACCTGCCGCGCGATGTTCGGAGCGGTCGAGTCGCACGACGGACCCGGTGAGCAGTCGTTGCGCACGGTGTGATCGGTCGAGCCCTGCCACTGGCTCACGTACTGGGTCGCGCTGTCCTGGCTGGTGTCGCTCTCGGTCCAGTCGACGAAGTACGGGCAGTGCGCGGCCAGGCTGTGCAAGTACGGCATCGCCGGGAAGCCCGGTCCACCGACGGCCGACCACGTCCGATTCTCGAACGTGAACACGACGACGTGTGAGTAACGCGCAGGCCTCGCGGCAGCGCGGCACGGCGTGGTCGCCGTAGACGAGCGTGAGGCTCCGTTCGAGGCCGTGCTCGTCGTCGCGCGACCCGAGGTCGTCGTCGACGCGTGCGCCGCGGTTCCGGCCTTGCGGCCGCTCGAGCCCCCGCCGCATGCGGCCAAGCCGGCGGTTGCCGCGAGCGTCGCCACCAGTGCCACGAAGCGCGCGGTCGCAGTGCGGCGGGCGGTCACCGGCGCATCATTGTCCAAAGACTGGAGGCACGCATGTCGTGCACATGGCGCGACGCGCGCGCTGCATAGGCTGCCCCGGTGGACAAACGACCTTCCGACACCAGACAGCGCTCGGCATCTTCACGACAGCGGCACGTGCGGCACTGGGCCACGGGGATGGCGATCGGGTGCGCGCTCCTCCTGAGCGCGTGCAGCTCGGGGGGCTCCAAGACCTCTTCCACGACCTCCACGACGTCGGAGCCCGCGAACGCGGCAGCCGGCGCGGCAGCCAACTGCTCGAAGAACCTCGCGACCGGTACGGCGACGATCCACGTCACCAACTCGGGGCGCGAGCGGACCGTCGTCGTCCACGTGCCACCGTCGGCCAAAGCAGGGCTTCCGCTCGTGCTGAACATGCACGGCAGCGGCTCCACGGCGCGCGCGCAAGAAGCCTTCAGCGACATGAACGCGACAGCCGACAAGCACGGCTTCGTCGTCGCATACCCGCAGGCTGCCATCCCGGCAGAGGGCGGCTACGACTGGAACGTCCCCGGCCAGCCGCTGCTCGGCGGCCAGGAGGTACCTGCCGGTGCCCCCAACGACGTGGCGTTCCTACAAGCGCTCGTCGGCACGATGATCCACGACTACTGCGTCAGCGACACGCACGTCTACGCCACCGGGATGTCTGGTGGAGCTCGCATGGCGAGCCAGCTCGCGTGCGACGCGTCGCGGACGTTCAAGGCTGTCGCGCCGGTCGCGGGCCTGCGGTTCCCCGCCGGGTGTCGTCCGGCGCGGGCGGTCCCCGTCCTCGCGTTCCACGGGACCGCGGATCCGATCGATCCGTACAACGGCAACGGTCAGCCGTACTGGACGTACAGCGTCCCGGTGGCCGCGCAGCGCTGGGCGGCGCAGAACGGTTGCCGCCCGGCATCCGGGACGATCTCGAAGCCCCCGGTCATGACGACGACCTACAGCGGCTGCCGCGACAACGCGACGGTGCAGCTCGTCTCGATCTCAGGCGAGGGACACCAATGGCCCGGCGGACCAACCGTCCCAGAGAGCCTCGTCCGCGAGCTCGGGCCGCAGAGCAACGCCGTCAACGCGAACGAGCAGATGTGGCAGTTCTTCTCCGCGCACGCTCCGCAATGACGTCGTGCCGAGCGAAGAGCTCCGCTCAGGTCTGGGCGAAGGTCTGCGCCGCCTGGCTGTCGAACTCGTAACCGACGAACGGCTCGGAGCCCGTGACCCACGCGTCGTGACCGGGCTCGATCACGTACGCGTCGCCGGGACCGATCTCGACCGACGTGCCGTCCTCGTGCTGCACCTTGAGCCGGCCGGACACGACGGTCCCGACGTGGTGCACCTGGCAGCTCTCGGTCTCCGCGAGCGGCTTGATGCACTCCGACCACCGCCAACCGGGCTGCAGGGTCATGCGTGCCGCCTTCACGGACCCGAGGTCCACGACCTCGACCTTCGTCTTGTCAGGAGCCCGGCGCTCGTCCGGAGTCTCGAAGCTCTTTGCAGCGACGCCCACCATCTCATTCCTCCCTGCATGTGTAGAACATCCCGCTTTGGGCGCTCTATCACTACTACGCAAGAGGGCTCCACGCAACGTCGCGTACCGTGCGAGCGATGGACGCGCCCACGAGATGAAAGCGCCGGACACCGAGTCACGCGAGCGGCGAGAGATCGACTTCTGGAGCGAGTCGGAGACCGAACGGCCCGGCGAGTTCTCGGTCGATCTCGTGACGCACAAGCTGAGCGAGGCGCGGGTCTTCCTCGAGAAGCTGGCAGCGTTCCGAGAGGAGTTCGAACGCGCCAACGTGATCGTGGAGCTGGGCGGAGGTCAGTGTTGGACCTCCTGCATCGTGAAGCGTGAGCTCGGCGCGACACGACAGGTGTTCGGGACGGACATTGCTCCCGATGCCGTGGTCTCGGTTCACAGGTGGGAAGGGTTGTTCGACACGCAGCTCGACGGGGCGCTGGCCACGAGGAGCTACGCCACACCGTTCAGCGACGGATCGGTAGACCTGGTCTTCGTGTTCGCGGCTGCGCATCACTTCGGATCGCATCGCCGGACGCTCGGCGAGATCGCGCGGATCCTGCGTCCCGGCGGCGTCGGGCTCTACCTCCACGAGCCCGGATGCAGAGACTGGATCTACCCGTTCGCATACCGACGCGTGATGGCGAAGCGACCGGTCGTGCCCGAGGACGTGCTCCGGTACCGTCACATCGCGTCGCTGGCAGACGAAGCGGGGCTGGACGCCGAGGTACGCCACGCGCCGACGACGACCTACCGCGGCGCGACGGAGACGCTCTACTACTTGGCGCTCCAGAAGCTTCGGCCGCTGCAGGACGTGCTGCCGTGCAGCGTCGACATCGTCTTTCGCAAGCGCCGCGCCTAGCCCGGCGAGTGCCAGAACTCGAGCTGGATGTTGTCGGGGTCGCGGAACGCAATCACCGAACCGATCGGCGTGTCGACGGCGGGCGTGAACGTGATGCCGCGGTCCGCCAGCTCGCGCTCCCACGCGTCGAGCTCATCGCGGCTCGACACCTCGAGCGCGAGATGGTCGAGCCCGGTGCGGAACTCGTCGAAGGTGTCGGCCTCACGCCCGTGGTACTGACGAACGCCGAGTATCCAGCCCGACTGAGGATCCGCGAGGACACGCAGGCTCACCGTGTCGTCGTCGTTCGACAGCACGACCTGCATGCCGAGCAGCGAGCAATACCAATCGGCGCTGCGCTCGACGTCGCTCACCGTGAACGCAGCGTGGTGCGTGCCGGTTATCGAAGGCATGTGCAAACCTCCCTCTGATCCGCCCGGACCGTAGTCTCAACCGACCCGCGCCGCCTGGCCACCGTCGACCGGTAGCAGGACCCCTGTGATGAACGCGGCGTCGTCCGATGCGAGGAACAGGGCGGCGTTCGCGACGTCCCACGCCGTGCCCTGTCGACCGAGGGGCACCGCGGCTGCACGCGCATCGGCGATCGCGGCGCGGTCGGCATGGAGCGCGCGTGCGGTCGCATCGACAGCCATCGGGGTGTCGATGAAGCCGGGCAGGATCGCGTTGGCTCGCACTCCGTGCTTGGCGTTGGTGATGGCAAGGTTCTGGGTGAGCGCGTTCACCCCCGCCTTGGAGAGCTTGTACGCGGTGAGGTTTCCGGCGGCCGCGATCGCGGCAAGCGACGAGACGTTCACGATCGCGCCGTGCTCGCTGCGTCGCAGGGCCGGCACCGCAGAGCGGCACGTGCGCCACATCGCGCGAAGGTTCACGGCGAGGATCCGGTCGTAGGCATCGTCGTCCAGGTGATGGGGTGGCCCGTCGCCGGCACCGATGCCGACGTTGTTGTGCAGGACGTCGATGCGGCCGAACGCGTCGAGCGCAGCTTGCACAACCTGGTCGGGTCCTTCGTCGGCCGCGATATCGGCGACGACGGTCTGCGCCTCTGCCCCCGCATCGCGCGCGAGATCGGCGGTCTCCTCCAACGTCGCGCTGTCCCGATCGACGAGCACCAAACGTGCGCCTTCGCGTGCGAATGTGATCGCCGTTGCGCGACCGTTGCCGATCGTCTCGCCGGCGGTCTGACCGGCACCCACCACGACGGCGACCCGATCGGAGAGGCGAGGCACCGGGCGACCCTAGCGAGACGAGCTGCCGGCCCGTACGCTGCGGTTCGTGGCGATCGAGGAAACCCTCTACGCCAAGCGCGGCGATCTGCACATCGCGTACGAGGTCCTCGGCGACGGTCCGATCGATCTCCTCGCGTTCAACAGCGGCTGCAACATCTGGATCGACCGAGAAGACGAGCCGCATTGGAGCCGGTTCGACCGTCGG
Organism: Acidimicrobiia bacterium; assembly: GCA_036557185.1. Lineage (GTDB taxonomy): Bacteria > Actinomycetota > Acidimicrobiia > IMCC26256 > JAENVU01 > DATBHZ01. The sequence goes on along the minus strand of DATBHZ010000033.1, from coordinate 19,846 downwards.
CTGGCGTCCTTCTGCCGACTGATCCGTTTCGACCCGAGTGGTATCGGGCTCTCCGACCCACTGGAGGCCGGAACGGGTCCCACGATCGACGGTTGGATGCAGGACGCGTTGGCAGTGCTCGATGCGGTCGGCGCGCCGGAGGCTGCACTCTTCGCCGTAGGGGTAGGGGGCCTCGTGGCCATGCTCTTCAGCGCGACGTATCCCGGCCGAACGTCGGCGCAGGTGCTGATGCACTGCTCGGCGCGGCTCGCGCGTGATTCGGACTATCCGTGGGGCTGGCCGCAGGCCCTGCTCGACCGGTTCGTCGACGCCGTCACCGACCCGAGCTACGAGGGCGACGCGATCGACGATCTGGCAATGAGCGCGCCGAGCCTCGCCGACGATCCCGAGTTCCGACTGTGGTGGAAGCACGCCGGCGAGCGGAACGCGAGCCCAGCGGTCGCTCGGGCCATCGACATCCTGGCGACGCGCGCAGACATCCGCGCGGTGCTCCCGATGATCAACGCGCCGACACTGATCTTGCATCGAGTCGACAACGAGTTCGTGAGGCTCGGCAATGCGCAATACCTCGCCGACAACATCAGCGGGGCGAAGCTGGTACAGCTCCCCGGTCGGGACCATCTCCCGTTCGCCGGCGACACCGATGGAGTGCTGGGAGAGATCGAAGAGTTCCTGACCGGGTCCAGAGCGACACCGAACACCGACCGGATCCTCGCGACGCTCTTGTTCACGGACATCGTAGACTCGACGAAGCAGGCCGCCGGCGCAGGGGACCGCCGTTGGCTCGAGCTGCTCGAGAACCACGACCGGATCGCGCAGCGGCAGGTGCACCGCTTCGGCGGCCGGACCATCAAGACGATGGGAGACGGCATCCTGGCGACGTTCGACGGCCCGGCGCGTGCGATTCAGAGCGGGCTCGCGATCTGCGAGGGCGCTCGACAGCTCGGCATGGATGTACGCGTTGGCGTGCACACGGGCGAGGTTGAGCGGCGCGGCGATGACGTCGCCGGTCTCGGCGTCCACATCGCGAACCGCGTCGAGGCACACGCGCGGCCCGGCGAGGTCTGGGTCTCGCGAACGGTCGTCGATCTGGTCACCGGATCGGGCATCACCTTCGAGGATCGCGGCGAGCACTCTCTCAGGGGCGTCCCCGGCACCTGGCAGCTGTTCTCGGTCGAGGGTTGACCAACGTGTCGCCGGAACCCGACCCGAGCTGGGACTTCCGGGACCGAGCAGGCAGGCCCCGGCTGCTCGCCGTCCTCCAACGCGAGATCGACGCGTTCACCGAGCTGGTCAGCGATCCGGCGCGCTGGAACGACCCGACGGCGTGCGCCGGCTGGAAGGTGCGCGACATGGTCGGGCATCTGGTCGACGCCACCGAGAGCTACCTCGCAGGCTTCGACATCGCCCGCAGCGGCGACGTGGCCGGCTCGACCGAGCCGGTTGGTGTCGCGGGCATGGCGAGCGCGTCGGACGAGGCGGCGCGGAGCTTTCGCAACGTCGATCGCGCAACGTTGCTGGCGCGGCTCCGGACCGATACGAGCCAGCTGATGCGCGCATTCGGGTCGCTCTCGGACGACGAGTGGCCGGGATTGATCGTCCCGGACCGCTACATGGGCCCACTCCCCGCGATGATCCTCGCCGCAGGGCTGCTCGCCGGGTACACGGTGCACGGCTGGGACGTGCGCCAGGGTCGGGGGGAGCCGCACTCCATCTCGGGCGACGCGGCCGATCTGCTGGTGCCGTTCGTGTTCCTGCTCTGGTGGGCAACCGCCGACACCGCCGCGGTCGACATGCCCTACGAGATCGGCGTCCGGACGAGCGGCCGTAATGGCGGGGACACCCGCTGCACCGTCTCCGAGAAGGGCCTGCGGTTCGAGCCCGGCGACGTCGACGGGTGCTCCGCGATCATCGAGTGCGATCCCGGCACACTCGTGCTCACCGCATACGGCCGGCTCAACGGCGGGACCGTCCGCGGTGATGAGCAGCTCGCCGCCGGCTTCCGCTCCCTCTTCGTCTCGATCTAGGCCTGCGTGGAAGAACCCGGCACGAGCACTTGACCCTGCCGGATCAACCTCCCGCCATCGCTCCGATCACGATGAACGGCTCGGCTCCGCTGACCACCGCATCGGGAAGCTCGGTGTCCGGTGGTTCGTGCGAGAGGTCTTCCTCTTGCGCGAAGAACCGCACGAACTTCCGGCGCTCCTGCGTCACCTGGTCGCGCAGGGTCCCCTTCAGCATCGGGAACTCGAGCTCGAGCGCGTCGAGGAGCGAGCGCTGTGTCACCTCGCCGGTGACCTCGAGCGTCACCTCGCCGTCGATGTTCGCGAGCGTTCGCAAGTGCGCCGGGAGCACCACCCGTATCACGACAGCGTCTGAACCTCGACCGAGAGGACGGCGGGAAGATCGCGCACCAGAGGCTCCCACGAGTCGCCCGAGTCGGCGGAGGCGTAGACCTGCCCGCCCGTGGTGCCGAAGTAGACCCCGCACGAGTCGAGGGAGTCGACAGCCATCGCGTCGCGCAGCACGTTGACGTAGCAGTCGCGCTGAGGCAGACCCTTGGTGAGCGGCTCCCACTCCTGCCCCCCGGTGCGGCTCCGGTAGACGCGGAGCTTGCCCTCAGGTGGATAGTGCTCGGAGTCGCTCGTGATGGGCACCACATAGATCGTTTCGGGCTCGTGGGCGTGCACGTCGATCGGGAAGCCGAAGTCGGACGGCAGGTTGCCGCTGACCTCGCTCCACGTGTCGGCGCCGTCGTTGGTCCGCATCACATCCCAATGCTTCTGCATGTACAAGACGTCCGGCGCGGACGGGTGCATCGCGATCCGATGGACGCAGTGTCCGACCTCGGCGTCTTCGTCGGGGATGCCTTCCGAATGCAGACCACGATTTGCCGGCTCCCACGTCTCGCCACCGTCGTACGTACGGAACACTCCCGCTGCCGAGATCGCGACGAACATCCGATTGGCGTCGTTGGGATCGAGCACGATCGTGTGCAGGCACATACCGCCTGCGCCCGGCTGCCAGGCCGGTCCCGACCCGTGCTCGCGCAGGCCGGGGAGCTCGTTCCACTCGTTGCCGCCGTCGACCGAGCGGAACAGCGCCGCGTCCTCCACCCCGGCAAAGATGGTGTCGGCATCAGCGGGAGACGGTTCGAGGTGCCACACGCGTGCGAACTCCCACGGATGCGGCGTTCCGTCGTACCACTGGTGCGTCCCGGGAACGCCCGCATACCGGAACTCGTTGCCGACCGGCGACCAGGTCTCGCCGCCATCGTCCGACCGCTGGATCAGCTGACCGAACCAGCTCGTCGACTGCGACGCATAGAGCCGATCCGGGTCAACCGGCGACGCCTTGACGTGGTACAGCTCCCACCCGCCGAAGTACGGGCCTTCGATCTTCCAATCGGTGCGCTTCCCGTCTGCGCTCAAGATGAACGCGCCCTTGCGCGTCCCGACCAGCACTCGCACTCCGCTCATCGGCGACCCCCGAGCTCGACGCGCGCGTGACACTAGTGGCATGGCACGGTCGTCGTCCTCGAGTTACCCGCAACGCTGGTTACGGTGGCGGCGTGGATTCTGAAGAGCCGGAGTGGTTGCAGCTCGGGCTGTATGACCCGAGCGCGCCGAACGCCACGGATCGCCTTGCCACCTTGCGGTACCTCGCGGCGCGCGGCGCCACCGACGACGAGCTCGTTTCGGCCGTGGCGTCGGACGCCCTGACCGCTCTCGCGGGATACCTGGTGCAGCGTCGTCACGAGCGCATCTCCACCCGCGAGGCTGCCGAACGAGCGGAGATCACCATCGAGCTCGCACAGCGACTCATGCGAACCGCGGGACTGGGCGAGCCCGGCCCTGACGATGCGGCGCTCTTCGAGGATGACATCGCGACGTTTCGCATCTTCAACGCGGGGGTGGCGATATTCGGCGTCGAATCGACGCTGCAGTTCGTGCGGGTAGCCGGCGCAGCACTTGCGGCGATCGCGGACGCTGCGATGTCGAACTTCGGGCGCGACGTCGTGCCCCGTCTCGACGCCGAAGAAGCGAGCGAGCTGGTTCGCGCGCAGACCGGCGAGATGGCGTCGCTCGTTCTCTTCGACGAGGTCCCAACTGTCCTCACGAACCTGTTCATCCACCATGCCGAGTCCGCAGTACGGCGCTCGCAGGCTGCGGGCAGCCTCGAGACCTCAGACCTGACCGTCGCGTTCTTGGACCTCGTCGGCTCGACCGTCCTCGCCGAGGGACTTTCCGCCGATGAGCTCGGCGCGGTGGTCAGCGACTTCGAACAACAAGCAACGCAGCTCGTGTCGGCCGCCGATGGACGAGTCGTCAAGATGATCGGCGACGAGGTCATGCTCGTCACGACGGACACGGCCTCCGCGTGCGCCGTTGCGCTCGACCTGGCCGACTGGGTAGAACACCATCGGGTACTCGGACAGTTGCACGGTGGACTCGCCGCGGGAGACCTCGTGCGTGGCTACGGGGACTACTACGGGCCGATCGTGAACACCGCGGCTCGCGCAACGGAGCTGGCCGAGCCCGGAGCCATCCTGGTCACCGCGGCGGTACGCGATCGCGTCCTTGAGACTGACTTGTCGTTCGAGACCGTCGGAGAGCACTACCTCCGCGGCATGGATGCTCCCGTCGAGCTGTTCCGACTCCGCCGCACGGAGGGCACGTCGTGAATCCACACCAGCGGTGGAGCCGGGAAGGAGATTCGAACTCCTGACCTGCTCATTACGAGTGAGCTGCTCTACCGACTGAGCTATCCCGGCGGGGTTGCGCAGCTTACCCAACGTCCCGCGCCGCAGCGGGAGTAAGCGAGAGCACGAGCCGCTCCAACAGCAGATCGGTACTCGGGTTGAACTCGAACGCTGCGCGCACCTCTTGGCACACGTCGAGCGCACGCCCCGCATCGCGCGGATCGAGCACGAGCGGCGCCCGGTCGCGGTTGATCAGTGGCTCGCCCGCGAGCGCGTCCCGGTACACCGACTCGAGCGCGGTCAATCCCTCGAGCAACGAGTCCGTGCCTGCTCTCCGCTCCTCGCGACGCTGCCGCTCGGTGACGCGCCGCCGCATGGCCTGCGCCGTCCGCGTCGTGTACTGCCGCTGCTCGATCTCCGCCTCCAGCTCCTCCAGCTCCCGCTCCTGGTCCGCCCGAAGCTCCACTTGCGCGTCCTTGATCGCGTCGGTCAAACCGTCGACCAGCGCCAGAGCGGTCGCACCCGTCCCGTCCACGCGGTAGGGGAGGTCGGCGAACGCGGCCCGAACCGAGGCCAGCGGGCCGAGCAGCGCAACCGCGCGGTCGAGACGCCCACCGGCGAGAGAGACGGCGAGCTCGGCATCCTTCGACTCGACACCTCTCCGTTCGAGCTCGCGCAGCATCGGCGAGCGCGGAAGCGATCCGAAGTCGATCTCCTGGCAGCGTGATCGCACGGTGTCGAGCAGCTCACCCGCGGATTCCGCCACGAGGATGAAGATCGTGCGCTCGGGAGGCTCCTCGATGCTCTTGAGCAGCGTGTTCGCCGATTGATCATTCAGCCGGTCGGCCTCGAACAGCACCACGCACTTGCGCTCGCCTTCGATGGGGCTGGCGTGGACGGCCGGCAGGATCGCCGCGCGCACGTCGCGCTCGACCGAGTACTGGTTCGCAACGGGCCGGAACTCGACAACGTCGGGATGCCGCCCGCGCAGGACGCGATCGTCACCCGTCGCCCCGATCAGCTCGGCGGCGAAGCATCGTGTTGCGTCCTCGACGCCGGAGCCCCGCGGGCCCACGAGCAGGTAGGAGTGGACCGGTCGCTCCAATGCATTGCGCAGCTGCTCGACAGCCCGCTCCTGCCCGACGATGGTCTCCCACACGGCCGCGGAACCTACCGGCCCGGCTCGTCCTCGACCAGTGCTGCAACCCGCGCGGCAATCTCGTCACGCTCCCCGTTGGCATCGACGATCTGCCACCCGCGCGCACGCGCCAGCTTGCGGTACGCCGCGCGCACCTGCGCGTGGAAACTGTCGCCCTCGCGCTCGAAACGGTCATCGAGAGTGGACCTGCGACGCTCGGCGACGGCATCGTCGACGTCGAGCACGATCACGAGATCGGGCTGGACGCCGGCGCACGCGGCGCTGTTCACGTGCTCCACAGCATCGACACCCAGGTGACGCACGATGCCTTGGTAGACGAGCGACGAAGGAAGAAAGCGGTCGCACACGACCCAGGAGCCACTCGCGATCGCGGGCGCGATCACCTCCGCGACGTGCTGCGCGCGGTCCGCGGCCATCAGGAGCATCTCGGCCACGGGATCGACGGCCCCTCCCTCGAGGACGAGCGCGCGGATGGCCCGGCCGAGTCCCGTCCCTCCCGGCTCGCGCGTCTCGACGACCGTGCGTCCGCTCGCGCGCAGCGTCTCCGCGAGGAGCGCGGCCTGGGTGCTCTTCCCCGAGCCGTCGCCTCCCTCGAGCACGATGAACTTGCCCTTGCTGCCGCTCACCCGCTCGGTGCTCCGGCTACGCAGACTCTGCGGTCGGCGGATCGGGCACCGGACCGAGCCGTCGGGGGCTCTCGGCAGGATGTGCGGACCGCGAGCTGTCGCGCCGGACCGCCTGGAGCTCGCGGCGCGCGTAGAGGCCGGAGAGGATCGTGATGAGACCGCCGACCCAAAGGGCAACACGGAACCCGCCGAACGAGTAGGCGAAGCTCCCGATCACCAGCTGGCGGGCATCGAGCGAACCGAGGATCCAATTGAAGACGTCGGCCGACAAGGGTGCGACCGTCAGCGCGAGCAGCAAGCAGAGCCGTACGACCGCGTAGAGCGTCGCGAAGGTCCGGCCCCGCAGCTCGTCGGACGTGTTCTCCTGCAACAGGGTGAACCCACTGACGTACGCGCCGACCGCGCATGCCCCCAAAACCGCGACGAGCAAGATCGCGATCGCCGCGACGTTGAAACTGACCGCGAGCACGAGAAAGCTCCCGGCTCCGATGACCGACATCTCGAACACCACATCGATCGACAGGCGCTCGCGCAACGTGAGGATCGCGAACAAGCCGATCGCGGCGCCGGTACCGAGCGCGACCATGAGCACGAAGAACTGCGCGCTGCTCCCCAGCACCTGCTGCGCGAACACCGTGCCGAGGGGCACCATCGCTCCGGCTCCGATGATGCCGCCGCCGAGACCGAGGATCACAGCGCGCGCGAATCGGTCCGAGCGGATGAACGCGATGCCCTCCCTGATGTCGCGCAAGGTCTCGGACCAGTCGAAGCGCCGAGCCTCACCCCGGTGCGGCCGCGGGATCGGAAGCCCGAACACGATGACCGCGGAGGTGATGTAGGTGATCGCGTCGAACCACAGCGCGAGTGCTTCGCGGTCGACCTTGAGCGAGGCAAACGTGTGGATGGTGCCCAGCCAGCCGGCGACGACGGTCAAGGCAGCGGAGATCAACGCCGCAGGCACGAAGGTGCCGTACGAGGCGAACAGTGACAACGAGTTCGCCGAAGAGAGGTTCTCCTCGGGCACGAAGTGCGGGACCGATGCGTCCTTCGCCGGACCCCAGAGCAGCGTGAAGATCTCGATCACGAAGGAGGCGATGACCAGCGGCGGCAGGCTGTTCACGAACGGCAGCAGGGAGATGAGCGCAGCGCGGCCGAGGTCGCAGGCGATCATCACCTTGCGGCGGTCGAAGCGGTCGACGATGACGCCACCGACGGTCGCCAGGAAGAAACCGGGCACCATGCGCACGGCGATCACGAGGCTCAACGCGGCCGCCGACCCGTTCGACACGCGGCTCGTGATCAATACGATGGCCAGGAAGCCGACCCAGTCCCCGAGGCTCGAGAAGACCTGCGCGAGCCAGAGCTTGAAGAACGGGCGCGTCCCGAAGAGACGCCAAGGAGCGGGCGGTATCGGCTGCCCGCCGTCGGCGGGAACGAACGGGGCCGGGTCCGGCTTGCTCACGCGCGCGCCAGACTAGAGGGGCCTGCTACGAGTCCTCGCGGTCTGACGGCGGCTCGAGGGCCTTGGCCGGCGTCTTCGTCGCTTTCTTCGCCGCCTTCTTCACGGGCTTCTTCGCCGCTTTCTTCACGGGCTTCTTCGCGGCCTTCTTGGTGGTCTTCTTCGCCTTCTTGGCAGGCCGCTTCGCCTTCTTGGCCGGACCGCGCGCAGCGCGCTCTCTCAGCAGATCCATCGCCTCGTCGAGCGAGAGACTGTCGGGGTCGAGGCCGCGGCGAACGGTGGCGTTGATCTCTCCGTCGGTCACGTACGGACCGAACCGGCCGTCCAGCACGCGCACCGGGTTCCCGTTGTCGGGGCTCGGGCCGAGCTCCGCGATGGGGGGCTTCACCCGCTGCCCGCGCCGTCGTTTCGGCATCGCGAAGATGCTCTCCGCCTCCTCGAGTGTCATGGTGAAGAGCTGCTCTTCCGAATCGATGCTGCGGCTGTCGCTGCCCTTCTTGAGATACGGCCCGTAGCGGCCGTTCTGGGCGGTGATCTCGGTTCCTTCGGCGTCCGCGCCGACGACGCGCGGCAGCGAGAGGAGCTTCAGCGCGTCGTCCAGCGAGATCGTGTCGACGTCCATTGACTGGAACAGAGATGCCCGCGGGGGTTTCGCCTTGCTGTCACCGTCGAGCTCGCCGAGCTGCACGAAGGGGCCGAACCTCCCGGTGAGCGCCAGCACCTTCTCTCCGCTTTCGGGATCCACCCCGAGCTCCCGCGGCCCCCCGGCACCACGCTCGATCAGCTCTTGCGCCTTCTCGACGGTGAGCTCGTCGGGAGCGAGGTCGGCGGGGAGCGGGCACTTCTCTTCGCCGATGTGGAGTGATTCGCCCGTGTTCCACACACGGACCACCACCTCGTCGCCCTTCTCGGTCTGGCCGATGGAGACGGCGTTCACCACGCTCATCTCGATCTTGCTCAGGTTCTCCTCGGAGACGAGCTCGCGCAGGCCGGCGTCGCCGTTCCCGAAGTAGAACGAGTGCAACCACTTCTCCGCCTCGCCCTCGCCCCGGGCCACCGCGTCGAGTGCCTCCTCCATCGTCGCCGTGAAGCCGTAGTCGACGAGGTGCATGAAGTAGGACTCGAGCAGCTGCGTCTTCGCGAAGGCCGTCCACGACGGAACGAGCGCGTTGCCCTTCTTCCAGACGTAGCCGCGCTCGTGCGTGATCTTGTCGATGATCGACGCATAGGTCGACGGCCGGCCGATGCCCGACTCCTCCAGCACCTTGACCAGGCTCGCCTCCGTGTAGCGCGCCGGCGGCTGCGTCGTGTGCCCCGACGGGTCGATGCCGCGGCATGCGACACCCTCGCCCTCGCCGACGTTGGGGAGCGTCGCCTCGCCGTCCTCGATCTCCTCGTCCTCGCTCACGTCGACGTACGCCATGCGGAAGCCGAGGAAGTCGTATGACTTGCCCGATGCGCGGAACACAGCGGCCTCGCCGTTCGTCGAAGTACCGGTGAGCCGTAGCGTGACGCTGTGCCCGCGCGCGTCGGTCATCTGTGACGCAACCGTGCGCATCCATACCAGCTCGTAGAGCGCCTGCTCGTCGCGGCTCAGCTCACCGCGTACCTCTTCCGGTGTGCGGAAGCGGGCACCGGCGGGGCGGATCGCCTCGTGGGCCTCCTGCGCGTTCGCGACCTTGTTGGCGTACTCGCGCGGCGATGGCGGGAGGTAGTCGTTGCCGAAGCGCTCTCTGATCTGTGCACGCGCGGCGTCTACTGCCTGAAGCGACAGCTTGACGTTGTCGGTCCGCATGTAGGTGATGTATCCGCGCTCGTAGAGCCCCTGGGCGACCGACATCGTCCGTCCGGCACTGAAGCGGAGCTTGTTGCCGGCCTCCTGTTGCAGCGTCGTTGTCTTGAACGGAGCCTTGGGGCGCTCCGTGAACGGCTTCGTCTCCGTGGACGCGACCGTGAACCGAGCGTCGGCGAGACGCCCGGCGAGCGCTCGGGCCGCAGCCTCGTCGAGATGGGTTGCGGCAGAACCCTCTTGCAAACGGCCGGTCGAGGAGTCGAAGTCACGCGATTCGGCGATCCGCCGCTGGTCGAGCTCGACGAGCTTGGCGTCGAACTCGGTGCCACGAGCCTCGAAGTGCCCGAGCAGGTCCCAGTACGACGCCTCGCGAAAAGCCATGCGGGCGCGCTCGCGCTCGACGACGAGCCGCACGGCGACGCTCTGGACCCTCCCGGCCGACCGGGCGCCTCCGACCCGGCGCCACAGCACCGGCGAGACCTCGTACCCGACCAGGCGGTCGAGCGCGCGCCTGCCCTCCTGGGCCTCCACGAGCTTCATGTCGAGGCTGCGCGGGTTCTCGATCGCCTCGTCAATCGCCTCCCGGGTGATCTCGTGGAAGACCATCCGCTTGACGGGCATGTCCGCCTTGGGCTTCAGCACCTCCAGGAGATGCCAGGCGATCGCCTCGCCCTCGCGGTCCTCGTCGGTCGCGAGGTACAGCTCGTCGGCCGACTTCATCGCGCGTTTGAGGTCTGCGATGACCGTTTTGGCACGTCCGTCGGGCGGCGCGTACTGGAGCGCGAAGTGGTGATCGACGTCGACGCCGAGACCTTTGCGCGGCAGGTCACGGACGTGTCCGTAGCTCGCGAGCACCGTGAAATCAGAGCCCAGGAACCGACTGATCGTGTCGGCTTTGGTCTTCGATTCGACGATGACGAGTGGTCTGGGCACGAGACTCGATTCGGCTCGGGGTGCGGCCGACGGTAGCGCCGACGCAAATCGGACCTCGACATGGGCCGCTCGATCCGCCGCCCGGGGGCCCGGAAAAACGAACGAATTGGCGTTGTCTAGGCTTGCCCGCCCATGGGCCCGTTCGACCCCGAATCCCTCATCCGCACGCTGGGAACGATCGGGATCATCACCGTCATCTTCCTCGAGTGCGGGATGTTGCTCGGCCTCATCTTTCCCGGCGACTCGCTCCTGTTCACCGCGGGCCTCTTCGCCGCAACCGGAAAGTTCGGGCTGAACATCGGCGTCGTCACGCTCGGCGTCATCCTTGCCGCGATTGCCGGCGGGCAGATCGGCTACTGGCTCGGCAAGAAGTACGGACCCGGCATGTTCCGCCGGCCGGACTCGAGGATCTTCAAACAGGAGTACGTGCAACGCTCCGAAGAATTCTTCGACAAGCACGGGAGCAAGACGATCTTCCTCGCGCGCTTCCTGCCGTTCGTACGGACGCTCGTGCCACCGCTCGCAGGCATCGGCAACATGGACTTGCGCAAGTACACGACCTACAACGTCGTCGGCGGTGTGGTCTGGGCCGGCGGCGTCACGCTCGCCGGATACGCGCTCGGTACGCGGATCCCGCCCGACAAGGTCGACACCTACCTCATCCCCATCGTGCTCGTGATCATCGCGCTCTCGCTGATCCCGCCGATCCTCGAATGGCGCAAGCACAAGCGCGAGCAGAACGCGCGCGTCGGCTGACGCGACCGCACTCTCAGCCGGGTACCGGCTCGAAGCGGTAGCCCATCCCCGGCTCCGTCACGAAGTACCGCGGGCGCGAGGGTTGCGGCTCCAGCTTGCGACGCACCTGCGCGATGAAGACGCGCAGGTAGTTCGTCTCCGTCTCGTACGCCGGGCCCCACACCTCCTGAAGCAACTGGCGCTGGCTCACCAGCTTCCCGGAGTGACGCACGAGCACCTCGACGATCTGCCATTCCGTGGGTGTCAGACGAACCTCTTCACCCGCGGCGTTCGTCACGCGCTTCGCCGCGAGATCGATCGTGAAGTCCGGTGTCGCGACGACTGCGTCCTCGTCGGCAGGGCTGGCCCGGCGGAGGGCGGCACGCAACCTCGCGAGGAGCTCATCCATGCCGAAAGGCTTCGTGACGTAGTCGTCCGCTCCGGCATCGAGCGCGACGACCTTGTCGCGCTCGCCCTCCCGGACCGACAGGACGATGATCGGGACCTGGGTCCAGCCGCGCAGGCCCTCGATCACCTCGACGCCATCCATCCCGGGCAGGCCAAGGTCCAGCACGACGACGTCCGGATGGTGACGCGCGGCAAGGTCGAGCGCTCGCTCGCCCGTCTCGGCGAGGTCGACGTCGAATCCACGCGCACGAAGGTTCACACCGAGCGCACGGCGAATCTGTGGCTCGTCGTCGACGACCAGGACACGCGCTTGCGCCACGGCATCCTCGAGATCAGCCGCGGTCACGGGTGGACCGCCGGAAGGCTGATCACGATTGTCGCACCTCCACCAGGCGTGTCGTCGACCGTGATCTCCCCGCCCATCACCTCGACGAAGCCCTTCGCAACGGCAAGACCGAGCCCGACCCCAGAGCCGTGACGCGGGTTGTCACCGAGACGTTGGAACGGCCGGAAGACCTCCTCGCGCTGGTCGACCGGGATGCCCGGACCATGGTCGATCACGCGCAGGTCCACGCGGTCCTTCACCGCGCCTGCCTCGACGAGCACCGAGCACTCCGGGGGAGACCACGACCGCGCGTTGTCCACGAGGTTCGCGACCGCGCGCTCGAGGAGCGCCGCGTCGGCTCGGACACGCGGCAACGTCTCGGGCACGGCGACGAGCACGGGGATGGGGTTCTCGGGAAGACCGGCGAGCGCGCGAGGCGCGACCTCGTCGTAGCCGACCTCGCGCACGACCAGGTTCACGACGCCTGTCTGGAGCCGGCTCATGTCGAGCAGGTTGCCGACCAGCGAGTTCAAACGGTCGGTCTCCTCGTCGATGGTCGAGAGGAACTCCGTCGTGGCTTCGGGCGTCCAGGCGACGTCGCGTTGCAGGAGGCTCGTCACGGACGCCTTGATCGACGCGAGCGGGGTCCGCAGATCGTGGGAGACCGCGGCGAGCAGCGCCGTTCGCAGCTCGTTGGCCTCGGCAAGGCCCGCCGCAGCCTCGACACGAGCACGCAGCCGTCTGCTCTCGAGCGCGAGCTGCACCTGCGCAGCGAACTCACGGAGCACGTCGAGGTCGCTGTCGGTCAGGCCCTCGCCGTTGACGACGAGCACCTCGTGCGCCCCCAAAGTGACGCGCAGCGTTGCGCCCTCGGGGCGCCGCGGCGCCGGCGTCCCGTCCGAGGCCTCGACGTTCCACTCGCCGTCCTCCTCACGCAGCACGGCCACGGATTCCGCCGAGAACGCCGTGCGGAGCTGCGCCACGAGCTGCGGAAGTGGATCGTCGGCACCCACCAGTGTGCCGCCGAGGGCCGCGAGCGTCTCGGCCTCGGCACGCGCCCGTGCAGCCTCCGCGCTCCGACGGCTGGCAACACTCACCAGGTAGCTCACCACGGCTGCGACCACGATGAACACGAACAGCGCGAGCAGGTTCTCGCCCTCGGAGATCGTGAAGGTATGGAGCGGCGGGGTGAAGTAGTAGTTCGCCAGCAGGGAGCCGCTGACGGCCGCGACCAGCGCCGGCAGCAGGCCGCCGATCGCGGCGACGACCACCACGAGGAACAGGAACAGCAGGAGATCGCCGGGCAGGGTGAGCGTGCCGCGCATGGCTGTGAGGAGCAACGCGAGCAGCGGCGGCGCCAGGACTGCCAGCACCCATGCCGTGACCACGCGGCGCGTCGGGAGCGCAGGTGCTCGGCGGATCGGGACACGCATCCCCGGCGCGTCCGCGGACTCAGCCTCGTCCGTCGAGATGACATGGATGTCGATCGGTCCCGAGGCACGGATCACCCGATTGATGACCGACCCGCGCAGCAGCTCGGCCGTCCGCGAGCGCTGGCTCGCGCCGAGCACGAGCTGCGACGCGTTCTCCGCTTCCGCGAAGCGGATCAACGCCTGCCCGATGTCCGTACCGCTCACCTCGTGGTACTCACCCCCAAGCCTGATGAGCAGCGAGCGCAGCGCCGTGAGCCGTTCGGTCGAGGGTGCCGCGAGCCCGTCGGCAGGGCGCACGTGCACACCCAGCAGATCGCCGCGGGATCGCATCGCCATGCGCGCTGCCCGCCGGATCACGTCCTCACCACCGCGGGCGCCGGTGATCGCGACGACCACGCGCTCCCGGGTTTCCCATTGCCCCGCGATGCCGTGCGCTTCCCGGTACTGCTCCAAGGCCTCGTCGACCTTGTCGGCGACCCACATGAGCGCCAGCTCGCGCAGCGCACCGAGATTGCCGAGCCGGAAGTAGTTGGCGAGGGCTGCGTCCACCTTCTCGGGCGCGTAGATGTTCCCGTGCGCCATGCGGCGGCGCAGGGCCTCCGGCGTCTGGTCGATGAGCTCCACCTGATCGGCGGCCCGCACAACGGCGTCGGGAATCGTCTCGCGCTGCTCGATCCCGGTGATCTGCTGCACGACGTCGTTCATCGATTCAAGATGCTGAATGTTGACGGTGGAGATCACGTCGATGCCCGCCTCGAGGATCTCCTCGACGTCCTGATAGCGCTTCTCGTTGCGAGCGCCGGGCACGTTCGTGTGCGCCAGCTCGTCGACGAGCGCCACCTTGGGATGGCGCGCGACGACCGCATCGACGTCCATCTCCTCGAAGGACGTCCCCCGGTACTCGATTCGAGTGCGCGGGACGACCTCGAGATCTCCGATCTGCGCTGCGGTGTTCGTTCGGTCGTGTGTCTCGACGAATCCGACCACGACGTCGGTGCCGCGCGACACGCGGCGACGCCCCTCGTTCAGCATCGCAAAGGTCTTGCCGACGCCCGGCGCCGCACCAAGGTAGATGCGAAGCGATCCCCGCGCCATGTCCAGAGCCTAAGTCCGAGGCAGACGATCGAGGGCGAGGTTGAGGTCGAGCACGTTCACGGTGCGCTCACCGAGAAACCCCAGTTGTCGGCCGTTCGTGTGCCGAGCAATCAGATCGAGCACGACGCTTGCTTCCAGGTTCCGCGCACGCGCCACGCGACGGGCCTGCAGGTCGGCGTTCGCGACCGTGACGTCGGGATCGAGCCCGGAACCCGAGGCGGTGACCGCGTCAGTCGGCACCTTCGCGCCCGCTCGAAGACCGTTCTCCTTCCGATACGCGACGGCACGTTGCGCGACGGTCTTGACGAGCTCCGGATTGCTGGGGCCGAGGTTCGACGAGCCGCTGGCCGCGCCGTCGTAGCCGTCTGCGCCGGCCGCCGACGGGCGAGGGTGGAAGTACTTCGCCTCCGTGAAGCCTTGGGCGAGCAGGCTCGAGCCGATCACCTTCCCGTCGCGGTTCACGAGCGAGCCATCGGCTTTGCCGCGGAACACGCCCTGCGCGACACCGAGCACCACGAGTGGGTACACGAGCCCGCAGACGACCGTGATCGCCAGGAAGATCCCGAGTGCGGGGAGCAGCTGCCGGCGCATCTAGTGCACCCCCATGGCGGTGATGACGAGGTCGATGAGCTTGATGCCGACGAACGGTGCGACGATCCCGCCCAGCCCGTAGATCAGGAGATTGCGACGCAGGATCTCCGCAGCGCCCACGGGGCGAAACCTCACTCCGCGCAAGGCAAGCGGGATCAGGGCGACGATGATCAGCGCGTTGAAGATCACCGCGGAGAGGATGGCGGACCGCGGTGACGACAGTTGCATGATGTTCAGGTCGTTCAGCACCGCGAGTGAGCCGAACGACGCGAACATCGCAGGAATGATCGCGAAGTACTTGGCAACGTCGTTCGCGATCGAGAACGTCGTGAGCGAGCCACGTGTGATCAGCAACTGCTTGCCGATCTCGACGACCTCGATGAGTTTCGTCGGGTCCGAGTCCAGGTCGACCATGTTCCCGGCCTCTTTGGCGGCTTGCGTGCCCGTGTTCATGGCGACTCCGACGTCGGCTTGCGCGAGCGCAGGTGCGTCGTTGGTCCCGTCACCGGTCATGGCGACGAGCCGGCCGCCGTGCTGCTCCTTCCGGATCAGGGCCATCTTGTCTTCGGGTGTCGCCTCTGCGAGGAAGTCGTCGACGCCGGCCTCTTCGGCGATGACCGCGGCGGTCCGCGGGTTGTCGCCCGTGATCATCACGGTGCGAATTCCCATCGCCCGAAGCTCGTCGAACCGCGCCCGCATGCCCTCCTTGACGGTGTCCTTCAAGTAGATGACGCCGAGCGCGCGCGGCGCGGCACCATTCTTCGAGGCGACCACGAGGGGCGTCCCGCCCTGCCCCGAGATGCCGTCGACAATCGTGCTCAGCTCCTCGGGCACTGCACCGCCGTGCTCCTCGACCCACGAGCGGACGGAGTCGGCCGCGCCCTTGCGGATCGAGTGGCCTTCGTAGTCGACACCGCTCATCCGGGTCTGCGCGGTGAAGGGGACGAGCGTCGCGCCGTCGAGATCGCGCGCGTGCACGCCGTAGCGCTCCTTCGCGAGCACCACGATCGAGCGGCCTTCCGGCGTCTCGTCGGCGAGGCTCGAGAGCAGCGCTGCGTCAGCGAGCTCGGCTTCGTCCGCACCGTGGACGGGAAGCAGCTGCGCGGCTTGGCGCGAGCCGTAGGTGATGGTCCCGGTCTTGTCGAGCAGGAGCGTGCTCACGTCGCCTGCGGCTTCGACGGCACGCCCGCTCATTGCGAGCACGTTCCGCTGCACGAGCCGGTCCATGCCGGCAATCCCGATCGCACTCAGCAGACCGCCGATGGTCGTCGGGATGAGGCAGACCAGCAGCGCGACGAGCACGATCACGGACTGCTCGGCATCCGAATAGATCGCAAACGGTTGGAGCGTGACGACCGCGAGAAGGAAGATGATCGTCAGGCCTGCGAGCAGGATGTTGAGCGCGATCTCGTTGGGAGTCTTCTGGCGGTCCGCGCCCTCGACGAGCGAGATCATGCGATCGAGGAAGGTCTCGCCCGGCCTTGCGCTGATGCGGACGACGATCTGGTCGGAGAGGACCCGCGTCCCGCCCGTTACCGCAGACCTGTCGCCTCCGGATTCACGGATGACCGGTGCCGACTCGCCGGTGATGGCCGACTCGTCGACGCTCGCGATCCCCTCGATCACGTCGCCGTCACTCGGAATGAGCTCACCCGCGTTGACGACACATTGGTCACCCACGTCGAGCGCCGTGCTCGGCACCTCTTCGGTCGAACCGTCCGGGAGCCGGCGATTCGCGGCGGTCTCGGTGCGTGTCTTTCGCAGCGTGTCCGCCTGCGCCTTGCCTCGCCCTTCGGCGATCGCTTCGGCAAAGTTCGCGAAGAGCACCGTGAACCAGAGGAACGCGGCAACGAGCCCGGAGAACACGTCCTGCTGCGTGCCGTGCCGACCGAGGTCCCGAACGAACAGCACAGTCGTGAGCACGCTGCCGACCTCGACGACGAACATGACCGGGTTGCGCATCTGCACACGCGGATTGAGCTTGCGGACGCTGTCGACGAACGCGCGTCGCGCGATCGCGCCTTCGAAGAGCGATTGGGACTTGGCGGGGGCGCCGGGCATGTTCTCGTGCTCCTCAGAGCTTCAGGTGCTCGACGATCGGGCCGAGCGCGAGGACGGGCAGGTACGTGAGGCCGACGACCACCACGACCACCGACGCGAGGAGACCGGTGAACATCCCGCTGTTGGTCGGGAACGTGCCCGCCGACGCCGGGACCGTCTGCTTGCGCACCAACGATCCGGCGATCGCAAGGGCGGTGATCATCAGGACGTAGCGACCGACGAGCATCGAGAGCCCGCCGGTCGTGTTGAACCAGTTGGTGTTGCCGGTGAGGCCGGCGAATGCCGAGCCGTTGTTGTTCGCCTGTGACGTGAACGCGTAGACGACCTCGCTGAGGCCGTGCGGGCCCGGGTTGAGGATCGAATGCGACGGAGTCGTCATCACGACCGACGCTCCGGCGAACGCCAGGATCACCAAGGGGACGGCGAGCAGGTAGACCACGACGAGCTTCATCTCCGCCGCCTGGATCTTCTTGCCCAAGTACTCCGGTGTTCGCCCGACCATCAGGCCGGCGATGAACACCGACAGCAGGGCGAAGATCAACATCCCGTACAGCCCGGCGCCCAGCCCGCCGGGGCTGACCTCGCCGAGCATGATGTTCGTGAGCGGCATCATCCCGGCGAGCGGGAGCAGGCTGTCATGCGAACAGTTGACAGCCCCAGTTGACGTATGTGTGGTGCTGGACGCGAACAAGCCGCACCCCGCGGCACCGAAGCGAGTCTCGGTGCCCTCGGTGCTGCCACCGCTCTGGGTCGACGTCGTCGTCTGATTGACACCCGCCGCGGTCAGCTTCGGGTTGGAGCCCGTCTGGAGCACCATGGTCAGCACGGTGGTGGCGAGGAAGAGCAGGACCATCGCCCCGAGCACGGCGAGACCCTGTTTCTTGTCCTTCGCCATGACGCCGAACGTCCACGCGAGCGAGAAAGGGAGCACCAGGATCAGGTACAGCTGCAGGAGGTCCGTGATCGGGTTCGGATTCTCGAAGGGATGCATCGAGTTCGCGTTGTAGGGGCCCCCTCCGTTATTTCCGAGCTCCTTGATCGCCTCCTGGCTCGCGACCGGCCCTCCGGGAACCTGCTGCTTGTGACCTTCGATCGTCGTCGCCTGAGTGAACCCGTGCGTGTTGTCGACCACGCCCTGGCTCACCATCACGACCGCGCCGATCAGTGCGATCGGGAGCAGCACGCGGATGATCCCGCGGATGAGGTCGGCCCAGAAGTTGCCGAGCGTGCCGACGCGGCGCCGCACCAGCCCGCGGATCAGCGCCACGGCCACGACGAGCCCGACACCGGCGGACGCGAAGTTCTGCACCGTGAGCGCAACCATCTGGGTGAGGTGGCTCATCGTCGATTCGCCGGCGTAGTTCTGCCAGTTCGTGTTGGTGGCGAAGCTCACGGCTGTGTTGAACGCAAGTGCCGGGTCTATGGAGCTCACGCCGGTGGGGTTGAAGGGGAGATTTCCCTGGAGACGCTCGACGAGGTACACGAACAGGACCGAGATCACGCTGAACGCGAGCACCGAGAGCGCATAGATGTTCCAGCGCTGCTCCCGCTCGGGATCGATCCCGCACAGCCGGTAGATCAGCCGCTCGACCGGTAGGAAGACCCTGTCGCCGGGCGCGCGGCCACCTCCGAAGACCCGCGCCATGTACGTGCCGAACAGCGGAACGGAGACGCCGAGCAGGACAAGGAGCGCACCGAGCTGCAGCCATGACTCGATCGACATCAGAGCCGCTCCGGCGCCACGAGCGCGCACACGAGGTAGCCGGCCAGCAGCACTGCGAGGATCAAGCCGACGACGTTGTCGGCGCTCACGCAGCGACCTCTTCCTCGCTCGTCGCGATCTCCTCGTCGTGATCGACCGCGAGATCGCTCGACGAGTCCGGGCCGATCACTCGGTCGCACAACACCACGAAGCCGGCCATCAGCCCGAAGAACACGAGGACGACGCCGACGAAGATCAGGTCACCCATTCCGCACTCCTCGTCTCCCGCTCGCGAGTGCGATCCCGAGCTGGTCTGCGAGCGCCGCGGCCGTCGCTCGCGACTCGGCCGGGAGCAGGACCCCGCTCGCGCCTTCGGGAAGCTCGACCACGAAGCGACCCAGCCGCCGACCCTCGCCGTACACGGGCAGCTCGACGAAGCTTTCGGACTCGGCCGCGGCACTCGCGTCGCTCGAAGGGATGCGGATACTGCCGTGCCCCAGCACCGGAAGCACCGTGATGAACGGCGGGCTCTCGAACCGGACGCCCGGGACGTGCAGCACGTCGACGAGCTCGCGCTGCACCAATCGGATCAGTCGCTGCTCGGTCTCCCCACCGGCGCCAAGCTGCGCGACATTGCGAACGCGATCCGCCTCGCGGCGACTCTCCGCCTCTGCAGCTCGGCTTCGCCATCCGCGCACGACGACCTCACCGACGATCAAGCCGACGGCGACGAGGAGGATCGCCGTCACGAGATCGTCGGCCCGGTCGATCGTGAGGGAGTAGTAGGGATGGGTGAAGAAGAAGTCGTACGAGAGTGCGGAGATC
>DATBHZ010000032.1:0-7290 GCA_036557185.1 Acidimicrobiia bacterium | reverse complement strand
CGCATTGCGGGAATCAGCTCCTTCGCCAAGATGAACGCGGCGAGCGTGTGCGTGTTGAACAGGCGTACGACCTCTGCGACATCGGTGCTCGCGACCGAGCGGCCCCGCGAGGCGATGCCGGCACTGTGCACCAGCACGTCGACCGGCCCGAACTCCTCGAGCACGCGCTGCGCCAGGGCCGTGGTGGCATCCGGGTCGACGACATCGGCCGCGAACATCGCGCTCCGCCTGCCGGCCGACTCGATCTCGCTCACCGCAGAACGTGCCGAGTCCTCGTCCTTGCGATACGTGATCGCTACGTCTGCGCCATCGGCCGCAAGCGCGAGCGCGACTGCGCGCCCGATCCCACGGCTGCCTCCGGTCACGAGTGCCACGCGACCCTTCAGCTCGCTCATGGTTCGACTCCTCTCACGACGTGAACCTCGGGGGCCGCTTCTCCACGAACGCGGCCATCGCCTCCTCCAGGTCGCCGGCGAAGCTCGACAGCACCTGCGTACGGTTCTCGAGATCGATCCCCGCCTGCAGGCTGCCGATCTCGAGCTGGCTCCACATCACCTCTTTCGTCATGCGGACGCCGAACGGGCCGTTCGCGAGGATGCGCTCCGCCTCGGCGAGGGCGCTGCTCATCAACTCGCCGTCCGGCACGACCTCGGTCACGAGCCCGACCCGGAGCGCCTCGTCGGCGGTGGCGAATCGGCCGGTCAACATCAGCTCGTACGCGCGGGACGCGCCGATCAGGCGCGGGAGCAACCAGCTCACGCCGATGTCGCAGGCAGAGAGCCCGACCTTGATGAACGCGACGTTGAAGCGTGCTGAGTCGGCCGCGATCCGGATGTCGGATCCCAAGGCCAGCGCGAGCCCGCCGCCCGACGCTGCACCGTTCACCGCGGCGATGACCGGCTGCGGCTGGGACCGCAGCATCGGGATCAGACCTGCGATGTACTGCTGGACGGCCATGCCCGCGGCGGCGCGACCGCGCCCGCCATTGTCGGGGAGCGACACGCCCTCGACGAGGTCGAGGCCCGCGCAGAAGCCGGCGCCTTCACCGGTGAGCACGATCACCCGGCAGGTGCGTTCGGTGCGGAGCTCGGCGAACGCCTCGAACAGCTCGCTGAGGAGAGCGAAGTTCATTGCGTTGCGCTGCTCGGGGCGGTTCATGCGGACAACCGCGACCTGCTCGTGCGGCCGCTCGACCACGACCGCACTCATCGCTCCCGCTCTCCCGCGAGCTTGTCGGCGCGCTCGACCATGCCGCGGGCGCCGAGACGTGCGCACCACGCATCGAACCCATCGGCCGGACCTGTCCACTCCCAGTCGTCGACCGTGCCGACGTCGGCAGTCGTACGCAGGGTTGCCAGGTCCCGGAAGAGCTCCGCGTCGCAGCGTTGGTCCACCAACGTGCTCGCGAGCTTGACCGCACCTCTCACGTCCACGTCCCAGTCCTTCGCCAGCTCGGGGATCGCCTCGAGGTGCTCGTAGCGGTCGAGCACGATCGCGGTCGACTTGGCACCCCAACCCGGGAGTCCCGGGAACCCGTCCGCCGTGTCACCGACGAGGCCGAGGTAATCCGGGATCGATGCCGGGCCGACGCCGAATTTCGTACGCACGCCCGCCTCGTCGCGCAGCTCTTGCTTGCGCCGGTCGAGCTGCACGACACGTTCCCCGACCACGCACTGACCGAGGTCCTTGTCGGGCGTGCAGAGCAGCACGCGCCCGACGCGGTCGTCTTCGGCGGCCACCGATGCTCCGCTCGCCATCGCGTCGTCGGCTTCCAGCTCCACCATCGCCCAGACGGGAACGCCGAGGGACTCAAGTGCGTCCTCGAGGATCGGGAACTGCGCCAGGAGCTCTGGCTCCATCCCCTCACTCGTCTTGTAGCCGTCGTACATGTCGTTGCGGAACGACTCCACGATGTGATCCGTGGCCACGGCGACGTGCGTCGCGCCGTCCTCGAGCAGCATCAGCACCGACCCCAGCACGCCGCGGGTCGCAGCCACCTCGATCCCGTCGCCGTCGACGTGGGACGGGACCGCGTAGTGGTGCCGGAAGAGCTCGTAGGTCCCGTCGACGAGGTGCACGTCCATCGGGCGCGAGCATCCCACAGGCCCCGCCGATCGGTCCCGTGCCAGGATGACCGCCCAATGGAACCGACCGCCAAGCCGCGCATGCACCGGCGTTTCATCGAGCGCCTGATCGAGGGCGACACCTACGGCGCCCTCCTGATCCTGATCCTGGTCACCTACGTGTTGATGGATGCGATCGAGGACAGCCTCTGGGGACGCGCTGTGATCTCGGTGTTCTTCGGGGGGATCCTGCTCCTCACCTTGTACACGTCAAAGGTGCACCGGCGCGTGATCCAAGTTGCCACGGTGGTCGTCGTCTTGTTCCTGCTCGCGAACTTCGCGTTCGCGGCGTTCGGCCGGGAGCCTCACCACGGGGCCAGCATGCTCGTGATCGTGCTCGTGCTGATCTGTCCGATCATCGTGCTCGTGCGCATCTTCCGGCACCCGATCGTCAACATCGAGACCGTCCTCGGAGCGATCGACGCGTACCTGTTGATGGCCATCACCTTCGCCGGGATCTATCGGTTCCTCGACTCGATCGACGGTCCGTTCTTCGTGCAGATCCGGCACCCGAACGGGATCAAGTACCTCTACTTCAGCTTCGTGACCATCACCACGCTCGGTTTCGGCGACCTGTCGCCGAACAGGGACAGCGGCCGTGTCGCCGTGAGCATCGAGGCGCTCCTCGGCCAGATCTTCCTCGTGACCATCGTGGCGGTGCTCATCGCGAGCTTCGCACGAGCCCGCGGAGGGAGCCAGACCGGAACAGCCGGCGACGAGGGACCGTCCTAGGGGCGAACACCGAACTGGAACGTCGTGCGCCACGCGGGCGCGATTCGTACGACGTCGCCGGTCTGCGGCGCGTGGATCATCATCCCGCCGCCGATGTAGAGGCCCACGTGGTGATAGTCGGAGTAGAAGACCACGATGTCGCCGGGCTGCAGCTGGCTCCACGACACGCGCGGGAACATCTGGGCCTGCGACACCGAGTAGTGCGGCATCGACACCCCCGCCGCGGCCCAGGCCGCCATCGTCAGACCGGAGCAGTCGTAGGCGTTCGGCCCCGCCGCCGCGAACCGATACGGCTTCCCGAGCTGACGGCGCGCGAACGCGACCGCGATCGACGCCTTCGAGACGTTTGCCGGCGGCGGGCTGGGCCGGCTGGGTGCTCGTGGCAGCGTCGGCGGAGGAGCCGGACGGGTCGTGGGCGGCGGCTGCTGCAACGAAGGGCGAGGCACGGTCGTCGCCGGCAGCACGGGACGGGTGGAGGGCTGCACCGCTGCGGCAGCCGCCTGTGTGGTTCCTGCCCTTCCGTGCTTGGCGTGGGGCGTGCCGACCGGGCCGGCACCGTCGCCGTTGCTCGGCCAGCCGGCCGCTGCTGCGGACGCAGCCTGGCGCAACAGCTTCCGGTAGGCCGCGTGCGCGGTGTCGGCCTGGTTTTGCAGCTCCGCGATCGCGTCGGATGCTGCGTCGGCGCGTGCGCGCAGGGCGTCGCGCGCGCTGGTCGCGGTGCGCAGGAGCGTCACGTTCGGCTCCGCGGCGAAGTGCTGGTACTCGATGCTGCGCTCGAGCTGGGTCGGGTCGCGGCTGCCGAGCACGGCGAACACACCGGGAGGCTCGGCGCTCGCCGTGTAGATGCCGGCAACGCGCGCACGCAGCAGGGCGGTGAGGTCGCTCACCCGGCGTTGCGCCGCACCGACCGCGGCCGAGGTCTCGTCGACCTTGCTCTGTGCCGCCTGCAAGCGGACGAGCGCACCGTTGTAGCGCTCGGCGAGCACCTCGAGCGCGCCGGCAGTGGGCGCTGCGTGCTTACGTGCCGCAGTGGCGACCCCGTCCGGAGCGAGCACCAGTGCGCCGACGAGCAGCGCACAGCCCGCCAGGAGCCGGCCGCGCGCCAAGCGACGCAGCGTGCGGCTGGAGGTCACGGCTGGGTGCATCGGGCTCTCGTCGGTCGCGGTTGAGATCAACCGCCCGCGCCGTTGCCGACTCCCCGCGGATCATGGTACCCGTCCGTCGAGCGCCTGTCGCCTGAACGAATCAACACCCGAGCTGACGACGTAATCGTGCGCCCACTGCATCGCGGGGCGCGCGACGACGGCGAGCCTGCGCAGCGGCGCCGCGCGCAGCTCGAGGGACCAGCTGAGGCGCGCGCTGCACCCCGCGCCGTTCCCTGTCAGATCGAGCCGCGCGGGTCCGTGCAGGTCACCGGAGATCTCCGAGACGACGCGCTCGCGCGGGACCATGTCGAGCACGTGCACGGTGCAGCGAAGTGTGTATGGGAGCGGTCCGCGGATCACGCAGCGAGCGGTCGCGCCGGGGGCGAAGCCGTCGACGTCGAGCGCGCGCAGCCACGGCCACCAGCGCGGATAGTCGTCGGTCGCGGTGAGTGCTTCCCAGACACCGTCGAGATCGGCCGGGAACACCCACGACCGGTCGAACCGGAACGGTGCCGCCACGCTTCACAGGCTCGCGCGTCTGGGCGCGACGCGCGCCGCGGGGTCAGACGATCGCCGGGACCGCTGCCGGCTCGGCTCGGGATGCGGCCGTAGCTTTCACGGGCTCGTAGAGCGCGAGGCCGAACGCGAGGGTCGCGCTGAAGACCAGCACCGCGCCTGCGACGTGGAAGCCGACGAGCAGCGCGGGAACGTTGGTGAAGTACTGCACGTACCCGATCGTTGCCTGCGCGACCAGGACCACGAGCAGGATCTCGGCGTAGTGGAGCACGCGTTTCGGAGCCTTCGTGCGGACGACGAGCGCGAGCGTGATCAGCACGAGGGCGAGGAATCCCATGACAGTCGTGCCGTGCAGACGTGCAACCGTCGTGACGGCGATGTCGATGCGAGTCGCACGTAAGTGTGCGCCATTGCCCGCATCGCCCGAGTGCGGGCCGGCGCCCGTCACGATGGTGCCGGTGACGAGGACGGCCGACACGACGACGACGAGCAGGCGAGCCATCCACACGATGCTCATCGAGGCCGTGGGACGCGTGAGCTCGCGGTCGGGAACGCCCGCCCGGTAGTACAGGTAGATCGCGTCGCCCAACAGGGCCATCGAGAGCAGGAAGTGGCCCATCACGAACGGCGGGTCGAGGAGCTCCTCGACGACGAGACCGCCGAGGATGATCTGGGCGATCACGCCGGCGACCAGGCCGATGGAGAGCCAGACCAGGTCGACACGCCGGGGCTTGCGCAGGAACGCTCCCACGACGGTGACGGCGACAGCCGCGGACAGGAGCGCGGTGACGACGCGGTTGATGAACTCGATCCAGCCGTGCATGTTCGAGGCCGCTGCCTTCGGCGCCAGGCTCCCCGAGCTGCAGTTGGGCCAGTCCGGGCACCCCAGGCCCGACCCGGTGAGCCGGACGGCCGCCCCGGTCACGATGATGACCGCCACGAGCACGACCGCGACCAGCGCGACCTTGCGGAATGCCTGCGGGGACAGGCGGAACGTGCGCATGACGGCCCCATCGTACGGGGCGGCGCGCCGAATTCGGTGGTCGGTCGCGTCAGGCCTTGGAGGGCTTGTTGCCATGGCGGGCACGGCCCCGGATCGCCGCCGCGAGGGTGACCTTGCGCAGCCGCACGTGCTCGGGGGTCACCTCGACGCATTCGTCGTCGGCGATGAACTCCAGGGCCTGCTCGAGCGACAGCACACGGTGGGGTGTGAGCCGGACCGTGTCGTCGGAGGCCGCGGCCCGCATGTTGGTGAGCTTCTTCTCCTTCGTCGGGTTCACGTCCATCTCCTCGCTGCGGACGTTCTCCCCCACGATCATCCCTTCGTAGACCTCCACACCCGGCCCGACCATGAGCTGGCCGCGCTCGCCGAGGTTGATGAGCGCGAACGTGGTCGTCACTCCCCTGCGGTCGGCCACCAACGAGCCCGTCGGCCGCGTGCGGAGCTCCCCGTGCCACGGCTCGTAGCCGTCGAAGACGTGATGGAGCACCCCCGTGCCGCGCGTCTCGGTGAGGAACTCGGTGCGGAACCCGATGAGCCCCCGCGCCGGGACGATGTGCTCCGTGCGGACCCAGCCCGTGCCGTGGTTGACCATCTGCTCGAGGCGCCCCTTGCGCAGCGCGACCATCTGCGTCACGACGCCGAGATAGTCCTCGGGCACGTCGATCGAGACGCGTTCCACGGGCTCGTGCACGCGGCCGCCGACGTCCTTGGTGACGACTTGCGGCTTGCCGACGGTGAGCTCGAAGCCCTCACGGCGCATGGTTTCGACGAGGATCGCGAGCTGCAGCTCGCCACGGCCCTGCACCTCCCATGCGTCCGGCCGGTCGGTCGGCTGCACGCGCAGCGAGACGTTGCCCACGAGCTCCTGCTGCAACCGCGTCTCGAGCTGTCGCGCCGTGACCTTCGAGCCGCCCTGCCCCGCGAGCGGGGACGTGTTGATCCCGAGGGTCATCGCGAGGCTCGGTTCGTCGACCGTGATCGCCGGGAGCGGTCGCGGGTCCTCGGCGTCCGCGAGGGTCTCCCCGATCGTGACCTCGGCAAGGCCCGCGATCGCGATGATCCCGCCCGGTCCGGCGGAGGCCGCGTCGACCCGCTCGAGCGCCTCAGTGACGTACAGCTCCGTGATGCGCACGCGCTCGATGGAGCCGTCCACGCGGCACCACGCCACCGTGTCGCCCTTGGCGATGGTGCCGTGGTGCACGCGGCAGAGCGCGAGCCGGCCGACGTACGGCGATGCATCGAGGTTCGTGACGAGCGCCTGGAGTGGGTGGCCGGGCTCGAAACGGGGCGCTGGAATCCGCTCGAGCAGCAGCTCGAACAGCGGCTTGAGGTCCGAGCCCTCGGAATCCGCGGAGAGGCTCGCCCAACCGGCGCGCGCGTTCGTATAGACGATCGGGAAGTCGATCTGGTGCTCGTCGGCGTCGAGATCGAGGAACAGCTCGTACACCTCGTCGACGACCTCGGCGATGCGCGCGTCGGGGCGGTCGACCTTGTTGACCACGAGGATCACCGGGAGGTCCGCTTCGAGCGCCTTCCGCAGCACGAACCGCGTCTGCGGCAACGGCCCCTCGCTCGCGTCGACCAGCAGCAGCACACCGTCGACCATCGTCAGCCCGCGCTCGACCTCGCCGCCGAAGTCCGCGTGTCCCGGCGTGTCGACGATGTTGATCTTCACGCCGCCGAATCGAACCGCCGTGTTCTTCGCGAGAATCGTGATCCCCTTCTCGCGCTCGAGCTCCATCGAATCGAGGACACGCTCGACGACATCCTG
>DATBHZ010000031.1:0-13183 GCA_036557185.1 Acidimicrobiia bacterium | reverse complement strand
GTTCGGCCGCGGCGCGCGGCATCCTTGATCGGTGCCTGCTTGCACGTCCCGCAGCTCGAGCACGCACAGCAGCGATCCGCGCTCGGGAAGACGAGGTCGGCGGTCTCCCAGTCGACGCCGTTCGTGATGATCGGGACGCCGAGGTGGCCGCACAGCTCGTCGACGTAGAAGCCGAAGCCGTCGGAGACGATCGAGACCTCCGAGCCCGCGGCGCGCAGCGCGTGGACGAGCGTGCTCGTGCCGGGATCGAGCGGGATCTCTGCAGCGGTGCGGGTCAGGAGCTCACGGTCCTTCGGGAGGAACTCCCATTGGTCGCTGAGGCAGGCTCGGCTCCCGATCTCGCCGCGGACGTACTCGTCCTCGACGTCGCGCCATCCGTCGGCGCCGAGACGCTCGAGCAGGTGCAACCCGAGGTCTGCGGTGCTGATCGTGCCGTCGAAGTCGAGGAAGACCGATGCGCGGCGCAGGTCGAGGTGCACCGGGGGATCGTACGGGCTCCTGCCATGCCCGCCACACCACGAAAGTTGGGGAATCGAGCCGGAGAGATGACGGCGCGGTGACCCAGCGATAACAATGCCCCGAACGGGTTGGGGGGAGATCATGACTATCGACCGACGAGAGTTCCTCAAGCGCGCCGGGGTCATCGGGGGTGCGGCCGCCGCCGTGACGGCGCTGCCGGGGTGCCGGCGGCTCTTCCCTCCGGGCTTCAACCCCGGACGCAGCGTGCTCGACGGCCTGCCGGGCGACGCGCCGATCGATCACGTCGTCGTCGTGATGATGGAGAACCGCTCGTTCGACCACTGGCTCGGCTGGCTCGCCGACGACTGGTACTACCTCGAGTCGGGGCGGCACCGGTACGGACGGAGCTTCTCCGTCAACGGCCGCCAACATCAGACCTTCCCCGGACCGAGCGGACCGGTCGCCACCGAGCACCTGCTCGAGGCAGCGGACGAGACCTCGCCGTACCAGGGCTGCGGACACAACGATCCGGGCCACGGCTGGGATCAGGGGCGCGCGGAGCGCGACGGCGGCTTCCTCGCACCTGCCAGCGGTAACGACGACTACGCGCTCGGCTACTACCTGGGGAACGACCTGCCGTTCACGTCACAACTCGCCCGCCACTCGACCATCTTCGACGACTACCACGCCGCGTTGCTCGGCCCGACGTGGCCGAACCGCGAGTACCTCCACTCCGCGCAGTCCGGCGGTCTCAAGAGCAACATCCTCCCGCCGACCGGACCCTTCGACTGGACGACGATCTGGGACCGGCTCGGTGCCGCGAACGTGCCGGCGAAGTACTACTTCTCGGACCTACCGTTCCTCGGGCTGTGGGGACCGAGGCTCAGTCCGTTCGAGGCGCCGGTCGCCGACTACTTCACGGACTGCGCCAACGGCACGCTCCCGAACGTCACGATGGTCGACCCCAGCTTCTTCGGCGACACCGAGAACGACGATCACCCGCTCGCGGACATCCGCGGTGGCCAGCACTTCCTCCACGACGTGTTCAGCGCGTTCGTGAACTCGCCGCACTGGGAGCACGGCGTGTTCATCATCACGTACGACGAGTGGGGCGGTTTCTTCGACCACGTCGCCCCGCCGATCGTGCCCGACGATCGCGCGAGCACGGTCGACGAGGACAACTTCGGCCAAGCCGGTTTCCGCGTGCCGGTCGTGATGGCGTCGCCGTACGCGCTTCCCGGCTTCGTCGATCACCGCCAGTACGACCACACCTCGATCCTCCGATTCATCGAGTGGCGCTTCCTCGGCGCGCCACCCGAGGGTCCCGGCAAAGACGGCGACAGCTGGTTCCTGACGACGCGAGACCGCAATACCGCGAACATCGGGGCGAGCCTCCGGCAGCGCCAGACGCAGCGGGATCTCGGGTTCGACCTCGCTGGGATCACCATCGGACAGCCGAACCCTCCGTGCGGGTCGAGCGCGGCCGTCGCGGCAATGCACGTGCACCCGACCGACGAGCGCGAGTTCCAAACCCTCGCCGCGTCGGGCTACTTCGAGCGCGTCGGCGTGCGGGTCTCTGCCTGACCGACCGGCTCCTCGTGCTCGAGCTCGCGCAGGAGCGCATCGCGGATCCGGTCGAGCGCGGACTCGTCGAGTGATCGACCGCCGAGACCTCGCAGGTAGAAGGTGTCGATGACGTCCTGGCCGAGCGTCGAGACCCGCGCACGGCGGATGTCGACACCGGCGAGCCAGAGCACGTGCGTGATGCGGTGGAGGAGCCCCATGCGGTCGCGCGCGCGGACCTCGAGCACGGTGTCGGTCTCCGAGGCACCCTCGACCGCCGTCACCCTCGGCTCGATGGGGTGCGCCGACATCGGCCGCCGCGGATAGGTCCGAGCGCGCACCGCGAGCCTGTCCTCGAGCGGGAAGCGATCACCGAGAACGTCGGGCAGCTCGACGCGGAACCGATCCCAGTCGGACTCGCGGTCGAACATCCGGTCGACCACGAGCAGCTCCACGGCAACGCCGTCCGGGCTCGTCCAGACGTCTGCAGAGCGCACGCTCAGCGCGTGGAGCGACAGCAGCCCCACCACGCGGCACAAGAGCCCCGGCTGGTCCGGCGCGCACACCGTCACCAGGTCGGAGTCCACCTCGACGAGCAGCGCGCCACCGGCACGCGCGACGACCTCCTCGTAGGCGCGGCTCGCGGCCGCGGCAGGCGCGGGCTGTGTGGCGCCGGCGAGCTCGTCCTCGACGTGCGCAACCAGCGTGCCCATGAGCTCGGCCTTCCACCGGCTCCATGCCGTGGGGCCGGTCGCGATCGAATCGGCCTCGGTGAGCGCCGCCAGGAGCTCGAGCGTCGTGACATCACGCACCCGCTCGGCGACGTACTGCGTGGTGACCGGGTCTTCGAGGTCGCGGCTCGTCGCGATCGCCGGCAGCAACAGATGGTGCTCGACGAGCGCCACGAGCACCGCCGCGTCCTCGTCGTCGAAGCCCATGCGCGGCGCGATCTCGCGCATGAGCGCGACACCGGCTTCGGTGTGGTCACCCGGATAGCCCTTACCGAGATCGTGCAGCCAGGCGCCGATCAGCAGCAGGTCGGGCCTCCGCACCGAGCCGGTGAGCTTCGACGCCTGGACCGCCGCTTCGATGAGGTGCCGGTCCACCGTGAAGCGGTGGAACGCATTGCGCTGGGGCCTGCTCCGCACCGCCGACCATTCGGGCAGGATGCGAGCCATGAGCCGGTAGCGGTCGAGCGCTTCGAACACGGCGACCAGCTCTTCTCCCGTGCCGAGGAGCGCGACGAGCGCGTCGCGCTCCGTGGGTGTCCATGGCTCACCGGGCCCCACCGCGCGGGCGGCCAACTCCTCCAGCGCCGAACGACGGAACGGGAGGCCGAGGTCCGCCGCGTGGAACGCGGCGCGCAGGAGCAGCGACGGATCGTCGAAGTCGGCGTCGGGCGCGAGGTCGATCTCGTCGTCGAGCAGCGCCAGACCGCTGCTCAGCTCCGCGTCGCTCGGGATCACGCTGCGGCGGTTCGGCCCGGCGAGCCAGGTGTTCGTCCGCCGCCAGGCATCGTCGCCCGTCCACGCGATCACGCGTCCCGCCGCGGAGACCTCGGCCATCAGCGCGTCTGCGTCGGGGTGCCCGAGGCGCGCCGCCACGGCGTCCTGCTCCTCCAGCGTCAGGCGGTCGTTCGGCCGGCCGGTGACACGGTGGAGCTCGCAGCGCACCTGCAGGATCGTCGCGGCGGCGCGTTCGACCTCCCCGTCGGCCTCGCGCACCGGCGTCGCGACCTCGAGCGCGTGGAGGACGCGCAGGTCGCGGAGACCACCCTTGCCCTGCTTCAGCTCCGGGCTGAGGAGGTGCGCGACGTCTCCCTCCTGCTCGTGCCGCTGCAGGGTGATGTCACGCAGGCCGGGAAGCCGGCGTCGTGCCGCGGCGGCCCAGCGCGAGCGCACGTCCTGCAGCGCGCGGTTCCCCAGCTCGGTGTCACCGGCAACGACGCGGCCGTCGAGCAGGCTCAGGACGACTTTCAGGTCGTCGTCGGCGACGAGCCGCACCTCTCGCAGCGTGCGCACTGAATGGTCGAGCGCGATGCCCGCGTCCCAGATCGGATACCAGATCCGCTCGGCCAGGTCGCGCACGTCGCGCCGGCCCTCGTGCACCAGCACGAGATCGAGGTCGCTCTGCGGCGCCAGCTCCCGGCGGCCGAGCGCGCCGCCGGCGAGGAGCGCGATTCCCGGCTCGTCGGGAGTCAGATCGCACAGCCACGCATCGACGATCGCTGCATAGGCCCGGCCGAAGGCCGGGCCCAGCAGCGTGTCGTCTGCGATCAGTACGGAGCGCTGTTCGCTAAAGGGCGTCAGATCCACGCTCTCCGGTCCGGATGCGGAGTGCTTCCTCGATCGGGATCACCCAGACCTTACCGTCGCCGATCTTCTCGGTCCTCGCCGCTTGCGCGATGGTGTCGACCACCTTCGACGCTTCGTCGTCGTCGACGAGCAGCTCAATCCGAGACTTGGGGATGAACTCGACGCTGTACTCGGCACCGCGGTAGTGCTCGGTGTGACCGCGCTGACGGCCGTGCCCCCGCACCTCCGTGAGCGTCATGCCTTTCACACCGAGCGCATGGAGCGCGCTCACCACCTCCTCGAACTTGTGTGGTTTCACCACAGCGACGACGAGCTTCACTGCGACACCTCCCGATCGGATCCGACTGAGGAGCCGGCGGTCTCGAGCTCGGACTCGTCAGCACCGAGCGTCTCTGCCTGCAGCACGAAGTCCGGGTAGCAGAGCGCGCCGAACTCCGGCATGTCGATGCCTTCGATCTCCGCTTCTGCCGGAACCCGCAGGCTCCGCCGCGACTTCACGATGCTGAAGATGATCCACGTGATACCCCACGCCCACGCAAAGCCGACGATGACGTCGATGATCTGCGCGCCCATCTGACCGAAGTTCCAGTTGTAGAGGAACCCGGTCACGTGGCCGGGGACGCCGTTCCACCCGGCGCCGTACGTGCCGTCGGCGAAGATCCCCACGGCCAGCACGCCCCACGTCCCGCACACGCCGTGCACGGAGATCGCGCCGCACGGGTCGTCGATCCGAAGCCGCCGGTCGATGAACTCGACGCTGTAGCAGACGAGGATTCCGGCGATCGTCCCGATCATCGCGGCAGCCCACGGAGCGACGAACGCGCAGGGCGCGGTGATCGCCACGAGCCCGGCGAGCATGCCGTTGCACGACATCGAGATGTCAGGCTTGCCCCACCTCGACCAGGTCCAGGCCATCGCGAACACGAAGCCCAGGCACGCGGAGATGAGCGTGTTCACCGCGACGATCGCGATGCGCAGGTCCACGGCGCCGAACGTCGAGCCGGGGTTGAAGCCCATCCACCCGAACACGAGGATCAGCGTCCCGATGACCACGTAGCCCTGGTTGTGGCCAGGGAACGCGCGCGGCGTGCCGTCCTTCTTGTACTTGCCGATACGGGGTCCGAGCAGCATCGCGAGCGCGAGCGCCGCCCAACCACCGGTTGCATGCACCACGCCAGAGCCGGCGAAGTCGACCGCGCCGTGTCCGAGACCCGCGGACACGCCCAGCTTCGCGAGCCAGCCGCCTCCCCAGACCCACATTCCGTAGATCGGGTAGATGAGCGCGCCCATCGCCACCTCTGCGATGAGGAAGGTGCGGAAGTTGATCCGCTCTGCGATCGCCCCGATGATGATGTAACCGGCCGTTTCCATGAAGACGACTTGGAACAGGAAGAACGCGATCGTTCCGACGTCGTAGGTGCTCCCGGTCTGCAGGAAGAAGCCGTGGAGGCCGATGAAGCCCGCGCTCCCGTGCCCGAACAGGCTGGAGAGCGGGCCGGTGCCGCCGAGATGGATGATCGGCGCGACACCGCCGAACTGGAACGCGAAGCCGCAGATGTAATACGCGATGAACGCCACGGCGAACGCCGCGATGTTCATCATCATCATGTGCCCCGCGTTTTTTGCTCTCGTTAATCCCGTCACTAGGAACGCGAAGCCCACCTGCATGAAGAGCACCAGGAAGCCGGTGACGAGGAGCCAGGTGAAGTTCAGGCCGACACCGAGGTGGCCCAAGCCGTCGGCGAGTGCTTGCAGACCTACGGCATTGGGTTCGACGGTCTTGCTCTTGAGCACCCCTTCCGCCACGAGATCGGATCTGTTGCCCGTCTTGGTCCCCTCGGGATCGCCGGAGTGGTGATTGGCGAAGACGCCCACCGCGATGAGCACGATGAACGTGAGGAGCGCGAGGGCAATGAATTTCTTGCCGTTCGACACGTCACGGTTCCTTTCCGCTGCACAGAGTCCCGAAGCCGGGCCCGGCCCGAACTTCTGCGGGGGAACCTAGGGACGGTCGGCGACGCCAAGGTCTCCGGAATATGACGACCGTGTTAACGCTTCCTGGGGACCGCCGAGCGAACGGATCGCCCTACGATCCGGGCATTCTTCGCCGCCTGTTGTCGCCGGCCGCCGCTCTGGGTGTTGTCGCGCTCGCTACGAGCGCGCTCGTCGCGCTGGACGCAAGCTTCAGTGCGGCCGCCCTGGCCCTGGTGCTCGTCGTCGTCCTCGCGGCGCTGCTCGGGCTCACCGCCGGGCTGGTCGGCGCGGCGGCGGCATTCCTGTCGCTGAACTACTTCTTCACACCGCCGACCCACTCGCTCCACATCACCAAGGCCGAGGACCTGATCGCGCTGCTCGTGTTCGCCGGCACCGCCGTCGCGCTCGGGACCACGATCGCCCGGGTCAACACGCTCCGGCGCCGAGCCGAGCTCCGCGAGCGGGAGGCGCGCACCGCGCGCCTCGACGCCGAGGTCGAGCAGAGCAGGGCGGCGTTCCTCGCAGCGATGACGCACAACCTGCGGACCCCGCTCGCGACGATCAAGGCCCTCGTCTCGACGCTGCGCAGCGAGACGGGATCGTTGGACGACGAGACGCAACGGGAGCTGCTGAGCGCGGCCTACTCCGAGGCCGACCGCCTCGACCAGCTGGTCACCAAGGTGCTGGCGCTCGGGCGCATCCGCTCCGGCATGCTGCACCCCGAGCTCGAAGCCGTCGACGTCGACGAGACGGTCGAGCTCGCCCTGCGCCGCGTCGACCTCCTCGCGCAGGACCACCCGCTCACCCTCACGCCTCCGGCGTCCCCCACGCTCCTGCAAGCCGATTCCACGATGCTCGAGCTCGCTCTCGCGAACGTCTTGGAGAACGCGTTCCGGCACACCCCGCCGGGGAGTCCGGTCGAGCTCACCGCGAGTGCCCTGCCCGGCCGCGTGCGCTTCTGTGTTGCCGACCACGGTCCGGGGATCCCCCGCGAGGAGCGCAGCGCCGTCTTCGACGAGTTCGTACGCGGTCGTGGCTCACGCGACACTGCCGGAAGTGGAATCGGGCTCACGATCACGCAGTCGTTCGTGCAAGCGCTCCAGGGGAGCGTCGCCCTCCACGACACTCCGGGCGGCGGGCTCACGGTGACCATCGAGATCCCGAGAGACACGGAGGTGCTCGATGACGCGCATCCTCGTCGTTGAGGACGACGCTCCGCTGCGGAGCGCGCTCCGTGCGACCCTTCAGACCAACGGATTCGATGTCGACGAGGCCGGCGACGGGGCTACAGCGCTCCGGACGGTGGAAGCCCGTGCGGTCGAGCTCGTGGTCCTGGACCTCGGCCTCCCGGACATGGACGGCATCGACGTGGTGCGCACCATACGGCTGCAATCCGCGGTGCCCATCGTCGTGCTCACCGTCGAGGACGACCGCGCCGTGAAGATCAGCGCGCTCGACCTCGGAGCGGACGACTACGTGACCAAGCCGTTCGACACCGGCGAGCTGCTCGCTCGCGTCCGTGCGCTGCTCCGGCGCTCCGACGTGCGCCGCGAGCCGCGCGAGGCGGTGATCACGATCGGGGAGCTCGAGATCGATCTCGCGCGCAAGCGGGTGATGCTCGCAGGGGATCAGGCACGACTGACGCCTACCGAGCTGCAGCTGCTCGAGCTGTTCTTGGAGCACCCCGGGACGCTGCTCACCCACGACGTGCTGCTCGCCGCGCTTCGTGGGCCCGGCGAGCACGACAACGCCTCATTGCGCGTCCACGTCAACCACCTCCGACGCAAGCTCGGTGACGGCGCGTCGCACCCTCGGCTGATCCTGACCGAGCCCGGCTTGGGCTACCGGTGGCTCCCCGAGCCGGATGTTGCCGAGGGCGGTGGCGGTGGCGTCGCCGGACGCGCATCGGCCGGCGAGCGAATCGCCGGCCGGTAGCGCCCGTGTGCAACGGATGCTCCGCAGAATACGGACGCCCTGTTCCGGTCGTGTTCGACGTCGGTAAACGCAGCGCGCCATGTCGGTGACGGGATCCTGACCACGCACGGCTAGGCCCGCGTCACGCGGCGCGGAGGAGCGCTTCGCCTGCCGGCGCGTCCGTCGACCACTCGGGATCGAGCGGAGGGCAGCGAAGCGTGCATGCACCGCGCCCGTCGAGCTCCCAGAGCAGAGCGGGGCGCGGCCCGTGCCAGCGCAACGCATACGACAGCACGCCTGCACGTGTCGGCACCTGATGCGCCTCGAGTGCCGCGCCGCGCCATGCCGGACGGAAGCCCGGGAGGAGATCGAGCGCCCCATCGGATCGCTCGGCCACGAGCTCGCCGCGCAGACGCAACAGCGTGCCCTGCGGACCCGCCCCGTCGGAGAGCCGGTCCGATCGTCGGCGACAAGCACGCCGCTCCCGGAAGGACAGGCGCCCCCACGCACGCGCGGCTTCTTCGTCGTATCCCCAGTCCTCGAGCGCTGCCGTCGTCGCTGCATCGGGATCCGGGTCGAGCACGATCTGCGTGCGGGCGAGGTCGACGCGCTGCTGCTCGACGGCGTCCGGCAGATCGACCGTCATGTGGCGCGCAAGGAACGCCTCCCAGCCGCGCGCGGCGTCCGCGGGCGACGGCAGCGAGGCGAGCTGGAGCGCGGGAGCGATCGCGCCCGTCGGCGCGATCGCAATCCGGAGCCGGTTCCGGTGGCTGAGCGGGAAGAGCATCGCCACGCTCACACGGCCCGCGCGGTCGCGCACGGGCGCCACCGGACCGGTCTGCGCGCCGACGGCTTCCGGGTCGAGGTCGGCGGCGCCGGCGCTCCACCGCTGCGGGACGGACGGCAGGAGCATGGACGCGCGGCCGTCGACGACGACGGTGCGGTCGTCCACCGCGATGGAGTGCGCACCCGAGATGGTCGCGGTCGCGAGGAACGCGGCCGGTGATGCGTTCTCGATCTCCGTGACGACCAGCCCGGCCTGGCCGATCCCGTACGCGCGTGTGATCGCGTCTCCGCTCGGAACGCGCACCCGGGTCTCCCCCACCGGAGCCGCGCCGATCGTCGACGATCGCACCGCCGGTTCGTTCGCCGGGACGCGCCACCTGTCGTCCGCGCCGATCCACCATCCGAACGTCCAGCCCTCGCCGAGGGGCTTGATCCTGCCTACAGCATCGACCTCGGCACGCCCCTCGGCTCCGAGCGCTCCGACCAGCACGGGCCGATCATCGCATCCCGCGGAGCTCCGGCTTCGCCTGGCGCAACATCAACGTCGGCACGATCTCGTTGGGCTTCCTGCCTTCGTACAGCACCGCGCCCACCTGCTCGGCGATCGGCATCTCGACCCCGTGACGCCCCGCGAGGGCGAGCAGCGCGCCCGTGCTCTTGACGCCTTCCGCCACCATCGTCATGTCGGCCACGATCTCCTCGAGCGTCTCACCCTTGCCGAGGCGCACACCGACCGTCCGGTTCCTGCTCTTCTCGCTCGTGCACGTGGCGACCAGGTCGCCGAGCCCGGCGAGCCCGGAGAAGGTGAGAGGGTCGCCGCCGAGCACGATGCCGAGCCGCGCCAGCTCCGCCAGACCACGCGTGATCAGCGCTGCCTTGGTGTTGTCGCCGTAACCGAGACCGTGTGCGATCCCCGCGGCGATGGCGATGACATTCTTGAGCGCGCCTGCGATCTCGCAGCCGACGACATCGGGGTTCGTGTACACGCGGAACGTCTGGGTCATGAACAGGCGCTGCAGCTCGTCGGCGGTATCCGGGTCACCTATCGCGATCACCGACGCAGTCGGTTCACCCGCCGCGACCTCGCGCGCGAGGTTCGGACCGGTCAGCACTCCGATCCGGTCTCGCGGCTGGTTCGGGAGCACCTCGGCCACGACCTCCGTCATCCGCAGGAGCGAATCCTGCTCGACCCCCTTCGACAAGGAGACGATCACCGCGTCGTGCGCGAGCGCGGGCCGCGCTGCTTCGAGCACCGTGCGGAACCCGTGCGAGGGCACGGCCATGACCACCACCGCCGCGTCCGCGCACACCTCTGCGAGCTCCGACGTGGCTCGCAGCTCGGAGGGCAGCGGGACACCCGGCAGGTACTGCGGGTTGGCGTGCTCGGTCGCGATCGACTGAGCCGTCGCGGGTGTCCGTGCCCACAGCACGGTGTCGGCGTTCGCTGCGAGGATCCCTGCGACCGCGGTCCCCCACGAGCCCGCTCCGATGACTGCGACGCTCATGCCGTCCGACAGCTACGGAGCTGTGCGGTCTCGGGCTCCCGCACCCACCAGTCGCCCTCGCCCTCGGACGACTGCTGGGGATAGATCGCCCGCGCCTGCGCGACCGCGGCACAGATCGCAGCCATGATGCGATCCGTGGCGTCGCGGACGTCGTCGTCAGCGGCGAATCGCAACGGCTCCCCGACGACCGCCACCTCGGCGACGCCCCACCGCCAACGCGGCTTGCGGCCTTTGAACATGATCCGTTGCGCACCCCAGAGCCCGACAGGGACGACGGGGGCGCCGCTCATGATCGCGAGGCGTGCGGTCCCGGACTTACCCGCCATCGGCTCGAGATCGAGCGAGATCGTGCCCTCGGGGAACACCGCGAGGCACTCGCCCTGCTGCAAGGCCGCGAGGCCGCCGTCCAGGGACGACGCCGCGTCGCTGGTCCCGCGGCTCACCGGGATCTGGCGCGCACTCCGCAAGAAGGAGCCGAGCCCCGCCTTGTCGAACAGCTCCGCCTTGGCGAGGAATCGCAACCTCCGTCGACGAAGGTTCCCCAGATATCCGAGGGCGAGCGGGTCGAGGTACGACACGTGGTTGCTGGCGAGGATCACCGGCCCGCTGGAAGGGATGGATGCAGCGCCCTGCACCGTCCAGTCGAAACCGTACGAGAGCGGAGGCAGCAGCAGGGCGCGTGCGAGGCCGTAGGCAGCGTCCACGCTCGGTAGCATACGCAGACCGATGCACTCCGCTCCGCCCTCTCTCGCGCGACCGGCCGGCGTCGTCGTCCCGATTCGCGCGTTCACGATGGGCAAGGCTCGACTTGCTCCTGCGCTCGATGCACGAGCGCGCGCAGAGCTCGCGGAGGAGATGGCTGACCGCGTGCTCGACGCCGCCCGGCCGTTGCCGACCGTGATCGTCTCCTCCGCACCGGAGGTGCGCGCATGGTGCGCCGACCACGGCCTGGACCGCATCGACGACCCCGGGTCGCTCGACGGAGCCGCGGCGCAGGGAGCGGCCTGGTGCGCCGGCCACGGCCTCGAACGGGCCATCGTGGCCCACGCCGACCTCCCTCGTGCGACTGCCGGCGGGCTGCTCCGCTTCGCAGCGGACGGCGCCGACCGGATCGTTTCGATCGTGCCGTGTCACCGCAGCGACGGCACGCCTGTGCTCGCCGTCCCCACCGATGTGCGATTCGCGTTCTCCTACGGCCCCGGATCGTTCCGCCGTCACGTCGAGAGCGCCGGTGCCGCTCGTTGCGGCGTGCGCATCATTCGGGACCCGGCGTTCGCGTTCGACGTCGACCTCCCGCAAGACCTCGCGCACCTACGTGAGAGTGCAGAACTGTGAGAACGGCTCACGACGGCGCGATTGTCGAACCGCCGGAGGTCGCGCTCGCGATCGGTGCCCACCCGGACGACATCGAGTTCGGTGCCGGCGGCACCCTCGCGAAGTGGGCGCGTGCGGGGACCGCGGTCCACTTGCTGATCCTCACCGACGGGTCGAAGGGCACGTGGGACCCTTCGCAGGACCTCGCCACGCTCGTGGAGCTACGCCACGACGAAGCACGAGCCGCGGCCAAGGCCATCGGCGACGGGACGGTGCACTTCTTCGACATCGTCGACGGCGAACTGGAGAGCGGGCGCGAAGAGCGCGCTGCCGTGTGCAGGGTGATCCGGTCGGTACGACCCGAGATCGTCCTCGGTCACGACCCGTGGCAGCGGTATCGGCTCCATCCCGACCACCGGCACGCGGGATGGCTCACGATCGACGGCATCGTCGCGGCACGGGACCACGCGTTCTTCCCGGAGACCGGGCCGCCGCACCGACCGGAGCTGCTCCTCCTGTTCGAGGCCGACGAGCCGAACCACACGGAGGACATCGAGACCGACTTCGACGCGAAGTTGGAGGCGCTGCTCTGCCACCGCAGCCAGTGGCGCTCCACGATGGGGATCGACGCCTCCGACCCCGCGGCAGCCGCCGAGCAGACCGAGGAGTTCGCACGCCGGCTGGCCGACCTCACACGCCCGGCCGGTGAGCCGCGGCTCGTCGAGCAGTTCAGGGTCGTCCGCGACCTCTGACGAGACGCGATTCGGGGAGGCCCGGAGGCCTCCCCGAATCCAGTTCCCACGGAGATGTGAGAGACAGCTGGCTACCGCCGCGTCGCCTTGCGACGACGTGTTGCCTTGCGCTTCGTTGCCTTGCGCTTTGCGGGAGCCTTCTTCGCAGCCTTGCGCTTGGTCGCCTTGCGCTTTGCGGGAGCCTTCTTGGCTGCCTTGCGCTTGGTTGCCTTGCGCTTGGTCGCCTTGCGCTTGGTCGTCCTCTTGGCGGCCTTGCGCTTCGCAGGTGCCTTGCGCTTCGCTGCCTTGCGCTTGGCGGGAGCCTTCCGTGCAGCCTTCCGCTTCGCAGGAGCCTTGCGCTTTGCAGCCTTGCGCTTTGCGGGCGCCTTCTTGGCTGCCTTGCGAGTGCTTCTCTTTGCCGCAGGCACAGTCACCACCTTTCTCGGGTTTCTCTGACAGAGGACACCATCGGCGAGACGCCGGTTGTGATCCTCAGCTCACGGTCCACACGGAGTCGGCGCGACGCGCGAACTCCGTGACATCGGTACCGCGACCTTGCAGCGCGCGAAATCGGCAGCGCGCAAAGACCTCATCGTTTCGTGATGTCACGTGGAATCTCATA